>JANOIR010000283.1:0-6093 GCA_031407765.1 Vicinamibacteraceae bacterium
AAGGACGTGCCGGCCGATCCGGAGGCCGCGCGCAAGCTGCACGACGACATCTGGGACGTGGCGGTCCATACCTCGCTGGCACACGGCGGCATGATCAACGAGCATCACGGCGTCGGCCTCAAGCTGCACCGCTTCATGCCGGCGCAGTACGGCGCGGCCTGGCCGCTCCTCAAGGCCATCAAGCGGGCAATCGATCCGCACGGCATCATGAATCCAGGCAAGGTCGGCTTCGAGCGGGAGGACGCGTCATGAGCTCATCTCACGACCCCGCCGGCATTCGGCCGCCGATGCATCCCCTCTGGCGGCGTTGCTTCTCCCTGAATATGGCCCGATATTCTCGGTCGTCGCGCCTTGCCAGCGCCGGGGCCCCCGGCGCGCACGCTTGCGCGCTGGGGTGGAGCGGGGCGCCTCGGCGCCCTCGGTGCGTCGCCGGGATCGTGAGATGAACTCATGAGCGGCGGCACCGTGTCGCACGGCCCGACCACGGACGGGTGCCGCTACTGCTGGATGTGCCGGCACGTGTGTCCGACTGGCTTCGCCACGAAGCAAGAGACGCACACGCCGCACGGCTACGCGCTGCTCGTGGCCAGCGCCACGCGTGGCGTCAGCACCTGGGACCCCGAGACGGTGGACGCGCTCTATCACTGCGCCGACTGCGGCTGCTGCGAATCGCACTGCGCGACGCATCAGCCCCTGCCCGAGGCGATCGTCGGGGCGCGGGCCGGCCTGGCCGCCGCCGGCCTCGCGCCGCCGGCCGCCGCCGAGGTGCGCGCGCGGCTGGAGCGGTGGGGCAGCGTGTACGGCGATCCGGGCCCGCGCCCGGCGCAGGCGACCGCGCCGATCGGCCTGTTCGTCGGCGACGCCGCCCCGTCCGGCGACACGCGATCCGTCGACGCCGCCCTGCGGGTGCTGGCGCGTGCCGGCGTCGAGGCGGTCGCGGTCGGCGTCGGCCGATCGACCGGCCTGGTGGCGAGTGCCCTCGGCTTCGTCGACACCGCGAAGACGCTGGCTGCGGCCGTCCTGGCCGACGTGACGGCCTCCGGGTGCCGCCAGCTCCTCGTGCTCGGCCCTGGCGATCGCTTCGCGTTCGAGCGCGCCTACCCTTCGCGGCTCGGCGTGACCTGGCCCGCCGGCGTCCTCGTGCGCGAAGCCACGGCCGCGCTGGCCGAGGCCCACGCCAGCGGCGGACTCCGCCTCCAGCCGCTGACCGAGGATCGGCCGTGGGCCTACCAGGAACCCGACCATGCGGTCCGGGTCGGGGACCGGCCGTGGCCCCGGCAGCTGCTGGCGGCGGCGCTCGGGGCGGCGCTGGAGCGGCGTCCGCTGCGCCGGGACGAGCGCGCTCATCCATGCGGCGTCGCCGGGGGGCTCGATCTGACCCAGCCGGCGTTGTCCGCGACGCTGGCGGAGATGCGCGTCGAGGACGCGTGCGCCGCCGGCGCCGTCCGATTGGTCACGGAGGATCCGGCCTGCGTCCGCCATCTGCGCCGCCACGCGGCCGGGCGGGTCGAAGTGGTCGACCTCTTCGAGCTCCTCGCGAGCCGGCTCTAGCAGCCCGTGCTAGTGGCCTGTCTCGGCCACTAGTCGCGTCAGACCGGCTCGCGCCGTAGTAGATCTTCTGTATGCACCGCCCGAAGCTCGTTCAACTGTTTGCCGCCGGCCTCGTCGCGACAGCGCTCGGTCTGGCCGTGCCGGTTGCCGCGCAGACGCCGACGGCCACCCTTGCCATCGAGGTCCGCGACGCCAGCGACGCCGTGATGCCCGACGTCACGGTGATGCTCACCAACCGTGACAGCGGCCTCGGCCGCCGCGGGACCACCAACGCCCAGGGCACCCTGGTGGTCCCGCTGCTGGCACCCGGCACCTATCTCGTCGCCGCCTCGCGGGTCGGCTTCAAGACCGAGCTGATTCGCGACGTCCGGCTCCAGGCCTCGGTCAAGAGCACGCTCAGCATCGTGCTCGACCCCGGCACGGTCGACGAGCGCGTGGACGTCACCGCCGATCGCACGACCCTGGTCGCCGGCGACAGCGCCGTCGGCGAGGTGATCGATCGCGAGACGATCGCGTCCTTGCCGGTGCTCGAGCGCGACGCGCTGCAGTTCGCGCAACAGGCGCCCGGTGTCGCCCCGCCGGCCCCGGGCTCGCGGCTCTCGACGCAAGGCAACGTCGGCCTGAACGTGGCCGGCGCGCGTGAATCGTCCAACAACTTCCTGCTCGACGGCGTCGACAACAACGATCTCTTCCTCAACCGGCTCGTGGTCAACCCGAGCCTGGACGCCATCGAGGAGATCTCGCTCCTCCAGAACACCTACGACGCCGCCTACGGCCGCAGCGCCGGCGGCCAGGTCAACGTCGTCATCCGGTCGGGGACCAGCGACCTCAAGGGCACCGCCTACGAGTACTTCCGGCACTCCCGGCTCGACGCCCGCAACAGCCTGCTGCCCGACGACAACCCCGAGCCGCGGCTGCGCAAGCACCAGTTCGGCGGCACGCTGGGCGGGCCCATCGGCCGCTGGCCGTCGTTCTTCTTCACCAACGTGGAGCTCGTCGACGGCATCGAGGCCGACACGCGCCTGGCCCACGTCCCCACCGTGGCCGAGCGCAACGGCGACTTCAGCGCGTCGGGCGTGACGCTGGTCGATCCGTTCACGCAGCGGCCCTTCGCCGGCAACGTCATTCCGGCGTCGCGGGTCAGCCGCGTCGGCGCCGCGCTCGCCGGCCTGTATCCGACGCCGAACCGGGGCGACGCGGTCGCCAACCTGGTGTCCTCGCCGGAGGGCCGGCGCGACGCGATCCAGGCCACGATCAAGACCGACCATCACGGCTGGCACGACCGGCCGATCCAGGTCCGCTACACGTTCAGCCGCGAGGACCGCGAGCTGCCGTTCCCGACCCGGTCCCGCAACCTGCCCGGCTTCGGGGTGGCGGTCGTGGACCAGGGCCACCAGTTGTCGGCGTCGATCTCGCGCACGTCCGGCCGGCTGTTCCACGAGACACGCGTCGGCTTCAATGCCCTCGAGCGCGAGAACGCACCGCAGAGCGCCGGCGCCGACCAGTTCGCGGCGCTCGGCATCACCCCACCGCCCTTCGACCCGGCCATCGATCAGGGCTATCTCACCGCCGTCGTGCCCGGCTTCGAGACGCTCGGCGACGACACCAACCTGCCGGTGCGCCGGCAGACGCGCACCTTGCACCTGTCCGAGACGATCGGCCTCGATCGCGGCCGTCACCACGCCAAGATCGGCGGCGAGGTCCGCCACTACCAGTCGGACGGCTACAACCACCTGTTCTCGCGCGGCCAGGCGGTCTTCACCGGCGCCTTCACCGGCCACCCGATCGGCGACATGCTGCTCGGCTTCCCGACGATCACGCTGCTCGCCGCCAACGACAACCGTCAGGCGCTGCGGACGTGGTCGGCCAACGTCTACGCGCAGGACGACTGGCGCATCTCGACGCGGGTGACGCTGAACGCCGGCGTGCGCTACGAGTACAACGCGCCGCCGGTCGACGTCGACGATCGCATGGCGGTCTACGATCCGGACACGCGATCGCTGCTGGCGGTCGGAGCCGCGGGCGTGCCGCGCTCCGGCCTCGACGCGGACCGCAACAACGTCGCGCCGCGCGTTGGCGCCAGCTGGGACCTGACTGGACGCGGGACGCTGATCCTGCGCGGCGGCTACGGGCTCTTCTACGACAGCGGCACGCTGATCGAGAACTCGGCGCTCTACTTCAACCCGCCGTACTGGCAGCTGCGGCTGTTCTTCCCGAGCGCCACGTCGCCGATCCGGATCGAGGATCCGTTCCCGACCGGGCGCGGCATCGCCTCGGCGCCCACCGTCAACACGATCGCGCGCGACTTCCGCACCGGCTACGCCCAGCAGGCCAGCCTGGGCCTCGAGCGCGCCTTCACCGATCTCACGGTGACTGCCCGCTACGTCGGAGCGTTCGGCGACGGCTACGTGCGCAAGCGCAACCTGAATCAGCCGGAGCCCGGACCCGGCGCCATCGCCGGCCGCCGGCCCATCGCCGGTTTCGGCGACATCCTGTTCCTCGAGTCCGAGGCGACCTCCCGCTACCATGCGCTGCAGCTGGCGGTGGAGCGGCCGTTCGCGCGCGGGCTGGCGTTCAAGGCGGGCTACACCTGGTCGACGTCGAACGACGACACCTCGGCGTTCCTTGCCACCGACGGCGACGACAACACGCCGCAGAACAGCCGCGACTTCGCCTCCGAGTGGGGCCCGTCCGACTTCGACGTGCGGCATCGCCTGGTTGCCTCGGCGAGCTGGACCGTGCCGGTGCGCGAGGGCGCCCCGGCCGCCTTCCGGCACTGGCAGGTGAGCGGGATCCTCACCGCGCAGTCGGGTCGGCCGTTCACGCCGCGGGTCAGCTTCGACAACAGCAACACCGGCAACGTCGGCGGCGGCACGTTCGCCTACGACCGCCCCAACGTCGTGTCGTCGACCTTCCCGAACGCGCGCCTCTACGGCGACCACGCGTTCGCGGTGGCGCCGCAGTTCAGCTTCGGCAGCGCCGGCCGCAACAGCCTGAACGGGCCGGCCTACGCGTCGCTGGACGTGTCGCTGTCGAAGCGGCTGGCGCTCGGCGTGTCGCGCGCCCTCGAACTGCGGCTCGAGGTCTTCAACGCGCTGTCGCGGGCCAACCTCCTGCTGCCCGACAGCTTCGTCGATCGGCCGACGTTCGGCCAGAGCCTGTCCGCCCTGCCGGCGCGGCAGGTACAACTCGCCGCGCGCCTGATGTTCTAACGCACCCCTCGGGGTGCGCGGGCTCGCGGCGGTGGAGGTGCGAGTGAGACGCGTGACCCGAAGTTCTTTGGCGCTGACCACGCTGGCCGTGGTCGGTGCGACCGCGCTGGCATCGACCCAGACGCCGCCCGCTGCACCTCCGGCCCCGCGGCCGGCGTCACCGCCGCGCGCCGCGCTGCAGGCGCTCACGGCCCGCAGCGAGCCGGGGCGGTTCACCACGCTGCCGAACTTCGCGGTCGAGCGGGTCGTGCCGGCGGGCAAGACCGACTCCTACGTCGCGATGACCTTCGACAGCGCCGGGCGGCTGGTCGTGTCGAAGGAGCTCGATCACCCACGTCGGCTGGTCGACGCCGACGGCGACGGCGTGTTCGAGGGTGAGGTCGTCGTGAGCACCCGCGTCACGAACTGCCAGGGGCTGTGGTACGACGGACCGACGCTGTATGGGGCGTGCAACCCTGCCGCGGCGGACGGACAGGCGGCGCCAACCGAGAAGTCCGGCCTCTACCAGATGGTCGACGCCGACGCCGA
Source organism: Vicinamibacteraceae bacterium (assembly GCA_031407765.1). GTDB lineage: Bacteria > Acidobacteriota > Vicinamibacteria > Vicinamibacterales > Vicinamibacteraceae > JBDSLU01. The sequence continues at coordinate 5,292 of JANOIR010000283.1, forward strand.
CGGCGTCACCGACGGCGCGACGCTGATCGCGGCGTTCATCGACGCCGTCCAGGAGCACGGCGTCCACGCGCTGCGCCGAGGCCCGGACGGCGCGCTGACGATGATGACCGGCAACAACACGTTCTTCGTCGACGAGACGCAGATCGATCCGGCGTCGCCGTTCGCCGGCGGCCGCGAGTCGCAGTTCCTGCCCGTCGTCCAGGACGGCCGCGGCTTCGGGCCGAGCGCGAAGATCGGCGCGCACGGGACCGTGCACCGCGTCGACCCCGCGACGAAGCGCTTCACCATCCTGGCCGGCGCGTTCCGCAACGCCTACGACCACGCCTTCAACCTCGATGGCGAGCTGTTCACCTTCGACAGCGACATGGAGTGGGACATCGGCATGCCGTGGTTCCGCGAGATCCGCACCGTGCACGTCGTGCCCGGGGGGGACTACGGCTACCGCAACGGCTCCGGCAAGCTGCCGGCGTGGTCGTACGACAGCCTGCCGCCGCTGCGCGACGTCGGCCGCGGATCGCCGGTCGGGGTCGAGTTCTACCAGTCACGCGCCTATCCGTCGGCGCTCCACGACGCGCTGCTCGAGGCCGACTGGTCGCGCGGCCGCTTGCTCTACACGCCACTGACGCGCAAGGGCGCGAGCTACGTCGCCGGCGCCGCCCGCACCGAGCTGGTGCACGGCGAGCCGCTCAACATCACCGACGTCGAGGTTGGCCCGGATGGGCTGGTCTACTTCACGACCGGCGGCCGGACCACCGAGGGCGGCGTCTTCAAGGTGACTTACGGCGGCCCGAAGCCGGCGGCC
>JANOIR010000291.1:0-15305 GCA_031407765.1 Vicinamibacteraceae bacterium
AGCGGAGGGGCCGTGTCGTCGGCTGCCAGCTCGCGTAGCTGTGCCAGGTGCTCAGGCCGGCGGGCCCGTACGATCTCGTTGAGGGTGCCGGCTTCCTCGGCTTCCAGTGCCGTCTCGAGCTCGGGGGAGAGTCGTCCCTGCACGGTGATCCTTCTCGCCGGTCGGCGCGTCAAAGGTTCAACACGATCGAGGACACACAGAGCAGCGCCGGGTCCTCGAGAATCCGCCGGCGCTGCCCGTCGGTCAGCTCCGGCGGAGGGTTCGTGATCTCTGCCGTCGAGCTGAACATCAGGTTGTCGTGGTCCGCCACGTGCAGGTTGCGTCCGACGACGTGGGTCAGCTCGTGGATGAAGGTCCACTCGGTGTTGGCGTTGCCGACCCACGCGCCCCGCCGGTCCGGCGGATGCGCGGCACAGCCGAAGAACCCCGCCGTATCGCTTTGCACGTAGTAGACCACCACGTCGGCGCCGGTGTTGCGGCCGAGGCTGAAGAGGGCGTCTTCCTCGCCACTCACCACATGCCCGCTCACCTGACAGTCGGTCTGCGACAGCACCAGCAAATCGGGCCGATCGACCGTGATGCTCGACACCACGTCCACGAACACTCCGCACTCGTTGCCCCAGACCAGCGTGGCGCGGTCCAGATCGCGCGCCGACTGTGGCGTGGCTCCCTGAATCGTGACGACTGAAATTGGCAGGAACACGGCTCGCTGGCCTCAAATAGTCCCGACCTGGACGACGGTGACCTCTGCCGATCCGTCCGGATGGAGGATGGTCACCGTCTGATTGTGGGTGTGCGCTTCCCGAAGGAGCGAGACCCACTGGCTGTGCACCACGCGGGTGAAAGCGGTCAGCTCGGACGGGATGAACGTGCCGAACCAGAGGATGAAGGTCTCGGTCTCGCCTGAGACCGCGTCCTGGATGGTCGTAAAGCCCGCGCCCTCGGAAACCCGGATGCAGCGGACGGTTCCGGTGATGTCGGCCATGGCGTTCTCCTCGTCCCGCTACGTTGGGTCCTGCGTGCCCTGGCTTCGCAACCGGCGCGCCATCTGACGCGCCAGGCCGATGTCGCCCCGCACCCGCAGCTTGCCAGTCCCGAAGGCCGCGAGCGGCGACAGCCGGCCGGCGGCTATCGCGGCCCAGATGTCGGCCGTGGTCAGGATCTCCAGATCCGCCCGGCCCACATCGTCGGCGATGACGGCACAGGTCTGCGTCGTTACGCCCAGGTGGAACCGCCTGACCGTGTCCAGGCGTGCGTCGGGCGCTGCTTCGCCGGCTGCCGGGCTGATGGTGAAGCGGATGAAGGCCGCCCGACGGCCCCGGCCCATGAGCCGTGCGACCTGTGCGAAGCTCGCCTCGAGATCCCCACCGGCCTGGGCCAGCAGGTCCGGAAACGGCGCGACGAAGTCCTCGAGCAGTGGATCGCCGGCAAAGCCGCGAACGACCACGTCGAGGTTGGTCCCTCTGCGATCAGCCATGAAGATGCTCCTGTCCGGACTAACGACGCCGCGGGCTGGACTGAACAGCAGTTGATGCGATCCCGAGCTCCGATGTTTGTAGAATGCAACGATGCAGCCCGATGTCGACCGCTCTGGCTTGGTGCCGACCCTCGTTCGCCCGCGGACGTTGCGCCTGCGACTCCTGCTGGCCCTTCTCGCAATCCTGGGCCTCAGCTTCACCTCGGGCGTTTCGGCGCAGCCATCGGCCCCGAGTCAGTCGTCGGCGGGGCGCGGTGGCGCCGAGCTCGACATTCCCTTCCAGACGTTCACGCTCCCGAACGGCCTCCGTGTCGTGGTGCACACCGACCGCAAGGCGCCGATCGTCGCGGTGAACATCTGGTATCACGTGGGCAGCAAGGACGAGCCCGCAGGTCGGAGCGGTTTCGCACACCTCTTCGAGCATTTGATGTTCAACGGCTCGGAGAACGCCCCCGGCGAGTATTTCGCGCCGCTCGAAGTGGCCGGCGCGACCGACTACAACGGTACGACCTGGCTCGATCGCACCAACTATTTCCAGAACGTGCCGACGACCGCGCTCGACATGGCGCTGTGGATGGAGTCGGATCGGATGGGCCACTTTCTCGGCGCGGTCGACCAGAAAGTGCTCGACGAGCAGCGCGGCGTGGTGCAGAACGAGAAGCGGCAGGGCGAGAATCAGCCGTACGGCCAGGCCGATGACGAGATCTACCGCAAGCTGTATCCGCCCAGCCATCCCTATCATCACAGCACGATCGGTTCGATGAACGACCTCAACGCCGCCGCGCTCGGCGACGTGCAGGCGTGGTTCCGCGCCTGGTACGGTCCGAACAACGCGGTGCTGGTGCTGGCCGGCGACGTCGATGTGGCCACGGCCAAGGCCAAGGTCGCGAAGTTCTTCGGTGACATCCCGGCCGGGCCGACGATGCCGCGCGTCAAGGCGGCGCCGGTGCAGACCGCGGCCACGCGCGCGAGGATGACCGACAAGGTGCCGCAGGCGCGGATCTATCGCGCCTGGAGCGTGGCCGGCTATGCCGACGCCGATCTCGATCGGCTCGACCTGCTGGCCCAGGTGCTCGGCGGGAGCCGAAGCTCGCGCCTCGACAAGCGGCTGCTCTTCAAGGAGAAGCTGGTCGACAGCGTCAGTGCCAGGGTGCAGCCCTTCGAGCTCGCCTCGACCTTCTACATCGAGGCCGATGTGAAAGCCGGCGGTGACGTGTCGGCGGTCGAGAAGATCATCGATGAGGAACTGGCTCGCCTGCTGAAGGAAGGCCCCGCGGCCGCCGAGCTCTCTCAGGCGGTGACGACCAGGCGAGGCGGGTTCGTGCGGGGCAGCGAACGTATCGGCGGCTTCGGCGGCAAGGCGGACACGCTGGCGGAGTGCGCCGTCTACGCGAAGGACCCGGGGTGCTTCCGCCGGACGCAGCGCTCGTGGGCCGACGCCACGCCGGCGAACGTGCGCGCCACCGGTGAGCGGTGGCTCGCCAAAGGTGGTCATACGTTGGTCGTCACGCCGGGCGAACGGACGGTGATTCCCGAGGAACCGGCCGTGACCCCGGCGCCGTTCACGATACCAGCGCCGGATTCGCGCTTCATCACGACGGCAAGCGACGTCGATCGGACGCGTGGTGTACCGAAGACGAGTTCGTTCCCCGAGCTCACGTTCCCGGCCTTCACACGGACGAAGCTGCGTAACGGCACCACGGTGATTCTGGCCGAGCGCCGCGGCATTCCGGTGGTCCAGGCGCGTTACGTGTTCAACGGCGGCTATGCCACCGACGCGCCTGCCAAGCAGGGCCTGGCCAGCTTCACGATGTCGATGCTCGAGGAAGGAGCCGGCAATCTGGACGCCCTCGCCTTTGCCGACCGTGCCGAGTCGCTCGGGGCAGTCCTCGATGCCGCCGCCTCGCTCGACGGCGCCCACGGCACGCTCTCGGCACTGAAGGATCAGCTCGACCCCTCGCTGGCGCTGTTCGCCGACATGCTGCGGCGGCCGCGCTTCGATGCGCAGGAGATCGATACGTGCGCGCCACGTGGATCGCGCGCATCAAGCAGGAAAAGGCCGAGCCCTTCGGACTCGCCTTTCGCGTGCTGCCGCCGCTGCTTTATGGTGCTGGGCACCCCTACGCCCTGCCGTTCAGTGGATTGGGCCAGGAGCAGTCGATCGCCGGACTGAGCCGCGAGGATCTGCTCGGTTATCAGAAACAGTGGCTCGACCCCGCTGGCGCCACCCTGATCGTCGCCGGCGATACGACGCTCGCGGAGATCGTGCCGCTCCTCGAGAAGCACTTCGGCGACTGGAAGGGCCAGGGAGCGACGGGCACGACCACGCAGATCGCCAGCGTCCCCCGGCCCAAGGCATCGCGCCTCTACGTCCTCGATCAGCCCGGAGCCGTCCAGGCGACGGTCCTGGCGGGACTGGTGGTGCCTTCGAGCCTGGATGGCGCTGCGCTGCGCCTGGACATCGCCAACTCGATCCTCGGCGGTCAGTTCACGGCGCGTCTGAACATGAACCTGCGCGAGGAGAAGCACTGGGCCTATGGCGCCTACACCTTCGTGCCGGACGCGCTGGGCCAGCGGCCCTGGCTCGCGTTCGCACCGGTGCAGATCGACAAGACCGCCGACGCGCTCAAGGAGATCGCTCGAGAGATCCAAGAGTATGTCGGCGCGCGCCCGGCCTCGAGCGACGAGCTCGCCAAGATCCAGGCCACTGAGATTCGCAGCCTGCCAGGCGCCTACGAGACGATGGCCTCGGTCGTGACGACGATTGCCGATATCGTCCGCTATCAGCGTCCGGACGACTACGTGGTCAAGCGCAGGGCGGAGATCGAAGCGATGACGCCGGCGCAAATGGCCGAGGCCGCCAGGACGCTCGACCCGGCGGCCATGACCTGGGTCGTGGTCGGCGATCTCAAGCAGATCGAGGGGCCGATCCGGGCGCTCGGGCTGGGTGAGGTGACCGTGATCGACGCCGACGCCAAACCGGCCGGCACGAAGTAGCGCGCGCGGGTGCCGCAACCCGTCCCGAAAGGGACGATAGGGCGCCCCTGTCGTCACCCCATCGAAAGTCGGGGCGGGGCGAGAATGGCCCGCATGAGCAGCCACCCCAAGATCCAGGTCGCGATCGTCGACGACCACCCGGTGGTGCGGTTCGGGCTGGCCGCCATCATCAATCTCCAAAGCGACATGGCGGTCGTCGGCGAGGCCGGGACCGGCGAAGAGGCGTGCACGCTCTGTGAGCAGCAGGCCGTCGACGTCGCCCTGATGGACCTCCGGCTGCCCGTGATGAGCGGGGTCGAGGCGATCCGGGCGATTCGCGCGTGCCGCCCCGCCACCCGGATCATCGTCCTCACGACCTACGACGGCGACGGCGACATCCGCCGCGCGCTGGACGCGGGCGCCCATGCGTACCTGCTCAAGGCGATGTCTCATGGCGAGGTGACCGACGCGATTCGCAAGGTCCATGCGGGCAATCGCGTGATCCCCGAGCCGGTGTCGCGTACGCTGGCCGGCGTCTATCCACAGTCGCAGCTGAGCGCGCGCGAGATCGAGGTGCTCGAGCTCATCGCCTCCGGGCTGAGCAACCGCGAGATCGGCGCGACGCTGGGCATCACCGAAGCCACCGTGAAGTGGCACGTGAACATCATCCTGAGCCGGCTGGACGTCGGTGATCGGACCGAAGCGACTGTGGCGGCGCTGCAGCGGGGCATCATTCACCTGCGCTGAACCGGAGGTGATCACGGTCTTGCGGATGATAGGAGCCGGTCTGGCGATCGTCGCCGCGTGCGCCACGGTGGTGTGGGCCGAGCCGCCGCCGGCCCCGCCGGACGGGCCGGGATCGTACAGCCGACGCGTCTGGCAGACGAGCGAGGGGCTGCCCGAAGACTACGTCCACGCGTTCGCCCAGACGCCGGACGGGTATCTCTGGATCGGCACGAGCGGCGGGCTGGTGCGGTTCGACAGCGTCCGCTTCGTCGTCTTCAACTCGGGCAACGAGCCGGCGTTCCAGGACGACAGCATCTACACGCTGCGGGTCGCCCGCGACGGCTCACTGTGGGCCGGCACCGAGGGCGGTGGCCTCGTCCACTATCGGGGCGGGAGGTTCCGCAGCTTCGGCGCCAAGGACGGCCTCACCAACCTCTTCGTCCGGTCGGTGTTCGAGGATCGCCGCGGGACGCTGTGGGTCGGCACCGACAGGGGCCTGTTCCGGATGGAAGGCGATTCGCTGGTCCGCTTCGACGGGCGGAACGGCGTGCCGGCGGTCAGCGTGGCCTCGATCACCGAAGACCGCGCCGGACGACTGCTCGTCGGTGGCGGAGGCCTGCTCGTGCTGGATGGCAACAAGGCCGTGCAGTACCGCTCGAGCGAAACGCTCGCCGACAACAGCATCCGGACGATTCGGGAGGCATCGGACGGCGCGATCTGGATCGGGACGGTCTCGGGCCTGCGTCGCTTGCCCGGCGGGATCCGCGGCGACCCGTTCGTGGAGCCTCGCCTGATCGACGGCACCAACGTCAGCTATCTGTGGCCGGGACGCCGCGGCGAGATGTGGGTCGGCACGTACGGAGAAGGCCTGATCCGGTACGACGGCCGGGGCGTCGTGCGGTTCTCGGCGCCGACCACGCTGCCTCACGACAACGTGCTCGCGATCCTGGAGGATGCCGAGGAGAACGTCTGGATCGGCACCCAGGGTGGCATGATGCGGCTCAAGCGCGGTGCCGCCAGCACCCTGACGACGCGCGACGCCGCTCCGCGCAGCATCAACACCATCTACGAGGATCCGCAGGGCGGGCTGTTGATCGTCTCGCTCAACGGCCGCCTTCTCCAGGTGGCCGACGGTGTCCTCGTCCCGGCGAATCTGCCGGCGGAGGTCGAGCGGCTCCGCATCCGCAACGTGTTTCGCGACAGCCGCGGCCGTCTCTGGATCGGCACGGACGGCCAGGGCGTCGCGCGGATCGACGGGAATGGCGTCGTCCGGCTATCGATGAAGGACGGCCTCGTCAACGACTTCGTCCGAGCCTTCTGCGAAGACAAGGAAGGACGGATCTGGATCGGCACGGACGGCGGCCTGAGCTACTGGCAGCACGGCGCCTTCCGCAACCTCAGCGCGGAGTCGGGTCTCGTCTACGGCAGCATTCGGGGACTGCTCCTCGATCGGGCGGGGACGCTTTGGGTCGCGACGGAGCGCGGCGTCAGCCGGATCGGCCTGCCGGGTGCCATCGCGGATCCCCGGCGCGATCTGCTCCGCGGCCACAAGGTGTGGGCGCTTCATGAGGATCCCGACGGCGGGATGTGGCTGGGGACCCGCGGTGCCGGGCTGTTCCTCTTCAAGCAGGAGCGGCTCGCCCGGTTCACGACCGAGCAAGGCCTGCCGAGCGACAAGATCCATTTCATCGGCGAGGATCGCCAGGGCACGCTCTGGCTCAGCGGGCCGAGCGGCGTCGTGGCGGTGTCGCGCCGCGATCTGGAGGCCTCAGCCAACGACCGTACGCGTCCGGTCTCGCTGCGTGTCTACGGCACGACCGAAGGTTTGAGCACGAGCCAGATGACCGGCGGCGTACAGTCGCCGGGCGCAATCACCCGCTCGGGCGAGATCTGGGTGGCCAGCTCCCGGGGCGCAGTCCGGATCGTGCCCGAAGCGCCGGCGGAGCGCCGGCCGGCCATCGTCGTCATCGAGCAGGTGACGGCGGACGATCGGGGCATCGCCGTCGCTCCGGCGATCAGCGTGCCCCCCGGCGACGGCAAGCTGGAGATCGGCTACACCTCGATTCGGCTCGGTGCGCCCGAGAGCATCCGTTTCCGATACCGGATGGAAGGGTCGGACCGGGAGTGGACGTATGCCGGTCAACGGCGCGCGGCCTACTACACGAATCTTTCCCCTGGTCAGTACCGCTTTCGCGTCGCGGCCTATGAGCTGAGCGCGCCCCAGACGATGACCGAGACGGTCCTCGACATCCACCTGCAGCCGCACTTCCATCAGACCCGCGCGTTTCTCGTGCTCTGCGGCGGCGTGCTCCTCGCCGCGGCGTGGGGCGTCTATCGGCTGCATCTGCGGAGCCTCCGACGGGAGTTCGCCGCCGTGCTCGACGAGCGCAGCCGGGTCGCCCGCGAGATGCATGACACGTTGATCCAGGGCTGCATCGGCGTGTCCACGCTCCTCGAGGCCGCGGCGCACGCGCAGGCGACGTCACCGGCACTCGGCTCCGAGCTCCTCGAGCGCGCGCGTATCGAAGTGCGAACCGCGGTCGAGGAAGCCCGGCAGGCCGTGTGGAACCTTCGCCGCGGGGCATCACCCGGCGATCGGCTGATTCCGGCCGTCCTGCAACTCGCGCACCGCGCCGGGCTCGACGCCGGGATCGACGTCCGCGTCCAGACCGACGGGCGGCCGACGGCCCTCGACGAATCGGCGGAACGCAGCCTCGTCCTGTCGATACGGGAGGCGCTCCAGAACGCGATCCGTCATGGCGCTGCGCGACACCTGTTGGTGCATCTCGAGTTCGGTGAGCGCCACCTGCGCGTGGACATCATCGACGACGGGAGCGGATTCACGCTGTCGCAGGAGCGTGCCGAGGCTGATCATCACTACGGTCTCGTCGGCATGCGGGAGCGGATCGAGCGCCTCGGTGGCGAGTTCCACGTGACGAGTGTTCCGGGCCAGGGCACGACGATCGGGTTCCGCGTGCCCCTAGCCCAACTTTCGGCGGGTGACACCGGCTCGGCGGTCCACTAGCATCGCGCCTCCATCATTCAGTTCCAGCGGACTGGCGACGTGTTCGCGTGTCCGGGAGGCCAATCATGCGGTGTGTTCCACCTCGTCTGGGGTTCGGTGCGCTCGTGGCCGTGACGTTCCTGCTGAGTCTTACGGCTGAGGCGGCAGCGCAGACCGATCGCGGCGTCATCGCGGGCCGGGTCCAGGATCCGCAGTCGGCGATGGTCGCCGCGGCAACCGTGGTCGCCAGGAACGTCGAGTCCGGCACCGAGTACCGCACGACCACGACGCCGACGGGCGATTTCACGCTGACGTCGCTGCCGGCCCGCACCTACGATCTGACGATCGAAGCCCAGGGCTTCAAGACGTTCGTCGCTCCAGGCGTGCGGGTCCAGGTCGCGCAGACCACGCGTCTCGACGCCCTGCTCGAGCTGGGCACGGCGAGCGAGGTGGTCAGCGTCCAGGCCGACGTGCCGCTCCTCAAGACGGCGAACGCCGAACAGGGGATCAACGTGAGCGGCGATCGCATCAATGCGCTGCCCCTGAACTTCGGCGGCGGCGGCGGCAACGTCGGCGCGATTCGCAACTGGCTCGGGTTCGTCGTGCTGGCGCCGGGCGTCTCCGGCACCAACGAGCGGGCGAGCGTCAACGGCGCGCCGGGCGGCGGCTTCAAGATCTACCTCGAAGGACAGGACGTCACCAGCTCGAACGACACGGTCTGGACGAGCACGGTCGACGCGGCCTCGGTCGAGACGATCGGCGAGTTCTCGATGCAGACAGCGAACTTCTCGGCGGAGTTCGGTCAGGTGCTCGGCGGACTGTTCAACTTCACGACCAAGTCGGGCACCAACGAGCTGCACGGCAGCGTCTACGAGTACTTCACCAACGAAGCGCTCGACGCCCATCGTCCGCTGACGCGGGCCCTGCCGACCAGCCGGAAGCACAACTTCGGGTTCAGCGCCGGCGGTCCGGTGCACGTTCCTGGCCTGTACTCCGGGCGGAACAAGACGTTCTTCTTCGCCAACCTCGAGATGTTCCGCAACCGGACCGATTCCCCCGGCGCGCGCGCGACCGTACCCACGCAGGCCTATCGCACCGGCGACTTCAGCGCCGCGCTGACGGGGCGGGTGCTCGGCACCGAGCCGCTCGGCCGGCCGATCATGGAGAACGCGATCTACGACCCGCGCACCACGCGCGTCGTGAACAACCAAATCGTTCGCGATCCGTTTCCCAACAACGTCATCCCGCGCGAGCTTTTCGATCCCGTCGCCCTGCAGATCCAATCGCGGATCCCCGTTGCCGACAACGCCGACCTCTTGAACAACTACGGACCGGACATCCAAAATCACCGGTACCAGACCATCCCGACGATCAAGATCGACCACAACCTCGGGAGCAGCACGAAGATCTCCGGCTACTACTCGGCCCAGTTCACCGACCAGATCACCGCGCCCGATGGCATGCCGATTCCGATCACGGCCCGGCGCGACCAGAAGATCTACGGGCACACCGTCCGCGTCAACGTCGACCAGACGCTGAGACCCACGCTGCAGCTGCACACCGGCGTCGGTCTCCTGCGGTTCCACAATCCGGACAGCTCGCCCGACGACGTCCTCGGCTTCGACGCGGTCAGCGAGCTGGGGTTTGTCGGGAGCGCAACCTCGCCGGCTGGCTTCCCCGTGATCACCGGGATCGGCGCCAATGTCGGCGGCGGGTACGTCGGCACGCTGGGGCCGGGCAACGCGAACAAGTACTACAACGACAAGACGACCGCCGTGGCGAGCCTCACGTGGGCGCGCAACCGGCACATGTTCAAGTTCGGAGGCGAGTTCAAGCACGAGAGCTGGCTGGACGTGAACCAGACGTACTCGTCAGGGCAGCTGATGTTCAGCCCGCGCCAGACGGGCCTGCCGTCGACGCAGGGACAGAACCTGTCGGGTGGCGGCGTCGGCCTCGGCTACGCGAGCTTCCTGCTCGGTCTGGTCGAACAGGCCGGTGTCACCGCCGTCCGCGATCCGGAGTGGAACAAGGGGGCGATGAGCCTCTACGCCCAGGACAACTGGAGGGCGGGTGAGCGGCTGACGATCGACTACGGCCTGCGCTGGGACTACGGTGGCCAGGGACACGAACGGCTCTACCGTTCGAGCCAGATCGGGCTCACCACGCCGAATCCCTCCGCCGGCGGCCTGCCTGGAGGGTTCGTCTACGAGGGCTTTGGGGACGGCCGTTGCAACTGCGAGTTCACGAAGACCTATCCCTACGCATTCGGGCCGCGCCTCGGCGCGACGTACCGCCTCGACGAGAAGACGGTCCTGAGGAGCGGGTGGGGCGTCACCTACAGCGCCCTGTCGAACTGGTGGTACGTCACCGGCGGGTCCTCGACGCTCGGCGTCGGCTTCAACTCGATGAACTGGTCGACGCCGGCGTTCGGCGAGGCGGCGATCCGGCTGCGCGATGGCCTCCACTACAACCCCGACGATCTGTATGCCGCCTCGTACGATCCCGGCATCCGCCCCGCGCCCGGTCAGCTCAACGTGCCTCCCGCGTGGGGCGCGCAGATCAACGACCCCAACGGCGGTCGGCCGGCGCGGATCAACCAATGGAACGTCGGAATCCAGCGCGAGGTGCTCAAGGGGTTGATGGTCGAATTGTCGTACGTCGGGAATCGGGGCGTCTGGCTTGAAGCCAACAACCTCGTGAACCACAACGCGACCTCGCTGACGCGCCTGCAGCAGCTCGGATTCGACCTGGCCGATCCGGCCGATCGGACGCTGTTGCTGTCGCGGATCGATTCGACGGCTGCCGCCGCGGCCGGCTTCACCGCTCCCTACGCCGGCTACCCTGGCAGTGCCACGGTGGCGCAGACGCTGCGGCCGTTCCCGCAGTTCAACGACCAGCTTGCAGTGCGCTGGGCCCCGCTCGGGAATACCTGGTACGACGCCCTGCACGTGAACGTGACGCAGCGGCAGTGGCACGGGCTCGATCTCACCGCGGCGTTCACCTGGCAGAAGGAGCTGGCGCTCGGCAGCGGCGGCAACCCCGCGGCCGGCGGCGGCCCGACGAACAACGTGTTCGACCGCGAAGCCCAGAAGGGGCTCGCAGCGAATTCGCAGCCGCTCATCTTCGTGACGAGCTTCAACTACCGGACGCCGCGGGCGGACCACAAGTGGATCGGCCGGTTCCTCGGCGATTGGACGATCGCCGGGCTCCTGCGCTACGCCAGCGGGCAATTGATTCCAGTGCCGGGCTCGCAGAATCAGCTCGGCTCGCTGATCTTCCAGAACACGCGGATGAACCGGGTGGAGGGCGAGCCGCTGTTCCTGAAGGACCCGAACTGCCACTGCATCGACCCGCGAGCGGACTTCGTGCTGAACCCGGCGGCGTGGACGGATGCGGCGCCGGGCACGTTCGGCGCGTCGGCGGCGTTCTACGACGACTACCGGTGGCAGCGGCAGCTGACGGAGAACATGAGCGTCGGCCGCCGGTTCTCGATCGCCGGCCGGACGTTCTTCGAGATCCGCGCGGAGTTCTTCAACGTCTTCAATCGAACATCGCTGCAGATTCCGACCAACTTCAACAACAACCCGCTGTCGACGCGGACCTTCAATTCACGCGGCGAGCCGAACGGCGGCTTCGGCTACATCAATCCGACGGCGACGCCACCGTCACTGCCGCGCAACGGCCAGATCGTGGCGAGACTCCAGTTCTGACCGCGCTGCCGCCAGCGCGCCAGCCGAGCGATTCGAAATGTGGCCGGCGCGCACTGTTCAATTCGTGACAAGTGTTGCCGATGGTCCTACGCCATCATGAAAGCATGGGCGACAAATCACTCAAGTCGAAACAGCGCGACCAGAAGCAGAAAGACGTCGCGAAGGTTGCAACCGCGGCCGTGGCGAAGGCCAAACAGGATGTCAAGGTCAAGGTGCAGCCCGCGGGGAAAGGCAGCCGATAGCACCGTCCGGCAAATCCGAACACGGCTGCGCGAGCTCCGGGCCTTGCCCTTCTTCCAGCCGGCGTACCGCGCCGTGGCGTCGCCGGCCGGGAGGGTCGCACAGAGCGTGACGTAGCGCCAGAGACGCCGTGATTCATCCCGACGCCGTCCCAGCCGATTTACGGAATTGGACTGGTCGATGGCCCAAAGGATCGCTGTGCGCCTCGCCGCCCGAGTGCTGCTCGCCGCCGTGTTCCTTGTGTCCGGCGTCCGGCCGGCCGCCGCCCTCGACCCGTCGCGTTCGCTGCCGCAGCTCGTGCAGGAGCGCTGGTCCACCGTCCAGGGACTGCCGCAGGACACGATCCAGACGATCCTCCAGACCCGCGACGGCTACGTCTGGATCGGCACCCAGGAAGGCCTCGTCCGCTTCGACGGCCACCAGTTCACGGTGTTCGACCGGCAGAACACCCCGGCTATCGCGCACAACAACGTCGTCGCGCTGTACCAGACGCGCGATGGCGCGCTGTGGGCCGCGACGAGCCGCGGTCTCGTGCGCTACGCCGGCGGCCGTTTCACCGGCTATCTCAAGGCTGACGGCCTGCCGGACGAGAGCGTCCAGGCCATCGCCGAAGGGCACGACGGAACGCTCTGGCTCGGGGCGGCCGGTGGGGGGCTGATCCGGTTCCGCGACGGCGCCTTCTCTCTCATCTCCACCACCGACGGCCTGCCGGACGGCTTCGTCACGGCCCTGCTCGCGGCACCGGACGGCACGGTCTGGATCGGCAGCAATGCCGGGCTCCACCGGATGCGAGGCGGCCGATTCGAGGCGATGACACCGCCCGGGATGCGGCCGGACGCGGTCAACGCCATCGTCGCCGGTCCGGGCGCCGCCGTCTGGGTCGGCGGCCGGCAGGGAGTGTGGCGCGTCGACGGCGAGCGCATGGACGTCGTCGCCGGCCTCGGCGCGCATCCCGTGCGCAGCCTGCGGCGCGATCGGGACGGCAGCTTGTGGATTGGCACCGAGGCGGGACTGTCGCGACTGCATCAAGGACGCCTCGACACGCTCACGGCGCCGGACGGGCTGCCCGACGCGGTCGTCATCGCCCTGCACGAGGATCGCGAGGGCGGCATCTGGTTCGGCACTTACAGCGGCGGCCTGGCGCGGCTGCGCGACAGCGCGTTCACCGGCTACTCGCGCGCCGACGGCCTCGCCGACAACTTCGTCCGCACGGTCCTCGAAGCGCGCGACGGCACGATGTGGATGGGCACCTATCGCGCCGGCCTGTCACGGATGCGCGACGGGGTGTTCACGACTTACACCACTCGCGACGGCCTGCCCGAGGACACCGTCTTCGCCATCGCCGAGTCGCGTGACGGCAGCCTGTGGATGGGGACCAATCGCGGACTGTCGCGCCTGCGGCACGGCCGCTTCCAAACGTGGTCGACGCGCGACGGGCTGCCACACGACGCCGTGCGGGCGTTGCTCCAGGATCGGCACGGCACGCTCTGGATCGGGATGCGCGGTGGCGGGCTCGCCACGTTTCGCGACGGGCGGATCACGCCGTACAAGGGTGTCGGCTCGATCGTGCGCGCCCTGCGCGAAACGCGCGACGGCGCGATCTGGGTCGGCACCGATACCGGGCTGTCGCGCATCGACGCCGCCGGAACCCGCACCTACACCACCCGCGACGGCCTCTCGCTCGACGTCGTTTTCGCCATCCACGAGGACCGCGAGGGCGTCCTGTGGATCGGCACCTACGGCGGTGGGCTCAACCGCTTCGAGCACGGCCGGTTCACGCGCTACACCACCAAGAACGGCCTGTTCGACGACATCGCCTACCAGGTGCTCGAGGATCGCGAGGGCTCGCTCTGGATCCCGTGCAACAAGGGGCTGATGCGCCTGAGCAAGCGCGAGCTGAATCTCGTCGCCGCGGGCCGGCAGACCGACGTGCACACCAAGGTCTACGCCGCGATGGACGGCCTGCCGGCCTCGGAGTTCAACGGCAGCTCGCAGCCGGCCGGCTGGGCCGCGCGCGATGGCCGGCTCTGGTTCCCGTCGATCAAAGGCGTCATCGTCGTCGATCCGTCGGCGCTCCGGCCGAATCCGCTGCCGCCGCCGGTCGTGCTGGAGCAGGTGCGCATCGACCGGCAGCTGGTGTCGGGCGGGGGCACCTTCACGGCCGGGCCGGGCTCCGGCGAGCTGGAGTTCCGCTACGCCGCGCCGTCGTTCACCACGCCAGCCAGGATCCGTTTCAAATACCGGCTCGACGGTTTCGACGTCGATTGGCGCGATGCGGGCGATCGGCGGGCCGCTTACTACACGAACATTCCGCCTGGACAGTACACGTTTCGCGTCATGGCGGCCAACGCCGACGGCGTCTGGAGCCCGCAGCCCGCGACCGCCACGATCGTGCTGCGGCCGCACTTCTACCAGGCCACCTGGTTTCATCTGGCGACGGTGGCCTGCATCGGGCTCGTCGCCGCGACCTGGATCCGTGGCCGGCGTCGCCTGGTCCAGGCGCGCGAGCGGGCGCTCACCGCGCTGGTCGACGAGCGCACCCACGAACTGCGCGCCCAGGTCGGCGAGCGGCTGCAGGCCGAGGCGTCGGCGCTGGCCAGCGAATCACGCTACCGCGAGCTCTTCGACGATGCGCCCGTCGGCTATCACGAGCTGGACACCGACGGCCGGCTGGTGCGGGTGAACTGGACCGAGCTGCGCCTGCTCGGTCACGACGCCGGCGAGATGATCGGCCGCGGCGGGTGGGAGTTCGACATCGAGCCGGACGCGGCGCGGCGCGCCATCGACGATATGCTGCGCGGGACGGTCGAGCCGGCGCCGACCGAGCGGACGCTGCGCCGTCACGATGGGTCGCTGATCCCGGTGCTCGTCGATTCGCGTCTGGTGCGCGACGAACGCGACGCCATCACCGGCCTGCGCATCACCGTGCAGGACATCAGCATCCGCAAGCAGATCGAAGAGGCGTTCGATCGGGAGCGGCAGCAGCTCCTGAGCATCATCGCCGATGCCCCGGTCTCGATGGCCATGTTCGACCGCGACCTGTGCTATCTGGCCCACAGCCGCAAATGGGTCGACGACATGGGCTGGCCCGGCGTGTCGCTGGTCGGACGGCTGCACTATGAAGTGGTGCCGGACATCCCGGACAAGTTCCGCGAGGCGCATCGGCGCGCGC
>JANOIR010000392.1:0-5568 GCA_031407765.1 Vicinamibacteraceae bacterium
TATGGGATGCCCTTGTGAATCCGGCCACCGCCAAGGCGTATTTCTTCGGGGCCAAGGTCCCCCGATTCGATGCGGAAGGTCCAGTTCCTGTAGTTCTCTGGGAGCTCCGGTAACTGCTCCAGATCGCTCCAGTGGCTGTACTGCAGTAGCCTCGGAGGCTGGCATTGCAGGATGGTTCCCTTCTCATGGTAGGAATTGCCGTTGAAGTCTCCCGTGAACGTGATGGTACTTCCTTCGTTCCAATTTGAGTGCACCTCGGCCCCGAAGAAATACGCCTTGGCGGTGGCCGGATTCACAAGCGCATCCCATACATCCGCACCGGATGCTTCGATCGCGGTGGATGCCATTGACACGTGTTGTCTCATTCTCAGCCATTCTCCCTGCTTGACGCATAACTTACGTTGAAGGGCCCTGGCAGGTCGGTCCGGCGATGGCGGGTGGTCCCGTGCGACTGGTCAATCGAGCGGGCGCCGCCAGCGGAGCCCGGGAAACCGCACGTAGTCACCGTCCGTCGTCACATACGTGCAGTCGTGTTCGAGTGCCATCGCAGCCAGGTAGGCATCCTGAATCAGGTTTCCGCGACAGTCTGCCTTCGTGCAGAGATCCCGGAAGAGCGTCCAGTGGCCGGCGTCGGCACGAACAGCCTTCGCCGCTGGTGCGGCGAGGCAGGTGTCGATGAACGCCTCGACTGCATCGCGTGGACTTGGCGGCTTGAAGATGGCGGGATGCGTGGCGATCCGCAGCACGGCCGAAAGTACCGGCTCGAACAGCGCCACAGGCTCCGTACCGTTCAAGGCATCCTGCAGCCAGGCGTGATATTCGGCATGACGCTCGCTGTCCTCGCGGAAGGCATACAGGAGGACGTTGACGTCGGGTGCGATCATCGAAGGCCGTCCATCCGGTCGTAGATCGTTCCCAAGTGGTCGAGGTTCAGCCCCTCTTGCAGTCCCTCACCCTTGAACGTCGGCAGACGGACGGGTGGCCGGCGCTTGCCGTGGCGCTCAGCCAGCCGTGCGCGGAGGGCCTCCTCCACGAGGGCTGTCAACGTCTTCCCGTGCTCGGCGGCGTAGGACTTCGCTCTTCGGTGCAGCTTGTCGTCGAGAGAGATGATGGTTCGCACGTTCGACCCTCTGATATCAATGTATCACGCCGGTCAACAGGCGAAATAGGGGCGAAGACCGCGCAATCTACGCCGCTTCTCGAATCAACCAGTTGCGGAAATCGTCCAGTGCGGCGAGCCAATCTCCGCGTTCCGCGGAGATTCGGCTCGGGCTGTCTTCTAGATCAGTACGATTCCGGTCCGCTTCGCGGACCTCGCCGCTCAGATGCGAATCCAGCCCGAGGAGCCAATCTCCATGGATCGTTTCGCTGATGCGGAGATCTCAGCGGCCCTCGAGCAGTCTGCAGCTGGCGCGCACTCGCTCGAATGAATCGACGGTCGCCGGTGGGTGCGGCATCGAACGTGCTGTCGAAAGCGGCACGAGAAACGTTTCAAGATGTCCAGGCATTTGCAGCGGCGTGAAGACCTGACGCTTCTCCTCGGACGATGGTCCGGAGGTGATGCGATCGCGTTCGAGGAGCTCGTGGACGGCGTGTATCCGGAGCTCCATGCCATGGCGTCGGGTTTCATGAGCCGCGAGCGTGCCGGTACGTTGCACGCGACGGTGCTGGTGCACGACCTCTTCCTCAGGTTGCTCAAGCAGCCGCCCGGTCGCTTCGAGAACCGGCGGGCCTTTTTCGGGTTTGCGGCGGGCGTCATGCGCCACATCCTGGTCGACCACGTGCGCGCGCGCCGGTCACAGAAGCGCGGGTCGGACGCGGAACGCGTGACGCTCCACGAGGACCTGTCCTTCGTGAACGCGGACAGTGAAGACCTGCTCGACCTCACGGCGGCGCTAGACGAGCTGCGAGAGCTGGATCCCCGCAAGTGCGAGCTGGTCGAGCTGTGCGCCTTTCTGGGGTGCAGCAGGGTCGAAGCCGCCGACATCCTGGGGGTGTCGTTGCCCACGGTCAAGCGCGATTTCCGAATCGCCCGCGCGTGGCTCGCCACCCGCCTGCGACGCGCGGATCCCCACCTGCCCCCGCGGACCTGACCGACCGCGTCGGCCTCCCGCGCGAAGGGATCGCTGCGGCAGACTTTTGGCCGCCTGTCGTAGGCCTTGCGGGCCGATGACCCCTTACGGCTGTGCTTTCCGCTTGGTTGAGATGAGCGACCAATCGAGGAGGCACCCCTGCACATCAAGAGACTTTTTGCGGCAACCCTGCTGTCGGCCTGTGCCATGACGGCCACGACGGCGCAGGCAGCGACGATCACCCTGTCGACGCCCCTCACGGGCAGCACCGCGGCCGGGCCGTTTGTCGACCTGGCCGTGTCGTTCGACCCCAACGACAACGCGGCGACGAACCTCACGGGGTGGGAGCTGTACGTCGCCTTCACCGGCCTGTCGCCGATCGACTCCAGCTTCAGTCTCGGCACCATCTTCAGTCCCTTTGCCACTGACGTGATCGAGTTGCACGGCATCTGTGGCGACGGTGCGCCGTGCAGCGGTCCTCCAGCCGACCCGCTCTCGCCCGGGCAGTGGGTGTCATTGGCCAGTGTCTTCGCTCCATACCTGCCGCAGGGCCCGGGAACGCTCTTCACCCTGAGATTCGCGGTGGACCCGCTGGCGACGGAGTGGACCCTGAATGTGTTCGGCGAGTCGCCCGATGCGGCGGGCCCCTGTGGCGCGTCCAGCGCGTTGCTCTGGGAGGACCCCGTCGCTGGCCCCTGTGCGATCTTGCCGTTCCGTATCGTGCCCGAGGGCGCGGCCGTCGACGCCGGCCTCGCCTGGGTCGGCGTCTCCGCGGTCGCTTCGGTGCCCGAGGTCACTTCGGTGCCCGAGCCGTCAACCGTGGTGCTGCTGGCGGTTGGCCTCGGGCTGGGGCTGGCGCGGCGCCGCGTTCGCTGACCCCGGTCCCCCCTGACGCACTTCAAGGTATCCAACGATGAGCAGCACGCGCGTACCGAACGTCGGAATCGCCCTGACGATGGCCACCCTCGGCCTGGTCTCGATCGGGGCACAGCTACCGCTGGTGAACGCCGACGTCGACGGCGACTGCGTGGTCACGGCCACCGACGTGGCCATCGTCCGAGCCAGTCTCGGACAGGTCACCCCGCTACGCACTCCGGCCGCGGATGTGAACCGGGACGGCCGGGTGAACACGACCGACCTCAACTTCGTGATGCGCAATGTCGGCAAGGTGGTGTGCTCGTCGAACCGGCCGCCGATTGCCAACGCTGGAACGGACCAGCGCGTGCTCATGGGGCAGGCCGTGCTGCTCAACGGCGGAGCGTCGACCGATCCGGACGGCGATCCCCTCACCTACGAGTGGGTGTTCCTGGCGGCACCCACGGGTGGCTCGGTCGTCCTGACCGACGCTGCCACGGCATCGCCCTCGTTCACGCCCGACCGGCCCGGCGCCTACGCTCTGCGCCTCGCGGTTCGGGACGGGCGCGGCGGCAGCGCCGCTGACGACGTGCAGGTGCTCGTCGATCCCCCCGCGAACCGCCCGCCGGTGATCACGACAGCCGCCGTTGTGCAGGCGCGGGTCGGCGAGCCGTACATGTACGACGTGCATGCCACGGACCCCGACGGCGACGTGCTGGTCTACACGCTGCCGCTCGGGCCGCCGGGCATGACCATCGACGCGTCGACGGGCGTCATTTCATGGATGGCTCCCGCGCCCCCCGCCGGTGTCCGCAGTGCACGGGTCCAGGTCGACGATGGGCGCGGGGGCGTCGCCAGCCAGGGCTTCGCCATCGACCTGCTCGCCCCCGTCGCCCCCGTCAACCGGCCCCCGGCCGCCGCCGATGACCGGTACGACGTCGGGTTCGGCCAGACACTCGTGGTCGCGCCGTCCGGCGTGCTGGCCAACGACACCGATCCGGACGGTCAGCCGCTGGCCGCCCGCCTGATCGCCGGGCCCGGCGAGGGCGCCCTCTCGTTCCAGCCGGATGGTGGCTTCACCTACACGCCGCGCGAACTGGTGACTACCGGGGCGCTCAACCCGACGGTCAAGTGGTCGCAGGCCACGTTCCGGGTGGCGCCCGTATTCACGCAGATCATGATGACGCCGATCGTCATCGACGCCAATCGTGACGGCATGCCCGAGATCTACGTGGCGACACACCAGAATACCGGCTATTCAGGGACGGGGTACCTCCGGGCGCTCGCCGGCGGCCCTACGCCCGTCAGCCACTTCAACCTCGTCCGCCTCAAGAACGCCACCATCCAGGCGAGCTCCACGTCCGGCCCGACCCTCGCACCAGAGCGCGCCATCGACGGCGATCTGCAGACGTCCTGGTTCACCGCGCGTCCCGACCTCGGTGCGTTCTTCCAGGTCACGTTCCCGTCGGCGACCATCGTGCGCGAGCTCCGCATGTTCGGGAATCGCCAGTTCCCGAACGGCCGCGACTTCCTGAGTGGGCGGTTCGAGCTGTTCGATGGCAGCGGTGCCGTGCTCTACAGCACCGGCCCGGTCACGCTTCCCGCGCCCACCCGCGATGTCACGTTGACGCTGCCGTCGGCCGTCGTCGGGGTGACACGCGTCCGCTTCACCGCGACGGGGTTCGAGGTTCCCACAGCCGAGCACGGGTTCGCCGAGCTCGAAGTCATCGGCGACGCGGTGGCCGATCCAGGAACGGAGTTGTGGGTCGTGGGCGGCGTGATCGGCATCAGCGGGCTGGCTGCTGCGGATATCGACGGCGACGGCTTCGCCGAGATCGTGGCGCAGCACATCGCCGGCGGGATGGCCGCCTTCGAGCACGACGGCACCTTCAAGTGGCGTAGCGCCGACATTCTTGGCTTCGGCCCGGGAAGCACCGACATGGGCACTCCGTCGATCGCCGATCTGGACGGTGACGGTACGCCGGAGATCATCGTCGGCGCGGCCGTGCTGAACAACGACGGCACGGTGCGTTGGCAAGGGACCGACCCCGCCGACATCGGCAACAGCGCGGGTGGGTCGATTTCCGCCGTCGCCGACCTCGACCTCGACGGGCGGCCGGAGATCCTCACGGGCAGAAGCGCCTACCGTGCAGATGGATCACTGTACTGGACGTCCACTCGGCCCGACGGCTTCACCGCCGTCGGCAACTTCGACCTCGACCCGTTCCCCGAGATCGTCGTCGTCTCCAGTAACGCCGTCCGCCTGCTCGAACACGATGGCCAGGTCATTTGGGGGCCCCGGGCCCTGCCCGGCGGCGGTTTCGGTGGCCCTCCGACGATCGCCGATGTGGATGCCGACGGCCAACCGGAGATCGGCGTCGCCGGGAGGACGCGCTATGTGGTCTTCGAGACGGACGGTTCGATCAAATGGCAAACGGAGATACAAGACGCGTCATCGAACTACACCGGCTCCTCGGTGTTCGACTTCGAAGGTGATGGGAGCGCCGAGATCGTCTACGCCGACGAGTTGCGCCTGCTCATCATGCGAGGCACCGACGGCACCGTGCTGTTCACCATGGAGAAGGGCTCGGGGACCCGCCAGGAGTTGCCGATCGTCGCCGACGTCGACGGCGACGGCAAC
>JANOIR010000457.1:0-2635 GCA_031407765.1 Vicinamibacteraceae bacterium
GAGCGCCGGTCTCTCCGGCTACTACCGCCTCGGCGTCCACGCCCTGCCCGAGGACCTCGACGGCAAGGACCGTCGCATCTCGCTCAAGGTCTCGCGGCCAGGCGCGCAGCTGGCCAGCTACCGGCGGGTCATGAGCGGGACGCTGGCGAAAGACGCGACGCCGAAGGACCCGGAGACCGCCCTGCGCGATGCCGTGAAGGGTGCCCACCGCAGACGGGAGTCGATCTGCGTGCGACGTCGTACCTCCTGCACGCCACCGGCAGCTCGCGCGACCTGCGTGTCGTGGTCGTCGGCGACGTCAACCGCGCCGCGGCCGGCAAGGCGACTGCCGTCGCCGCGCTCTACGAGATGGACGGCAAGCCGGCGACGGCGATGGAGAACGCGGTGGAGGTCTCCGCCGACGGTGCCGGCGCGCTGTCGATCGAGTTGACCGCCCCGCCGGGCGCGTACGTGCTGCGCCTCGCGGTGCGCGACGCCGACGGCCGCATCGGCAGCCTGGAGCGCCTCGTAGACGCGCGCTGGAAGAAGACCGGCGGGATCGAGACGCCCGGCCTCGTCCTGTTCCGATCCGCGCGGGGCGGCGGCCAGCGCCCGGTGTTCGACGGCCTCTCGACCGCGGACGAGCTGATCGCGCAGGTCGCGCTGTCCGGTCCCGTCGCCGAGCGCAAGACGCAGGTCACCTTCGAGATCACCCGCGTCGGCAGCTCTGCGCTGCTCGTGCGCCGGACCGGCCGCATCCTGCAGACCACCGGCGGCACGATCGTCGCGCACGAGACCCTGCCGGTGTCGATGCTGCCGCCCGGCCGCTACACGATGAGCGCGAAGATCAGCGGCGGCAACACGGCGCTGACGCGCACGTTCACGGTGACGGCGGCCCCGGGTGGTCCGGCGGCCACGACCACGGCGGCCGTCGGCGCATCCGGCGCGGCCGTGTCCGCCGCGGGCGCCGCCCCGGCCCGGCCAGGCGCGGCGCCGGGCGGCGCCAGCCTGGCGTTCGCCAAGCCGCGCTTCTCGACGTCGACCGTGCTCGCCGCCGGCTTCGTCA
This sequence comes from Vicinamibacteraceae bacterium, assembly GCA_031407765.1. Taxonomy (GTDB): domain Bacteria; phylum Acidobacteriota; class Vicinamibacteria; order Vicinamibacterales; family Vicinamibacteraceae; genus JBDSLU01. The sequence goes on from JANOIR010000457.1 coordinate 1,046, forward strand.
CGCCGCTGATCGATCGCCTCGCTGCGCGGCCCGACGCGGCCGATGTCCGCGACGCGCTCGAGCGCGCCAAGGCCGGTCCGTGGCCCACCGACAGCGCCAAGGGCCCGCTCGCCTCGGCGCCGCTGGCGGCGCATTTCATCGCCGGCCTCGGCCGCCTCCAGGCGGGTGACCTCGAGGAGGCGGTGGGATCGTTCCGCGCCGCGCTGCGGGTGGCGCCCGACTTCGCGCCGGCGCTGATCTACCTCGGCGCCTGCTACGCCGCCGGCGCCAAGGATCAGGAAGCGGCCGGTGCCTGGCAGATGGCGCTGGTGCGCGAGCGCATGTCGCCGGATCTGCAGCGGCTGGCGATCGAGGCGTGGCTGCGGGCCGACAAGCCGGCCGCGGCCCTGGCCCTGCTGAACCAGGCGCGGCAACGCTTTCCGGAGGACGACACGTTCGTGCGCCTGCAGGCGCAGACCGCACTCGCCGCGGGCCGGCAGCAGGAAGGCCTCGATCTGGTCGCGGCGCTCGCGCAGCCCGATCCGCCGACGCTCCTCCTGGCGCTGACCACGCTCTACGACGCGGCGCGGCACAAGACGCCGGTCTGGGACGCCAGCCGCGATCTCGACACGATGCGCAGCCTGCGTGAGACATATGCGGCGCTGCAGGGCGAATCGCTGCCGCTCGTCGACGCCTGGATTGCCGAGATCACGAAAGGAGAGGGCAGTGCCTCGCCCCACTGAGGGCTGTCGCCGCGCAGCGGTCGGCCTCGCCATCGCGCTCGCCCTGTCGACGGCGTCGGCACAGACGCGGACGCAGACGCAGACGCAGACGCAGACGCAGACGCCGCCGGCGCCGCAGTTCCGAACCGGCGTCGACATCGTCGTCGTCGAGGCGACCGTTCACGATCGCAGCGGTGCGGTGGCCGAGGGGCTGGGCCCGACGGACTTCAAGGTCGAGATCGACGGGCGCCCCCGCGAGATCGCGTCAGTGGACCTGGTCCGCTATGCCAGCGGAGCGCCGGGTTCGGTCGCCCCGGCCGCCGATCCCGACGTGGCCACGAACCGGCCGGCGGTCACCGCCCGGACCGTCCTGATCGTCATCGATCACGCCAGCCTGCGCGTCGAGAGCCACGGCATGATCGAGGCGGCCAGCCGCTGGGTGGGCACGCTCGGCGCCAGCGATCGCGTCGGCGTCATGGTGCTGCCGCTGCCCGGTTTGAACATCGAGTTCACGACCGATCACGCGCGCGTCCGGGAGGCGCTCGCCAAGGTCCGGCCGCTCGCCAAGCCGCCGCAGCCCTTCTCGTACCGCACCGTCAGCCCCTGGGAGGCGATTCGGATCACGGAGGGCGACAGCTTCATCCTCCAGCAGGTGCTTACCCGTGAATGTCGGGGCGAACCAGGCTGTGACGGCGAGGTCAAGATGCTCGCGCGGTCGATGAAGGTAGATTCCGAATCCGCGGTGATGCCGTTCCTGTGGTCGCTGCGGGCGACGATGAAGGCGATGGGCGCGCTGCCCGGGCCGAAGCACGCCGTCCTGCTGTCGTCCGGCTGGCTGATGACCGAACGCGACGCTGCAATCGAGATCGCCACCGTGGCGGCCGACGCT
>JANOIR010000464.1:0-1703 GCA_031407765.1 Vicinamibacteraceae bacterium
GCGCAGAGCGGGCCGCCCTCGGACACGCCGAGCAGCGCCGCCTGCCGCGAGCCGACCGCGTCGAGCACGGCGCGGACGTCGTCCATCCGCTGCTCGAGCGTGGGCACGTCGCCGACCCGGTCGGACAGGCCGGTGCCGCGCTTGTCGAACAGGATCAGCCGGGAGAACGACGCCAGCCGGCGCAGGAAGCGGGCGAACGAGGGCTCGGTCCAGAAGTAGTCCAGGTGCGAGACCCAGCCCATGACGAACACCAGGTCGATGGGGCCGTCGCCGACCACCTGGTAGGCGATGTTGACGTTGCCGCTCTGCGCGTAGCGGGTCTGGGGTGGCGTGAACTCCGCCGGCTCCACGGCTGGCGCGATCGACGTCACCGGCGCGATGAACCGGTAGCCGCGCTTGTGCGCCGTCTCGATGAAGCGCGGCTCGCGGACGTCGTCGCCGAGCGCCTGCCGGATCTCGCGGATGCAGACCTTCAGCACGGCGTCGCCGACGAAGACGCCGGGCCACAGGCGATCCAGGAACTCGTCCTTGGTCACCAGCTGGCCGGCGCGCGCGATCAGGTGCTCGAGGACGCCGAACGCCTTCGGTGTCAGCGGCACCGGCACCGCACCGCGCTTCAGCGTGGCGTTGGCCGGATCGAGCTGGAAGTCGCCAAAGGCGACGGTGCGTCGCCGATCTTCCGGCCCGGTCGAGCGCGCGCGGACGTGGCCTGCCATGAGCGTGAGAACATCCTAGCCACTTAATGGGAGGTCCGCGGGCACAATCTCCTTCGGTGCCAAAAGTGCAGGAGGACCATGGTGGGCTCAGTCTGCGAGGCGTGGACCTTCGGGGATCCACTGAAAGATCAAACATTTCGCGTCGGCGATACAGTCGGCGCTGGTGGCGACGTGCTGACAGGAGACCGTCGGCCGACGAGCGCAATCGAAGCTCGGTGGATGATGGGAAATGACCGGCCGCCGGACGTCGTCTGGTCGGGCGGGCGCTACATTGTTCTGCTTTCCAGGCAGGCGCAGGCGGTCCTGACTCGGGCAGGGTGTTCGGGGTGGCATGCGTTGCCCGCGCGCCTGATAGGGAAGCAGGATGAGGCCATCGAGGGGTTCGCAGCGCTCGTCATCACCGGCCGGGTCGGACCTGCCGACTATTCGTTGGCGCGCGTCGTCTGGCGCGAGTTCCCAGGTGGTAGATATCCGTATCTAAAGGGCTGCGTGTTCACCGATGCCTCATGGGATGGATCGGACCTGTTCATGGAGCGACCGCAGCCGGGGCAAGTCCAACCGCTCCGTATCTACGCGTCTGCCCGTGCGGCGGCGGCGTTGCGGAACGGCCGAATAAAGAATGTGAGGCTGGAACGTCTCAGTGAGCACGAGGCTCACGTGGCGACCATTCCCGAAATCGTCAAGTCGCGCTGGCCGGTGGAACTCCGCCAACAACTGGAGACGGGAAGTGCGCGCCCTTGACCCGCGCGTTCTGAGAGTGATCGCGCCTCTTCGCGCATTCAGCGACGCCCGTCGGCAAGATTCAGTCGCCGTCTTGATTTGTCGGTAGGTCGAAGGCGGCGGCGTGAATCCGCTCCCAGTTGCCGTCCTCGAATGCCGGATCGATGCCGGACCCGCCGAACGACGCATCGCGCAGGTGGAAGCGTGGCCGCTCGCGCGCCGCCTCCACGACCTGTCGCAAGCCTTCCTCGACCAGCGCCTGCACGG
>JANOIR010000470.1:0-16258 GCA_031407765.1 Vicinamibacteraceae bacterium
GTCTCGAGAAGCGCGATCGCCTGGTCGGACTCGCCCGCCCTGTCGGCATTCAACGCGCGGACGACCGGCTGCGCCACGCGAACGACCAGCAGGTCGCGCGGAAAACGCCCAGCGGCGCGTTCGATCAGGCGACCCGCCGCGGCGCCATCGCCGCAAAGCGCCAGCGCCGTGGCTACGCCGCTCACGAACCATTTCTGATCGGTGAGCGCCAGCGTCTCCTTCGCCAGATCGCGGACGCCACCGCAACGGCCAAAAGCGGCGGCACGCATGCTGGCCTCGAACCCGTACCGTCCGGCCAGGCCGCGTGAGGGACGCGGACTCAGCCATGACTGGACCGGAGTGTATCCGGCATCGGCCGTCAACGATCCAGGCGCTTGCGGGCCTTAGCCTTGGCGCGCGCCAGCGGAGATGTTTCCGGCTTTGGCGGCGCCAGCACCGCCGGTGGCGGCGCCGCCCGGTCGCTCTCCGCAACACGCGATTCAGGAGCCACGGCCGGCCGCCGGCGCACCCACGCGATGCTGGGCCTCGGGATCTCGATCGTCCGGATCCATGCGCGCGCGGCCGCAAACAGCAACAGCCGGCGGCCGCCGATCTCCAATACATGCAGCGCCAGCAGGGTCGCGATCAGCGGGATGACGAGGTCGCGCATCTGCCGGTTGCGCCAACCGGTGCCCCTGAACACGTCGTCCCACGTCGTACGTTCTGTTCCGCCGGTGAATCGGGCCATCTCGGCCAGCGTTGTCCGGCCTTCGGTGGGGTCCGATCGCGGTTCGAACTCGGGCGAGTACGGAAGGCTCAACGGTGGCAGCGGGAGCACGTCGCCCGTGGCCAGGCGCACGGCGCCGAGATAGATGCCCGAGCTCTGAAGGGGGAACCGCGCTTCGAGCACATCCTCACCGACCCATGACAGCGGCAGCCGCTGCGGCGCCTCTCCGCTTCGGGCGCCCGGCGGCAGGACCGTTGCCGTCGCGGCCCGGACGTCACCGGCGCCGCCCCGCGCGCGTCCGGGATCCAGTTCGATACGAACGATGCCCTGACCACCCCTGCGCTCGATCGTGCCCTGGACACCAGACGGCGGCGCGCCACCCAGCAGCCAGCGCCCGAGGCCCACGCTGAACCCCTGAAAGTCCTTCCAGGCGTTCACACGCCGGGAGAAGGTGCCATCGACTTGCGCGGTCAGCGCGGCCACGCGGCCCAGGCCACGATGCCAGAACGCGAGCACCGGGGCGGTGTACTCGTCGGTGGTGACCGCGCCCATCGTCGCCCCCGGACGAAGATAGGTCAGATTGTAGCCATCGAGGCTCGGAAATGCCGATCCCGGCAACTCGCCGAGCAGCACCATGTCCGGCAACACGCGCACAGCCGTGGGATCGGTCACGAAGCTCGAACGAGCAACGCTGATGGCCTCCTGCGCGAACAGCCGCGGCAGATCCTCCGCGCTGGCGGTGAAATGAATGCGGCCCTGGCCACGGGCGGCGACGTCCTTCAGAAAGTCCGCATCCGAGTCGGTGTCGCTGCCCAGACCGATCACGCTCACGGTGATGCCAAGCGGCTTGAGCGTCTCGAGGAGCCGTATGTAGTCGCCTGGCTCCTCCGCATCCGCGGCGTCCGCGAACAGCACGATGTGGCGCGTGCCCTTGTCCGATTCCTGCACCACTTTCGCCGCCGTGACGAGCGCCGTGTAGGTGAAGATCCCGCCGCCCATCGACTCGATCCGGCGGACCTCGTCGCATATCCTGTCCGTCTCGGTCGCCGACGTCAGCGGGCTGATTATGTGGGCCGCGCTGTCGACGGCAATCACGCCGACCTCGTCGAACGGCCCCAATGTCTGGATCGCGGCGCACGTGCCGAGATTGGCGAGGTCCATCTTCGTCCGACCGTCGCCGGCCGGCGCCGCCATGCTGCCGGATCGGTCGAGCACGACCGCCATCGCCAGCGACAGCTTGCGATGCTCGTTCTTGACCTCCATCGACACCGGCAGGTAGGGATCGAGCACGGATTTGAAGTAGCCGCCGACGCCGAACGAGGCCTGACCGCCGGTGACGAGCAGTCCGCCTCCGAGATCGTCGACCAACCGCACCAGCGCGCCGAGCGCTTGCGGGCCGGCCGCTCCGGCCGGCACGTCCTCGAGGACCACGGCGCGGAACGCCAGCAGATCGGCGGGATCCTGCGGCAGTGCCGCCGCGGCGATCGTTCTGACCCGCAGTTTGCCGGCGGCCAGCGCGCGACTGAAGTTGTCCGGCTGGCCGCTCGCGTTGACCAGGAGGATCGTGGCGGGCGCCTCGACCCGCAACGCGCCGTCGCCGAGGTTGTTCTCGGGGACGCGATCGCCCTTCACGGACAGCTCGAGCCGGTAGCGCGCCAGACCCGGCCGATCGACGACATCGCGAAACGTCAGCTGTGTGCGTCCCGGCTGAAACGTCCGCGTCGTGCGGGCGATCTCGACGCCGTCGCGGGACAGGATGGCCTCGCTCGCGATCGTGCGATCGGTGCGCACCGACGCCGTGAACTGAAACGGCTCGCGCTCCTCGACCGAGGCCGGCAGATCGAGCGACTCGACCGCAATGTCGGCGGTGACGCCTCGGTTGAAGGCACGATAGTCGATGGCGATTCCGCGCGCCGCCGCCTCATGCGCCGCAGCCATCACCGGCGTCCCATTCGCCTCGCCGTCCGACAGCACGATCAGCCGCCCGCGCCGTTCCCGCGGGATCAGACTCGCCGCCAGGCCGATCGCGCCACCCAGATCGCTGCCGTCGGCGTCGATCTGTTGCACGAACTCGGCGGCCTCGCCGAACGCGTCCGGCAGGCGTTCGATGCGTGGCTCGCGGCCGTACGTCACGACACCGACGCGGTCGCCGGCCGCCCGCTGTCGCTCGATCAGCTTCACGATCTCGAGCGAGCGGCCGCGGCTATCGGCCGGCATCGAGCGCGACAGATCGGCGACGACGACGACGTCGAGCCCCTTACCTCCCAGCGGCGCAACCGGCACGGTCGCAATCAGGACCAGCAGCATCAGGATCGCGACACGTACGTGGCCGCCAAGCCCCGGCGTCCGGCCGTGCCATGTATAGAGGAACGCCAGCGGCACGATGAGGAGCAGCAGCGCTGGGAAAAGGAGGGTCACGACGCTGATCCCTGATTCCGGGCCGGGGCGAGCAGCCACCAGTTCGAGAGGATCGCCAACCCGCCGATGGCGAGGAGCACCCAGAAGAGCGGATCGGACTCCGGACCGCTCTCGACGCGCAGCGCCGCCACGTCAGCGAAGCGGCCGACCTGTGCGGTCATCCGATCGCGGAGGTTGCTCTCGGTCTCGTCGAGAAAGTTCACACCGAGCTCGAACAGGACGGTCTCGCTGCCACCGACGCGTTCAGGCCCCTCGACGATCTGCAGCAATCCGCCCGGCGACGGCGCGAGGAATTCGAGGACACGCGACGCCGGGAGCGTGCGCTCGGTGCCGCCACAGCGGACACGTAACGCCCCCTTTGGCTCGCGCCCGAGGCGGACCCGCACCCACTCGCCGATACGATAGTTCCAGCGCTCGGGTCCGGGCAGGTGCTCCCGGCGCATCTCGACGAGATTCGAAATCAGGATCGGCCAGTCGGGCGATCGAATGAGGTTCGTTCGATCGAGATCGAGGTTGACGAGGACGTCCGGCTCCAGCGTCGGCGTCGGACCGGCCAGACCGGCGAGCGCATGCGCTCCCGTTGAAATCAGCGGCCGCATGGCGCGAGCGTCAAGCGGCATCGCCCCCGCCCAGACCACCCCGCCGAGCGTGACGCCCTGAAGGAGCGGATGGCGCTTTTCCAGGAGGAACGGACCGACGAAGTCCTGCGGCGCGTCGCCGGCAAGCCATGACGCCGGTGCGCGCCCGAACCCGACACGCCACACGCCCGCTGCCTGCCGCCGATCGAGCGTGTCGGCGCTCATGAAGACGAGATGCCCGGATTCGCTGCTGGTCACGCCGGCGACGGCGGCGAGGGCCCTCGCGAGCGCGTCCCGGCCTCGCCCCTCGGGCAGCCGATTCTCGACACCGACGAGGCGCGGCTTCGGCTCGGCCAGCATCACCTCGTTGTCGCGAGCCAGCGCGTCGTTCGAGAGAGCAACCTTTACCGCGGGAAGCCCGGCCGGCAGCGCGAGCGTGATCGTCGAGGTGCCGGCCGGCACCTCGACCTCGCGGGCGAGGATGCCCTTCTCGCCTGCCGTCACCGACACGCGCCGCAGCGCCGGCGCCTCCGAGTAGTTGCCGAGGGCCAGCATGACGGCGCCGCGGCCCTGGTCTGGCGTCAGCGTACGCTCGGCGGCCAGGATGCCGACGTTCGGCAGCGCCTGGCCGAGTGACACCCACAACACACCAGCGTCCCGGTCTGCGAGATTGGAGAGGGACGCGTCCGGTACGCCGTCGCTGACCACCATCAACGTGCCCGTCCGGCCGGCAAGCTCCCGAGCCAGCCGAAGTCCGAGCGCCAGCGAATGACGCGGCGCCTTCGGTTTCCACCGCTCGAGCGCACGCATGGCATCGGAAGGAAACGCGGCCGGGCCCGCAAGCACCGATGGACGCTCTCCACTCTCGACGAGCGTCACGCGCCCGGTGTTGCCCAGGCGGTCGAGCTCGACGGCGACTCGCCGCACCGCCCTGTCGCGCGTGCTCTCGCCGCGGGCGTCGACCGCCCCCATCGACGCGGACTCGTCGAGCAGCACGACGAGATGCGCGTGATCGCCGGCCGAGAACAGGCGCGCGCCGGCGAGCATCAGGGCCAGCGCCAGGGCGACGAGGCACTCCAGGATCAGGCTGGTCGTGATCGGCAGCCTGGCGATCTTGCCGCCGCCCTCCGGCCTTGGCCGCGCGATCTGCCAGAGGAACAAGCCGGCGACGGGACGGGCGGGAAAGCGCCGGCGGAACAGATGAATGGCCACGATCGCGGGAATCGCCAGCAAGGCCAGCAGGCCCAGCGGCGACGTGAAGATCATGCGGCCTCCAGCATGCCGGCGGCCGCCAATCCGCGCGCGACGTCACGAATGGCCGTCTCCGCGACGACGTGCGCGAAGCGCGCGCCGGCACGACGCGCCGCGACCGAGAGACCCAGCCTCAAGCGCGAGAAGCGGGCACGATAGTCCCGCACCGCGGCGGCATCGAGCACCAGGTCCAGCTCCCCCTTTCCTTCGATGTCGACCAGCCGCTGGCCGCCGGCCGCAGCCGGCTCCGCCTCGTCACGCAGCGTGAGCTGTACGAGGGAGAGGAGCGCGCAGTCACGCGCGAGCCGCACGACGAGATCGTCGGCGTCGTGCGGAAACAGGAAGTCGCTCACGACGATCCGCAGCGAGCGCCGGCGCAGCGGGAGGTGAGACTGCTCGAGCGCCGAGAGACCCGCGTCACAGCCTAGAAAGCGCTCGATGTCTTCGGGACGCTGCAGTGGATGCGCTGCGGCCGCGGCGGTGGTGACGATGCGCGTGTCGGCGGTGGTATTCGTGCAGGCGAAGGCCAGGACACCCAGCAGCTCGCCGTAGGCCCGGCGCTTGCCCGGCGTCACCGCCATCGAGCGGCTGATGTCGATCACCAGGTCGATGCGCGGCGCGACCTCCTCGCGGTACAGGCGGACAGCCAGCGTCTCGGAGCGCGCGTAAGCGGCCCAATCGACGTGGCGGAGATCGTCACCCGGCGCGTAGGGACGGAAGTCCTGGAACTCCAGCGAGCTGCCGGTCCCCGAACCGAGCCGCTCGCCGGCCCGCCCACCGATCGGCGTTCGCGGGATCGCCAGCCTGAATCCGGCGGCCGCGCGGATCGCGGTCCAGTCAAGAGAGGAAGTTGGCACGGGCGAGCTCATCAGCGTCAGTGTCCGAGGCGTTCGGATCCGGATCGAGCACGACGCCCGCACCGATGCGTATGAGCACGACGTAGGCGAGAACGCCCGTGATGCCGATGAGCTCCGCCAGCGCGCTGTACGACGGTGTGGCGGAGCGGAAGTTGGCGAGCGTCCGAAACGGGTTCAAGAGGTGGCGGACGGAGAAGGTGAGATCGAGGCCGTTCGGCTGCCACAACATGTAGGCGAGCACGTCGGGAACGACCGTCGCTCCGGCGAGCATCACAAGTACGGCGACGCGCAGGCGAAACGAGGCGGCCTCGTACGGCCGAACCACCCGGAAGAGGACGACTGGCGCACCCGTGAAGAAGCAGACATACCCGCAGGCGACGGCGAACCAAAGGAGCATGGTCCTGTCGACCTGCAGCACCCAGCCGACGAACAACAGGAAAGCCATCTGCAACAGCACGTAGATCGCGCCGTTCCCGCCGCCTGGCTGCAGCGGTGCGATCACCTGCCGCCACGACGGATGAGCCTTCCTGACGAGAAGCACGCGGCGCGGGAGGACCAGATCTTCGGTCACGGTGAACATGGCGACCATGGCCAGGTGGAGGACCCCGAAGAACAGGAGCGCCCCCCCGACGTCGCCCGGCGACGTCCTAGGTTCGGCCATGAACGACAAGGCCCACGCCGCCATCAGCAGGAGCTGCGCGAGAAACCCGAGACGCAGCGCCGTGCTCCTGTTCTCCGACGGCAGCAGCAACCGGTTCTCGGCCAGCAGGACGAGGTTGATGGTCAGGGACACACAGAACGTCGTCGACATCGCGAGCGTCCACCAGGAGGTGGATACTCCCGCACCCATGCCGCCGGACACCGATCCGGCCATCCCTCCGCGCATCATGAGGAAATAGATCGCCCTGGGCGCGCCGAACACGATCACGGCCAGCAGCATGACGATGCCGACGCCGGCGAGCGTGAACCCGGACGCCGCGCGCGACCTGACGAGGGACGACAGGAACAGGCCTGCAGCGCTGGCGCACAGCGACCACATGAAGATCGCCAGCATCCACACGAGAATCGTCGCGAAGTCGATCCCGCCCAGAAGGAAGCTCATGGCGACGAAGGGCGCCAAAGCGGCGAAGAGCGTGGCGAGCCTCACGCTCTGCGCCATCAGCTTGCCCATCACCACCCGGCGGGGCGAGAGCGCCGTCAGCGTGATCAGCTCGAGCGTCTGCTCCTGGCGTTCGTTGCGAAGCGCGTTGAACGCACTGAGCGGGACCACGAACAGCCCAAGAAGCACCAGCACAGCCGTCAGTGCGCCGAACGTCCATCTGCCTGACGTGCCGCTCCCCGTCAGCGCATCCGCCGCGCCGAAGAAGGCGACGGTCAGTCCCACCAGCAGTGCGGCATTGAACGAATAGAGGAACTCCCGTCCCCGCGCCAGTTGTCGCACTTCCTTGACGACGATCGGACTCAGCCGATCGCTGGCACGCTCGAGCCCTTCGAGGATGGCCTGGGATCGGCTCACTGCACGCGCCCTTCGGTGATCTCGATGAACAGATCCTCGAGACCCGCGCCCTGCGCGCTGACCTCGAGGACCGGGAAACCGGCGCCGACCAGTCGGCTCACGAGCGAGACCTGGTCGTCGTCGCCGCCGGTGAACTCGAACTGCAGCCGCCGTCGATTCACCTCGTGCACGTTCAGCACGCCGGGCTGTTCGAGCAGGAACCGTTCGGCGCCGTCGGGCGGGCCGGCGAGCCGCACCGACAGGACCCGCCGCTGGCGCACGCCCGCGAGGATCTCCTCGACCGTGCCGGTGGCCAGGATACGGCCCTTCTCGATCACAGCGACGAGGTCGCACATCTCGGAGAGCTCCGTCAGGATGTGCGAGCTGAGGAGAATGGTCTTGCCGTCCGCGGCCAGTTCCCGAATCAGCGTCCGGAACTCGATCCGTGCGCGCGGATCGAGATTCGCGGCCGGCTCGTCGAGGATGAGCAGCAGCGGATCGTGAATGAGGGCGCGGCCGAGCGCGATGCGCTGCTTCAGGCCCTTGGACAATCCTTCGACATCGCGATCGCGAAGCTCGCCGATACCCATGAACTCGATGATGTTCGCGACCGCACGGCGCCGTGCCTCGCCGCGGACGTCGGAGGCGCGGGCGAAAAAGTCGAGATACTCGGTGACCGTCGTGTTCGCGTAGACGCCCGCGTAGTCGGGCATGAACCCGGTGAGGCGCCGGACCTCGTCGGGCCGATCCAGCACGGAATACCCGGCGATGCGTGCGTCGCCGCGCTGCGGTGTCTCCAGCGTGGCCAGAATGCGCATCGTGGTCGTCTTGCCCGCGCCATTGGGTCCGATGAAACCGAGGACCTTGCCCCGATCGACGCTGAACGACACACCGTCGACGGCGCGCACGCCGTCGAAGTGGCGGACGAGGCCGTCGAGTTGCAGCATCACGTCGCTCACGGCTGCCCTCCCGGCCAGCCGAGCACGAGGTGGAAGCTGCCGCGTTCGGCGACGCCCGCCACGCCGGGCTCGACGAACGGCGACCGATCGAGCACCGCGAGATACGAACCGGCCGGTTGATGCCGCACGAGATGCACGAATCGCGACGACAGCGGCAAGCTCGCCGGGACGATGTCCGTCGCGCCGGGAACGCCGGCCCTCAACGTCGCCTTGCCGCCCGGGGGGAGGCTGTCGGCCAGCGACTGGATGCCGTCCCCCTCGCGATACACGAGCGCCGCGATCGTGGCGCCAAGACCGTTGACGACGGTCGTCCGACTCCCCTCGCGAGTGAACGTGAGCCGCTCGCGCGCCGACCGGAACGCGATCTGCTCCACGTTCGTGGGCGACCGCGCCTGAATCACGCCCGCCGAGAATCGCTGCGCCTCGGTCAAATCGAGGACCAGCCGCTCGCTGGTGCCGGTGCCTTCGCGGCCGATGGGGAACACGGCCACGTCGCGCGGAACGCGCAACCCGCCGAACGGCGTCATGCCCGCGGCGTAGAGCGACATGCTGCTCCGCGTCACCGCCTGGTTCCTGACCTGATCCAGCATCGTGAAGCTCGCGATTCGGCCGCGGACGCCAAATCCCTCGCCGGCGACAACGTATCCGGCGAGCAGCGCGATGAAGACGGCAGAAATGAGCGGCGCGGTCAGGACCAGGAGCACCCGCTGGCGATGACGCCGCAGGAACCAGTAGTTCGCCGGCCCGATGATCACGCTGAAGAGGAGCAGGATGGACACATAGGCACGAGCAGGGATGCCGTCGACACCGGGGATCGGCAGGCGAAAGCCGCGCGCGGCGATCGTCCCCCAGTCCCGCGCGGTGTTGGCCGGCAGCGCCAGGTTCGAGTCCTGCAGCCTCTGCGCGTTGGCGAGGAACGGGGCCAGCCCGGATGCCGTGATCGACGCGGATGTCGGCCGGTGGATGCGGCCGAAGAAGTAGGCGCGGACGACCCCGTCGCCCGCCGGCGGGGCGGGGGTCGTCGTGTCCGGCAGCAAGGTATGCAGGTCGCCATCCGCGAAGACCAGATCGCCGCCGCATGCCGTCCATGTCAGCAGCGCGTTCTTCTGCGCGTCGCCCAGCTGCTGCCACTCGGTGGGCCCAAGCACCACGGCGCGCAGCGACGTATACCCCAGCCAGTTCGTCGGCAGACGCGACGGCGGCAGCATGAAGTCCATCGGCGGCATCGACCCGGCCGCCCCCCCGACGGACCTCAGCCAGCCTCCCATCATCGCGCCGGTCGCACTCGCGCGATCGGCCACGATCAGCGCCGACGCGTCACCGGGCGCGCTGGCGCCCTGAAAACCGGTGTAGTTGAGGCGCTCGAGCGTCTTGCCGTTCTCGCGAATCTCGAAGCGGATGTTTTCATTCGTGCCAAAGATGGGGACCGGGATCGTCAGCCGCACGCGATCGCCGCGCGCGAGCCGCACGCTCTGGCTGACTTCGGTGCTGCCGCCGGTCATGGCCCTGGAGGATCTGAAGAATCGCGTCCCCTCACCGACGATCTCGATGACTCGCGCCCCACCGAGGTTGGTGATGTCGACACGCACCGGCAGATAGCCGGGCGCCGTCCGCATCGCCCATTCGGAATCGAACTCGATCTTGAGCAATTCGACGTCGAACGTCCGGTACTCGCCCGCGGCACGGCCGACCGCCGTCGCATACGCGAAGAGGAGGACGACGCACACCCACGCGACCCGCCAGTTGCCGAGTGTCGCCCCCACACCTACCTCGCTTCCAGCGTCTGCGGCAGTCCGCGCTCGATCTCGGGAACGGCGTCGAGCAGTGCCGCGACCACGCGTCTGCCGTCCCAGCCTTCCAGCCTCGCCGAGTAGTCGAGCACGAGCCGGTGCGCCATGGCCGGTGCGGCAATCCGCCGCACGTCGTCGAACCCGACGTGCGGTTTGCCGCGCAGGAGCGCCAGGCCCCGCGACGCGGCGCCGATGGCAATCGCGGCGCGCGGCGAGTTCCCGTATTTGACGAACGTCCGCACCGATTCTGGCGCCTCGGCGCTGGACGGATGCGTGGCCGCAACGATCCTCGCGATGTAGCTGGCGACTGCACGGGGGAGGAAGATCGCATCCACCAGGGAAAACAGATCGGCCAGCTCGTTCGCGTCGAGGACGGGCTCGAGGGGCGGCGGTTCGCCGTGCACGCGGGTCAAGAGGATCTCTTCGAGGACCGATCGCTCGACGCCGGCGATCTCGACCTTGAACATGAATCGATCGAGCTGTGCCTCGGGAAGCGGATAGGTGCCTTCCATCTCGATCGGATTCTGCGTCGCCAGGACGAAGAAGGGATCCGGCAGCCGCCGCGTTTCGCCGAACGTCGTCACCCGATGCTCCTGCATCGCTTCGAGGAGCGCCGCCTGCGTCTTCGGCGACGCGCGATTGATCTCGTCGGCGAGGAGGACGTTGGTGAAGACCGGGCCAGGATGAAACACGAACTCCTTGCGGCCGTCGCGCTCCTGGAGGATGTGGCTGCCGGTGATGTCGGTCGGGAGCAGGTCGGGCGTGAACTGGATGCGGCGGAAGTCGAGCGACAGGAGGCGCGACAGCGCCTTCACCAGCTCGGTCTTGCCCAGTCCGGGCAAGCCCTCGAGCAGCACGTGCCCTCGAGCGAGCAGGCCCGCGACGATCTCGTCGATCGCCTGTTCCTTGCCGAGAATGACGCGGCGCAGCTCAGTGACGACTCGGGCCACTTTCGCCTGGCCGACGGCGATCCGCTCCGGCTTGATGAGTCCTCGGTCGTCTCCGGTCATGGTCGGCTCACTGCTCGAAGTACTTCTTGACGGCACTCTGGTGCCGCGGCGCGAGCGTGCGCCGCCACGCGCTCTGGCCGGCGACCGCCGCGTACTGGCGGGCGGCGGACGGCGAGGTCACCACCGGGGCGGCGTCCGGCGCACCCGGCATCTCGACGACGGGCGCCCAATCATCCGGACTGCGCGGCGCCCCCGGCGGCAGCGCTCGGTCCTTGAATCGATCGAACGGCGCCGTTTCCTTGCCCCACGTCAGGTCCGCGTCGGCCCGGCCGCGCGTCACAGCCCCGCGCCCGGCTGTGCGATCGCCGTCCGCCGCCGTGCCGGTCGTCAAGGGAAACTCCGACGGATCGAACCGGCCCGGCATTTTGCCCCGCTGTGAGAGGCCGGCGATCCGTCCGTTGGCTTCTCGCAGGTGTTTCGAGAGTGAAGACATGAGCGCCTTCAGCGAGGCGGCGTCGGTCGGCAACTTGGCGCCCTCGAGCAGCCGCCGGACGTCCTCGGGCGCGCCGCGAAGCAGCCCGTGCTGCTCCAGCCTTTCGAGCGCCTTCGTCAATTCAGCCGCCTGCGCCCCCGCGACGTCGCTGTCACCGGCACCGGCACCGGCCCCCTTCGACGCGGCGTCATAGCGCGCCAGCGTCTCCTCGGCCCACTGGAGCGCGTTCTGCTTCTCGGCGACGCCGGCCGCCATCTTGTCGCGCAGCGCGTCCGCTGCTTCCCACGCTGACGCGTCGACACGGCGTTCGGCACCTCGACGGATCCGTTCGATCTCGTCGTTCAGCCGCTCTTCCTCTGCGGCGGTGATCAGCTGCTCGTGCTTCAACTCCGTCAGCGTGGCCTCGAGACGACCGGCCACTTCGTTCGCGAGCAGGGCATCGGTGCGCTGGGGCACCCGCTGCGGAATCCAGAACGCTGCCGCCATGAATGCCGTCGCGGGACACAGGACGGCCATCCTTCGCCATGGCCGCAGCCGTGGGAGAGACACGGCGTAGGCGGTGGCCGCCAGCGGGGCCTCGCGCCACGCCGTATCGCCGGTCTCGAACAGGGCAATGAGTGTTCCCCTGCCGCCCGTCAACGAGTCGGCGAGTGCAACGACATCGGCCGAGCTATAAGAGCGCCGGTAGCAGATTAGAAGGGCCGGACAGGCCGCGAGGACCGGTGTCAGCCACAGAAAGGGCACAAATGATGACGACGCCGGGAGAAAGACCCGGCAGATCAGTGTCACGACGCCGGCCAGTAACAAGCCGCCGGCCGCCCAGGGCGGCCAGACGTCCAGGTACAGACCAATGGCCAGCCGGCGCGCCAGCCGTCGCAACGCGTCTTCACTCGTCACCGGCATCGCGTAGATAGACACCATTCCCGCTGTCTTGGCCTGATTATCTCAGACAGTGGGAAGACCCGGCCGCGGTGTCGGCCGCGGGCCAGTTACTTCGCGAGAGCCGCGGCCGCGGCCTGCTGGAAGGCCCGGCGGACGTCGCTGCCGTCGCTGTTCGGCAGGCCCGAGCGCTGGATCATGAGGATGTAGGCGACGCCCTTCCCGGGATCGATCCACGCCTGGGTGCCCCAGGCGCCCCCGTGGCCATAGGTGCCAGGCGAGAGCATCGACGCCACGCCGTCGTGCGGGGTCTTCAGGATGCTGGTGGCGATGCCCCAGCCGTAGTTGGTGCCTCGGTTCCCCCACGCGTCGCTCTGGAAGAAGCCGGTCGGCAGATCGCCGGTCTGTGGCGTCGTCAGGAGCTCCATGGTCGCGGCGCTGAGGTAGCGGCGGCCGTCGAGCGTGCCGCCGTTCAGGAGCATCCGGCAGAAGCGCGCGTAATCGGGCGCCGTCGAGTAGAGCCCACCGTTGCCCTGCGGCGGCCGGTTGCGCGGGCCGAAGTCCGGCCGCGGCGGCACCACCTCGAGCGCCCCGGTGCTCGCGTTCTTCGCATACGCGGTGACCAGTCGCGCGCGCTGCGCGTCGGTCGGGTAGAACGTCGTGTCCTTCATGCCGAGCGGGTCGAAGATCCGCTCCTGCACGAACACGTCGAAGGTCTTCCCGCTGATCACCTCGACGATGCGCGAGGCGGCGTTGATCCCGCTCTGCGTATACTTCCACTTCTCGCCGGGCTCGTACTGCATCGGCGCGGCCAGCCACAGCTTCTCCAGGTCGGCGAGCGTCTTCGCTTCCTGCGCCGCCGGGCCGGTCGCCTCACCGAGGCCGGACGTATGGGTGAGGATCTGCGTGATGGTGAGGTTCGCCGGCTTGCCCGACGGCGTCTTCAGGCCGGCGAAGCCAGGCAGGTATTTCGCCACCTGGTCGGAGACCTTCAGCTTGCCTTCGTCCTGGAGCATCAGGACGGCCACGCCGGTGACCGGCTTGGTCATCGAGGCGATCCAGAACAGCGTGTCGGGCGTCATCGGACGCTTCGCCGCCAGATCGGCCGACCCCGTGGCTTCGAGGTGCAGGACGCGATCCTTCGAGACGACCACGGTGACGGCGCCGGCCACCTCCTGCTTCGCCACCATCTCCTGTATGGCTGCGCCGACGCCCGGGAGCTTCGCCCCCTGGGCGGACGCGGTCACTGTGGCGGCGAGGACGAGGCCGGCGATGCGGATGGGATTCATGGCGACGAGATGTAGCCCGTCGCTCGTCCGGCCGTCAAGTCCGCTGACGGCCGGACGTGGAACCGCGGGTCAGTGCGAGTGCGTGCGACCGTTCAACGGAGTCGCGGCGTACGGGAACACCTTGTTGTAGGCGATGTCGTTCTTGTTGACGTTGTCGCCAGCCGGGCCGCGGATGATCGGCGGGCTCACGCGCAGGTCGCTGATGAGCGCCGTGACGGCGATGTCGAGCACGTCATCGCCGAACCGGCGGCCGTTCGGCCATCCGCCCGGCACGACGCCCTTGCCAAACCCGTCCTGCACTGTGCTGACGAGCGTGTCGCCGCCGAAGATGCTCAGAGGCGAGAAGCCGGGGTCATCGGCATTGGTTGGATGCGTGGCCCCGCCGCCCGCCAGCCGTGCCGGCGCGGTCGAGAGGTCGACCTTGATCAGGTCGGGGATGAAGATGCCCGCGATGTCGGTCCGGTTCGTCGTCGGCGCCACGTTCGATCCGAAGACGAGGGCGTTGATGAGGGTCGCCAGTTCCGGGTTCAGGGCGTACTTGCGGAACAGCGCGACGTCCACCTCGGGCGAGGTCCGGCTGTAGAGATCCTTGTCCCTGATCGCGACCAGCCCTTCGTTGAACAGCGGATTGCCCTGGCGCGCGACCTGGACGAAGTCGAGCGTGTTCGCGTCGCCGACGGGACCGAGAATCCTGACACGGCGCCGGCTGGCGGTGGCGTAGACACCGACGACCTGCGAATCGCCGCCGATCTCGTTCACCGGGATGCTGAGGGCCATGGTGTGGACGTTGAAGCCGCCCTGGGAGTCGACGGCCTTGCCAGGCCCGCGCAGCTTCAGGAGATCGAAGACGGCCTGAATGTCGGCATAGAACCCGTCGTCACGCTGGCCGGCGAAGCCCATGTAGCCATCCCGAAGCTCCGCGATCGACTGGGCCGTGTAGACGTCGAGGTCGTTCTCGTCGGCCACGCCGTCCTTGGCGGGCTGTTCGCCGTCGTCGTTGCGGTTGTACTTCGGGGTCGCGTTGCCCTGGTTGTTGGGGGGAACGATGCCGCGTCCGAGCGGCGTCGATTTGCCGGTGCGGTAGTCGACCTTGGTGACGGTGTAGCGCTGGATCAGGTTCTGCGACGCGTCACCCACGTTGCCGATCACGCCCAGGTAGGACTGCAGGATCGTGTTGCGATTCCGGTAGGTGGTGTCGAAGCGGAACTGATAGGCGTAGGTCGTGCGGCCCCTCTTCGCGTCGTCCCCTGTCGCTACGCGGATCTCGTAGAGAACGTCGTCGTCGAAGTTGTACTTGTTGGGCCCGATGCCCGGCTCCTCGTGCGGATAAACCGCGAGCGCGGTCGTCAGGTACTTGACGCCGCCCCTGTACGAGACGAACGCATAGACGTCGGTGGTGTTCGCCGCATCGTCCAGGGTGATGAGCGGAGCATCCATGTGGCTGGATGCTCCCGCGGTTGCGGGGCAGACCAGGAGTGCCGCGGCAGCGGCGAGCTGCAGCGCGCGTCGTACGTGTTCCAACATGTCAGTGACCTCAGGCTGGGGGTGGTGCCGTAACGAGCCCCCTTCGGAGCACCCCAAGCTCCGAAGGAAGCAGGGTGAAGCTGAGCCTTCGCGCCTTGTCAGCCCAGCGCGCGGCGTCGGCCGGGCGGCCATCCGCGGCGGCAATCACGGCCGCATGGACGAACAGGCGTCCGTCCTCGGTGCCTTCGGAGAGGGCTCGGGCCATGAGCGTCGATGCCTCCTGCAGTTGGCCACTCGAGGCCAGTGCCCACGCCAGTGCATCGAGCGTGAAGACGTCCGCGCGCTTCGCCAGCTCACGTCGCGCGAGATCGACGGCCCTGCCGCCGTCCTGTCCTCGCGTGGAGAGGAAGAGGGCGAGCGTGCGCGGATCGGCGACGGCGCCTTCCCGCACCAGCTGGTGCTCGAGCGCCGCGGCCTCTTCCGTCCGGCTCTGCACGCGAAGGGCGTCGGCGAGCGTCCACTGGTATTCCGGCTGCGGATTGAGGCGCGCCGCGCGTGTCAGTGTCTCGACGGCCTCGCCATGCTTCTGTTGCGCGAGCTGGATACGGCCGCGGGCGAGCAGTGCGGCAGCATAGTCGGGCACGGATCGCAGCGAGGCGTCGGCCATGCGGCCGGCGTCGCCCAGACGGCCACGCTGCAGCTCGTACATGGCGAGCCGGGCATAGGCCCAGGCAATCGATTCCGGATCGCGCGGGCTCGCGGCCTTGACCGCCGCCTGCATCATGTCGATCGCGCCGCCGAGGTCGCCTCTGAGCCAGCGCAGATGCGCCGCGCGCGTGTAGGACTGGTAGAACGGCTTGAGGTCGATCATCTTCTGATACGCCTGCGCCGCCTCCGTCACCCGCCCCTGCTCCATCAGCGCATCGCCGAGGAGCCCGAAGTCGAGCACGAACTCACGCATGGCGACCAGGCGTCGCGCGATCGCCTCCGCCTCGCTGAAGCGGTGCATCTGGTGCAGGACGTGGCCTCGGAGCAGCAGCGCCGCCGGGTCGTTCGGCTGCATCGACTCGAGGCACGCGGCCGCCTGTTCCGCCACGGCGTAGCTATCCGGATCGTGGGACACACGCGC
>JANOIR010000488.1:0-12411 GCA_031407765.1 Vicinamibacteraceae bacterium
CGATAGTGCGACAGCGTTCGGCCAGTAATGTTCACGCGCAAGATCCTGCGATCTTGCTATCGGCCGTTTTCTGTCACGCGTGATCGATCCCGACGCCTTGACGCGCACCACCGTGCAGCGGTGATGACCCGCCGGCCCGCCCTACGGCCGGATCACCGTGCCGTCCTTGCGCCGGGTCGTGCCCCACGAGTAGTCGAAGTTGGGCGGCCCGGCCGGGAATGGGTACTTCGCGGCGAGCTTCTCGTCGACGTCGACGCCGTGCCCGGGCGTGTCGTTGGCGAGCATGTAGCCGCCCTTCTGCTCCGGCGCGCCCCGGAACACCTCGCGCGTCGCGTCGGGGAAGTTGCCGCCCTCGTGGATGCCGAAGTTGTAGGTCGCCAGCTCCAGGTGGAGCTGCGCGGCGTGCGCCACCGGCGAGGCGTCGCCCGGTCCGTGCCACGCCGTCCGCACCCCGAAGAACTCGCTCAGGGCCGCCACCTTGCGCGCCGGTGACAGCCCGCCGATCTGCGAGATGTGGATGCGGATGAAATCGATCAGGCGCTCCGAGATCAACGGCAGGTATTCCTGCACGGTGTTGAACAGCTCGCCCATCGCGATCGGGATGCTGGTGTGCTGGCGGAGCTGGCGGAACCAGGCGTTGTCCTCGGGCGGGAACGGATCCTCGAGGAAGAACAGGTTGTAGGGCTCGAGCGCCTTGCACAGGTTGATCGCTTCGTTCAGCTGGACGCGCTCGTGCACGTCGTGGAGCAGCTGGACTTCGGGACCCAGCTTGGTGCGCAGGTGCTCGAACAGCTTGGGCAGCATGCGCACGTAGGGGGCCGACTCCCACACGTCGCGGGGTGCGGTCGGCCCGATCGCCTCGGTCGATGCCGGAGCGGCCGGTGGCGCGGCTCCCGCGCCGGCGCCGGCGGCTCCCGCGGCTGGAGCCCGGCCCGCGCCGTACGTCGCCAGACCCGGCACGCCGCCCTGCACACGGACATAGCGGAAGCCGAGCTCGATGCCCTTGCGGGCGTTGTCCTCCACTTCCTGGAAGTCGCGGCCGCTGGCGTGGTAGTAGCAGTCGGCGCCGTGGCGCACCTTGCCGCCGAGCAGCTGATAGAGCGGCAGCCCGGCCCGCTTGCCGAGGATGTCCCACAGCGCCATGTCGACGCCGCTCATGGCGTTGAAGAGCACGCCGCCATTGCGCCAGTACGAGCTGACGTAGGCCGACTGCCAGATGTCCTCGATCTCGTCGACCCGGCGGCCGATCAGGAACGGCTTCAGGTACTGGTCGACCGCGGTCTGCACGACGAGGGCGCGCTGGGTGAACGTGGCGCAGCCCCACCCGTAGAGGCCGGGCTGGTCGGTGACCACCTTCACCACGACCAGCCGGATACGGTTCGGCGCCGTGAGGATCGTCTGCACGTCCTTGATGCGGATCACCGGCAGCCCGCGCGGGGCGGCCGGCATGGCGGGCGCCGGCGGCCCAGTCTGCGTCGCCGCCTGCTGGGCCCGCGCCGCGGCGGTGCCGAACACTCCCGCGCCGGCGGCGGCCACGGTGCCGGCCGACATCCGCTTCAACAGATCGCGTCGATCCACGAACCCTCCCTCGGTGGCGTGCCGGCCGCGTGCGGCCAGGCCCTAGAACTCATAGCGGAAGCCGAGCTGCATCTGTCTCGGCTGATTGGCGAGCGTCGTCACCTTGCCGAAGTTGGCGCTGGTGATGGTCGAATCCGGCGCCCCCCAGATCGTCCGGTTGAACAGGTTGAACACCTCGAGCCGGAACTCGAAGCGGGTCGATCCTATGCCGAACGTGCGCGCCAGCGAGATGTTCTCGCTGAGGAACCACGGCCCGCGCGCGTTCGGGTTGCGGACGGTGGCGTTGCCGAAGTCGGCGCGCAGCACGCCGCCCTTGTAGCCGGCCAGCTGGGCGGCCGAGTCGACCGGCGTGCGCAGAAAGGCGTTGGGATCCCACCACAGGTCGACCAGCGGGTCGAAGCCGTCGCCCTGGGTCGGCGCGCGCCAGCCCTCGTAGTCGAGCACCGTGATGCGGTTGTCGCCGCCGTTGAGCGGCAGCCCGTAGCCGGGCAAGACCGTCAGCGGATAGCCCGAGGCGTAGGCGTGCACCCCGGCGATTCGCCACCCGCCGAGCACCTTGCCGGCGACGCCGTCGCGCAGGTACTTCTTGTCCGGCCCGAGCGGCAGCTCGTAGCTGTAGTTGATCTTGATCGAGTGCGGCTGATCGAACGCCGACAGACCCTTTTCGGCGTCGCGGTTGAAGTGGTTCATGGCCCGGCCGTCGCCGGCGTTGGCGCGATCGGAACGCAGCGTAAACGTCTTCGAGAACACGTACGACGTGAGGAACGTCAGCCCGGAGTCGTAGCGCTTCTCGGCCTTCAGCACGAAGGCGTGATAGCTCGATCGCCCGGCCCGTTCGCCGCCGTCGGGGCCGGTCGCGATGTCGAGGTACTGCGGATACGGCCGCAGCGCCTGCCGCACCGACTGCGCGCCGGGGAAGGTCGCGTACGGATAGGGGATGTTGGCCTGCCGCGCCAGCGCCGAGTCCATCCGCGCGTTCATCAGGTTGATCGCGCCGGCGCCGCCGTACTGCTGGACGAATCCCTGGAAGAGCGCGGGATCGACCTGGTTCAGGCTGAGCAGGTTGGACGGGAGGTGCCGCCCGAGCTGCGCGTTGTAGCCGGCCTCGACGACGAAGCGGCCGGGGAGCTGGCGCTGCATGTTCAGCGTCCAGGAGTAGTACTCCGGCAGGCGGCCCGAGTCGTATGGCTGCCAGTAGGGGATGTTGCTGCCGTTCAGCGTCTGGGGCACCAGGAACGGCGGCTCCGGCCACGCCGGCCAGCCAGCGTCCCAGTTGAAGGCCGAGCGCTCCGAGGACGGCGCGGTGACGTTGTAGCCGCCGATGAACCCCTGCCAGTGCGAGCTGCCGCCGGTGTTCTTCACCGAGCCGAAGATGCGGGCCCCGCTCAGCCGCACGACGGTGTCGTCGTCGAGGCTGTAGACGGCGCCGAGGCGCGGGCTGAAGCCCCACGGCCAGCCCTCGTAGAGCGACTTCTTGCCGGTCCGGCCGGTGCCTTCGCCGGCGAACTCCGAGGCGCCGAGGTGGCCGCCCGCGGCCGGGTTCGGCAGGTCGGGGTTGAAGTTGGAGTAGCCATCGGGGAAGTGCCCTTCCCACGTCGGCGGGGTGTACTCGTAGCGCACGCCGTAGTTGAGGGTCAGCTTGTTGTTGACGCGCCAATCGTCCTGGGCGTAGCCGGAGTAGTAACGCCACCGATCCGAGACGTAGCGGTTGGTGGTGATCTCGGACGACTGGACTTCACCGAGCAGGAAGCTGGCGAACGCGTTGCCGCTGGCGCCCGTGGTGTCGAGGTTGCCGTTGGCCTGGAAGGCGGCCGTGGCGCCGCGATTGAAGTTGTAGGTGCCCGCGGCGGTGTGCCAGCCGTAGCCGTCGTAGCGATCTTCCTGGAAGGTGAAGCCGGCCTTCATGGTGTGGCGCGACTTCACCCAGGTCAGATCGTCCGAAATGTTCCAGAGGTAGTTGCCCGAGCCGCCGAACTCCGACCGACCCCAGTCGAGGTATTCGTCGGAGAAGTCGATGAGCGGGAACAGTTTGTCGGGCCCAGGCACGTTGCGCAGGCCCAGCTTCGTGCCCCAGCCCTGATCGCGGTTGTAGGAGGCGCGCAGCTGGAACCAGTTGTTGTGCCCGAACGTGACACGGTTCATCAGCGCTGGCGTGACGACGCGGTCCCAGTTGAGGCGATAGACGTAGGTGCGCGAATCCTCGTCGCGGAAGTTGTTCAGCGGCACCGGCAGGCCGCCGCCCGGGCCGTCGCTCGGCGGCACGACGAGCACCTCGCCCCAGTGAATCAGCCCGCCGATGCGATCCTTCTGGGTCAGGTTGTGATCGACCTTGACGCTGAACTTGTTCCACGGGTTGGTGTTGATCTGGTCCCCCGGGGTGTAGGCGAAGTTGTTGCGCACGCCACCGAGGTCCGGCCGCATCGTCGCCAGCTGGATCACCTCGCGGCTGATGCGGCTGAAGCGCTCGACCGGGATCTGGTTGTTGGGGAAGGGATCGCGGATGAATCCCGGACCGTTCGGGTTGGCCCGGGTCGTGGCCGGGTCGTAGATGGGGATCAGCTGGCCGCTGGCGGTGCGCCATTGCGAGAAGTCGCCGGAGTACATCGCCGCCACCGGGATGGTGACGGTCTGCGGCGCCGCCGAGGTCTTGTTCCGATACGCCTCGTAGGAGGTGAAGAAGAACGTCCGGTCGCGCCCGTCGTACAGCTTCGGGATCATCACCCGGCCGCCGAAGACGCCGCCGAAGTCGTGCTGCGAGACCTTGGGCTTGGGGCGACCGAGCGCCTTGCTGAAGAAGTTGTTGCTGTCGAAGGCCTCGTCGCGCATGAACTCGAACACCTTGCCCCGCCATTGGTTGGTGCCCGAGCGCGAGACGAAGCTGACCGCACCGCCACCGGCGTGGCCGAACTCGGCCTTGAACCCGTTGGTGTCGACCGCGAACTCGGTGATGGCTACGACCGACGGTGAGTTGAGCGTCGTCCACAGCCGTTGCTCGAACGGCGCGCCCGGCGTCGCCGAGACGCCATCGACCGTGAGATCCCAGCCGCCCTCCTGACCGCCACCGATGACGATGTTGCCGCGGCCCCCATCGCCGCTGCTGCCGGTCTTGGCCTCAGGCGCGATCAGGCTGAGGTCGAGCGGCGAGCGCAGCTGGCCGCCGACGACGAGCGGCAGATCCTGGATGAACTTGCTGCTGATGGCGGTCGTCACCTTGACGCTGTCGGTCTGGATCTGCCGTGTCTCGGCCGACACCGTGACCGCGTCCTTCAGGCCGCCGATGGCGAGCGAGCCGTCGACGCGCACCGTGGCTCCGGCGGTGACCTCGATGTTCTCGAGCGTGGTGGTCTGAAAGCCGTTGGCGGTGATCACCACGACGTACGCGCCGACCGGAAGCTGCGGGATGACGTAAGCGCCTTCGGCGGACGTCGTCACGGTGCGCTCGAAGTTCGTCGCGACGTGCACGGCCTTGACGGTCGCGGCCGGGACGACGGCGCCGGTGCTGTCCTGCACCGTGCCGGTCAGCGTGCCGCGATCGTTCTGCGCCGCCGCCGCGTCGGCGACACACAGGCAGACGACGATGGCGAGCAGCGCGCGGAAGCCATTACACCAGCCGGGCATGACGAGTCCTCCTTCAGGGCGCCCGCGCTCACGCGTCGCCATCGACGGACGGGGTTGTATTCGTTCGGGGCGCATCCTGTGGGCACGGTCTTTTGTTGTCAATCTGCTCGGCTGAAACGATTCAGGACTTGGACGATCCTATCGACGAGAGACGCCGTGAACGCGCACGGCCACACGAAACCGCCGAGGTAGGATCGTCTGATGGCTCGCGCCACGGAACCAGCCCAGGGCTGGGAGGGTCTGTTGTCGGCGTGTCGAACCCTCACGTTCGAGCCGCACGACATCGCGGCGCACCTCCACCCAGGCGGCCGCTACGATCTCCCGCTCGACGAGGAGTTCCCGTTCGCGATCCGGCTCTTCCACTACAGCACGCGCACGCACACGCGCGGCACGACCTGGCACGACCGCCTCGAGCTGTTCATCCCCACCGATGGGCGCACGCTCTTCCAGATGGGCGAGCAGCTGCTCGATCTGCGTCCGGCGGACCTCCTCGTCGTCGACAACCTCAAGCTGCACCATGTCGTCGACTTCGACGGCTTCGACTCGCGGGCGATCGTCGTCAGCTTCCGCCCGGAGTTCGTCTACAGCCTCGGCTCGCTGTCGCACGACTACATCTTCCTGCTGCCGTTCTACTCGCGCGCCGACCGGGCGCCGCGCGTGCTGCCGCTCGAGAGTCACCCCGCCGTCGCCAACGCGCTCCACCGCCTGGTCGTCGCCTGGACGGGGAGCGAGGCCGGTCCGCTGCGGCGCGCCGAGTGCCGGGTCGCGCTGCTCGATCTGCTGCTCGAGCTGGCCCGGCGCTTCCGTACGCCGGAGCCGGTGCAGCGCGAGTTCCTGCGGCAGCAGAAGCGATCGCTGCGACTCAAGCCGCTCTTCGATCACGTCAGCCAGCACTATGCCGAAAAGGTCACCGTCGCCCAGGCTTCCGCGCTCGCCGGCATGAGCCAGCCGCAGTTCATGAAGACCTTCAAGCGGGTCGCCGGCATGACCCTGGTGGGCTATCTGAACCACGTCCGGCTCGCTGCCGGCGTGCGCCTGCTTCGCGAAACGAGCCTCAGCATCGCCGAGGTGGCGACCGCGGTCGGCTTCACCGATCAGAGCTATTTCGACAAGCGCTTCAAGCGGGCCTTCGGATCGACACCGCGGGACTTCCGCGCCGGGCGCTAGGCTAGGCCGGACGCAGTCAGCCTGGCGCTGGTTGGCCGGTCGCAGTGATTGGCTAGCGGAGGTCGCCGTCGCGGAGCATGGCGAGGGGGTAGAACGTGTCGCGCCAGCGAACCCCGCCGCGTCGCAGCGTGAGCACTGCCGATCGGACGATCGCGTAGACGGCGATCGAATGGACAAACGGCGCCAGCAGCGCCCCGGCGATCGGCCAGCGCAGCCGGCGTGAGAAGACGAGGGCGGGCAGGGCGAGCAGGCCGCCGGAGAAGCCGGCCATCAGCCCGAGCACGGTGCCAGAGGCCAGCGCGGCCGCGACGCCGGCCCACAGCAGCACGATCCCCACGGCCAGGAGGCAGACGACGCCGCTGCGGTAGGACGCCGCGGCGAAGTAGTTCTTCTCGGTGAGCCGGATGCCCTGGCCGAGCGTCGTGGCCCAGTGACAGCGAACGTCCTCGCCGCCGAGGAAGCCGCGACAGCGGCCGCCGGCCCGTCGGACGAGCAGGCCGAGCCGGACGTCGTCGAGTACCGTGAGCCGCAGCGGCTCGTGACCGCCGAAGGCGCGATGGGTCGACGTCCGCACCAGGTTGAATGCGCCGAAGCCGAGGTAGCCGTGGGGCGTGTCGCGGTTGGTCCGGGCGAACCAGTCGACGAACCCCGCCAGGAACACGTAGTGCCACGCGTAGCCGCCGATCGTCGCCGCGATGGGCGACGGCGTGAGCGCGACGTGCTCGACGCGCTCGCGAGCCGCGACGCGCAGCGCGCGGACAATCACGTCGGGGCGCAGCAGGCAGTCGGCGTCGGTGAAGAGCAGCCAGTTGCCGGTCGCGGCCTGCGCCCCGACGTGCAGCGCGTGCGTCTTGCCCAGCCAGCGCTCCGGGAGCGCGCTCACCTCGACGAGGCGGACGCGGGGATCCTCGGCGGCGAGCCGGCGCACGATCGCCGCCGTCGCGTCCACCGAGCGGTCGCTGACGACGATGACCTCGAGCGCGACGCCGCGCTGCGCCAGGAGGTGGCGGACCGACGCTTCGATGGCATCGGCTTCGTCACGTGCGGGGACGATGACCGAGACGCGCGCGTCGACTTCTGCGGCGTCCTTCGGCAGTGCGTCAGGGGACGGCAGCGGGTGCGCCCAGCGCTGGCTGGCCAGTATCGAGCCGGCAATCGCGACGAACAGGAGGGCGATGGCGGCGAAGGCCGCGCTGGCCAGCCACGAGTCAGGCGTCAGCGGCACCGGCGAAGTATATGGCGCGCTTGGCTTTCAGGAAGGCGACCGAGCGCGCCATCTCGTCGAGGCCGTTCACGCCGTCCTCGAGCGAGATCCAGCCGGCGAAGCCGACGCCGGCGAGGATGCGGAAGATGGCGTCGTAGTCGTTGAGGCCCTGGCCGGTCTCGCCGTGCAGCAGCTTGGCGGAGTAGCCGGCGGCGCCGTCCGAGGCGCGCAGATCCTCGAGCGTGGCGCCCGGCGCGAGGTAGCGATCCGAGGCGTGCATCGAGACGACGCGGTGCTTCACCTTGTCGAGGAAGGCGACCGGATCGAAGCCGCCGACGGTGGCGTTCGACGGATCGTACTGGACCCCGAAGGCGGGCGAGTCGATGCGCTCGATGATCTCCAGGAAGATGTCCTCGGGCTGGGCGAACTCCGGGTACTTCCAGGTGCCGTCCTTGTAGTGGTTCTCCATGCACAGGACGACGCCGCGCGCCTCGGCGTACTCGATCGATCGTGACAACCCCTCGAGGGTCCGGGCGATCCCGTCGGCGCGCGTCAAGCCGGGATAGCGCTGGCCGCTCAAGGTCCGGCAGTGCCGGCCGCCCAGCCGCAGCGTCAGGTCGATCGCGTCACGCTGCCGCTGCACCTGCCGCGCCCGTTCGTCGGCGTCCGGGTGCGTGAAGTCGGGCGAGAAGCAGACGAGCGACGTCGGCTGGCCGGTCTCGGCGAGAGCGGCGACGACGGGGTCGACATCGACGGCGTCGAACGATCGGAGGAAGCCGTCGTAGTGCTCGATGCCTTCGCCGCCGAGCGATGGCGCCTCGCGGATCCAGGCGAGATAGTCGCGGGTGCCGGCGACGAAGTCGTCGAACCAGCACTTGGGGAAGACGGAGATCCGGGGCGCGTCCATGCGAGGGTAGCGGTCGATTACCAGGTACCGGGGGCGCCGACGGCGAACTGTTCCACGTCCAGCACGCTGCCAGTGACGAGCGCGCTGTCGTCAGAAGCGAAGAACGCCGCCGCCTGGGCGATGTCCTGCGGCGACAGGATGCGGCCGAACGCGCGCGTCTTGCCCGCGTCCTCGATCCAGCTGGCGGGCTGGCCCTCCTCCTCCCGCTTGACGCGGTCCTCGCCCTCGGTGAGCGTCCAGCCGACGTTGAGCTGGTTGACGCGGATGCGATGCGGCGAGAGTGTCTGTGCCGCGTTGCGCGTCAGCGTCATCAGCGCGCCCTTCGACACCGAGTACGGACCGAGCGACGCCATGCCGACGTAGGCGTTGATCGATCCGATGTTGACGACGCTGCCGCCGCCGCGGGCCCGCATCGGCGCGATCGCCGCCTGCATCAGGATGAACGGCGCGCGCAGGTTGATCGCCATCATCCGGTCCCAGAAGGCGACGGTCGCGGTCTCGACCGAGGCGCGCGTGTAGATGCCGGCGTTGTTGACCAGGATGTCGAGGCCGCCAAACCGATCGACCACGGTCTGCACGAGGCCGCGGCAGACCGCTTCGTCGGCCACGTCGCCGCCGGCGAAGGCGGCGTCGCCGCCGCGCGCGCGGATGCCCTCGGCGATGCGCGTCCCGGCCTCGACCTCGAGGCCGTGCACCAGGACACGGGCGCCGAGCGCGGCGAAATGCTCGGCGATGCCGCGGCCGATGCCGGAGCTCGAACCGGTGACCAGCGCGACGCGATCGGTCAGGCTCGGCATAATCGCGCTACGGTGTCGGCAAGAGTACCGACTTGATGACGTCGCCGTCGTGCATGGCGTCGAAGGCCCGCCGCCAGTCGGCGAGGCCGGTGCGGAGGCCGACCACCAGCTCCGGCTTCGCCAGCCCACTTGCGAGCAGGTGGATCACCCGCTCCCACACCGGGTAGTTGTGGCTGAATGATCCTTGGAGCATGACGGCCTTGCCGACCAGCGGGTTGATGTCGATCGGGATCGTCTCGGGCGACCACCCGACCTTGGTCACCTGGCCGCCCGGCTTGACCAGGCGCAGCGCCGCGTCGAGCGGCCGGCTGGCGCCGGATGCCTCGCAGACGAGGTCGGCGCCCAGCGGATCAAGGCTGCGCACGAGATCGTCGAGCCCGCCGGCCGAGACGTCGACGGTGTGCGTGGCGCCGAGCGCGCGCGCCGCCTCGAGCCGCGGCGCGTCCTGTGGCAGGCCGGCGACGATCAACGGATTGGCGCCGGCGAGCGCCGCCATTCGCGTGCACAGCAGGCCGATGGGGCCGGGACCGAAGACCAGCACCAGGTCGCCCGGCCGGATCGTCGAGTTCACGCACATCGACTGGTACGCGACGGCGTGCGGCTCGCACAAGCAGGCGTGCTCGAACGGCAGCGTGTCGGGGATCGCGTGCAGGCAGCGGGCCGGCGTCCTGACGAACGAGGCCATCGCGCCGTTGACGCCGTAGCCGAAGCCCTTGCGGGTCGGGCACAGGTTGTAGCGGCCCGTGCGGCACATCATGCAGGTGCCGCAGATGACTGCCGCGGTCTCGCTGACGACGCGGTCACCTTCCTTGACGCCGCGGACGGCGCGGCCGGCCTTGGCCACCGTGCCGCAGAACTCGTGGCCGAGCACGACGGGGACGTTCACCGCCCAGGAGTGCGTGGCGTGGAACTGGTGCACGTCCGAGCCACACACCGAGACCGCGCCGACCTGCAGGAGCACGTCGTGGTCGTCGATCTCCGGGATGGGGACCTCGCGGAGCTCGACGGAGAGCGGCTCGAGCGCGTACTGCACGACGGCGGCTTGCGTGGTGGCCATGATCTCGACGGGGGGATCTCGAACGGGCCCTCGGTCTCAGCGCGCGGCGCGCGCCGCCATCGGCGTCTTGCGGATCTCGCGGCAGATCTCGCCGAGGATGCTGCCGAGATCGGAGCCGCTCGGCGTGAAGTCGTTGGCCGCGATCACCAGCGGCGCGCCGAGCACGACCAGCGGCGCCCCGTACGACGGGCACGCGATCGCCTGGGCGATCGAGAGGCCGCCGACCGCCTGGACCGGCACGTCGACCGCGGCGACCACCGCGCCGAGCTCGTCCAGCGGGCTCAGGCCCTTCACCATCCGGCGCTCGTCATAGCCGATGTGGTGGATGACGACGTCGACGCCCAGCGACGCCAGCCAGCGCGCGTTGGCGACGCGATCGTCGGCCAGCATGTTGTCGCCCATCACCTGGATCCCGAAGGCGCGGCCGGCGTCGACGCAGTAGCGGACCGTCGCCTCGTGGGCGCGGCCCATGACGACCACGAAGCTGGCGCCGGCCTTGGCCATCAGCTCGGTCTCGCGGTAGCCGCCGTCCATGATTTTCAGGTCGGCGATGATCGGGTGGGCCGGAAAGCGCTCGTGCAGCGCCCGGACGGCGGGCGCGCCGGCCGCCTGAATCAGCGGGGTGCCGGCCTCGAGCCAGTCGACACCGGCGTCGACGGCGATCTGGGCCGTGGCGAGCGCTTCGTCGAGGTTGGTGAGGTCGAGCGATATCTGGACGATCGGAGCGGTCAGGTGCCTGAGATCCATGCGGCGCGGCAGAATATCAGGAGTGCCCGTTCCGCGCCACGTCTCCGCGCCACGCCGGCCGTCGCGCGGAACCCTGCCGCCCGCGTTGACGTCTCCTGCCATTGTCGATAGTCTAGGCGTCGAATTGTCGACCATCTAGGCATCGACGGGGGAGACGACGTGGGCAAGCCGTCCGACTTGATTCAGGGCACGCTCGATCTGCTGATCCTGAAGACGGTGTCGCTCGAGCCGAAGCACGGCTGGGCCATCGCCAAGCGCATCCAGCAGGTGAGCCAGGAGGCGCTGCAGGTGACGCAGGGCTCGCTCTACCCGGCGCTGCACCGGCTCGAGCAGCAGGGCTGGCTGCGGGCCAAGGCCGGCCAGACCGAGACCGGGCGCGAGGCGAAGTTCTACGCGCTGACGCCGGCCGGGCGCAAGCAGCTGGCGCGGGAGCTCGAGAGCTGGGATCGGCTGTCCGGCGCGATCGGCCTGGTCGTGCGCGACGGGGAGGCATGACATGGCCCGCACCATCGAGCGCCTCTGGCACCGCCTGCGCGCCCTCCTGCTGCGCCGCCGCGAAGACGCGTCGCTCGCCGGCGAGATTGCGCTCCATCTCGAGGAGGCCGCCCGCGAGTACGTGGCCCGCGGCCTGAGCCCGGCGGAGGCGCGGCTCGCCGCGCGGCGTGACTTCGGGCCGGTCGCGCTCGTCGAGGATCAGTGCCGCGACACGCGGCGGGTCGCCTTCCTCCAGAGCCTCGGCCAGGACCTGCGCTATGGCCTGCGCTCGCTGCTCGCGCAGCCCGTCCTCGCCGTCGCCGCGATTGCGTCGATCGGGGCCGGCGCCGGCGCCACCGCCGTGGTCGTCGCGCTCGCGTCCGAGCTGCTTCTGGCCGCTCCCACGGCGCGCGAGCCGCACGAGCTCGTCAACATCAGGCTCGACGGCAACAGCCACGTCTCCTATGCCGACTGGCGCGCCCTCGACGAGAGCGGCGTGCTCGCCGGCCTCGCCGGCTATCACATCGAAGGCACTGTCAACCTGCAGGACGGCGAGCGCACGGTCTCGATCGTCCCGCTGGTCGCCACCGCCAACTTCTTCGACGTGGTGGGCGTCCCGGTGGCGCTCGGCCGGGGCTTCACCGCGGCCGAAGCGGCGGCGGAGCGCGACCCGCGCGTCGCGGTCGTGAGCGACGGGTTCTGGCGGGCGCGCCTGGCCAGCGATCCACGCGCCGTCGGCCGGAGCCTGGTCGTCAACGGCCAGACCTACGCCGTCCTCGGCGTACTGCCGTCGCGTCTGCGATCGATCACCGGCTTCGGCCTCGCCCCCGAGATCGATGTACCGATCAGCCACGCCCTGATG
>JANOIR010000512.1:0-8147 GCA_031407765.1 Vicinamibacteraceae bacterium
TACAACGCGACGACGGGTGAGCCGCTGTGGAATGCGCGTGTGGGCAGCTCGGTCACGAATGGCCCGATCACCTACGAGCTCGATGGCCTGCAGTATGTCGTGGCGGGTGCGGGGCCCCGCCTCGTCGCCTTCGTCCTGAACCCGTGAGCATTCGCGTCCTGAACCCGTGAGCATTCGGCTCGCGCTGCCGCTCGCCGTCATCGCTCTCGGAACCGTCGTGTCGATGGCCGCCGTCCAACCCGAGGCACGGCCGGAGCCGCCGCCGGCGTTCACCAAGGTCTGCGTCCGGTGCCACGCGTCGGACAAGGTCGTCGAGGGGCGGCGGTACTCGGCGCAGTGGGACCAGGTGATCGAGCAGATGACGGCACGGGGAGCGACGGGCACGGACGAGGAGCTCGACATCATCTTCGACTACCTCGTCGCGCATTTCGGCCGCGTGGCCATCAACACGGCACCCGCCGATGAGATCGCCCAGGTCCTCCACCTGGACCAGGGCGTGGCCGAGGCCATCGTCCAGCACCGCGCCAACGTGGGGAAGTTCGCCGACTTCGAGGCGCTGGCCGCCGTGCCCGGCGTGCCGGTTGCGGCGCTCGAGAAGCTGCGCGACGCGATCGTCTTCTAAGCGCGAGGCCCGAGCGGCGGCACCGCCCAGCCAGGCCGCGAGCCGTCCGGCCCCCGCTCCGTTTCAAGCCCGGGCGCCCTCCCACCGATTACCGTCAGGAGAGCCCCTCCCTGCGGGGAGCGGGCGCCAAGAGAATGGGAGTGTCCCGTGGCCCCGCCGCGTACCCAGGCAAACCGGTCGACGGACGTCGCTTCCCGACGGCCGCCGCGCTGGCGTTCGGCCTGATCTGCCTGGCGGGGTGTGGTGCCCAGCCGGCGACGACGCCGACCGCCACCCTGGCCGAGCTGAAGGACGCCCCACACGATGGCGCGGACGTGGTCGTCACCGGGCACGTGACCTACGTCGCGCCGGAAGCGCGGCTGGCATTCATCCAGGACGCCACGCATGGGCTCCCGATCGAGCTGGGACCGGAAGGCCTCGGCGCGGCACCCGGCGACTACGTCACCCTGGCCGCTCGCGTTCAGGGCATCCGCGCCCTCGCCCGCCTCACCCGTCCACGCGTGCTGAGCGCGCAGCGGTCGTCGCTGCCGGATCCCCCCTTCGCGGATCCCGATGCGATGTCGGGCGGCACGCTGAATGCGATGCGCATCAAGCTGGCCGCTCGCGTCCAGGGCGCCACGCGCGTCGGCAAGGGCCTCTCCCTCACCGTGACCAGTCGCGGCTACGAGATGATGGCTTACGTTCGTGACGCGGGCTCCCTGGCCGCCGCCGACCTGATCGGCGCCGAGATCCGGCTACGCGGCGTCGTCGAGCCGGGCAAAGGTACCGCGGAAGCGGTCGTTGGGGGGCGGGTCGTCACCGCCAGCGCCGCCGATATCGAAGTCGTCCGCGGGGTCGAGCCGGCCGAGACTGCAACCGCTCCGCGAGGGCGGTTGACGTCCGTCGCCGCCGTCCGAGGGCTGCGTTCAGGCCAGGCCGCTCGAGGACTGCCCGTTCAGATCCGGGCCCGCGTCACGTATCTGGACCGCGCCTGGACCGTCCTGTTCGTCCAGGATCGTTCGGCCGGAATCTTCGTCTACTACTCGCAACTGACACACCCCATGCCGGTCTGCGAGCCGGGCGACGAGGTCGAGATCGTCGGCCAGACAGGTCCGGGCGACTTCGCACCGGTGATCGTCGCCCATACCCTGCAGGTGCGCGGCCGGAGCACGCTTCCAGCACCGATCCGGGCGCGGTTGGAGCAGCTCATCTCGGGCCGACTGGACAGCCAGCTGCTCGAAATCGCCGGCATCGTCCGGGCCACCTCCACCGACCCCGACGGCCACGTCTTCTTCGACCTGGCGGTCGGCGACACCCGGATCCCGGTCGCCATGCCCGGGCCGCCCGGCATGGCGGTGCCGTCCGACCTCACCGTCGACAGTCGGGTTCGTGTGATCGCCGTCGCAGGCACGCGCTTCAACACGCATCGTCAGCTCGTCGGGGCCGAGCTGCTGGTGCCGTCGCCGGCGGCCATCACGATCGAGCGCCCCGCACCCGTCGATCCGTTCGCGCAGGCGACGACGCGGGTCGACGGACTCCTGCACTTCACGATCGCCGATCAGGTCGGCCATCGCGCCCACGTCCGGGGCGTGGTGCTGCTCGCCACCCGCTCTGCGGCGTACCTGCGCGACGACAGCGGGGCCCTCGAGGTGCGTGGCGAAGGCGTCGCCGCCCTGCAGCCCGGCGATCTCGTCGACGCCGTCGGGTTCCCGCGCCCGGGCGACTTCAGCCCCGTGCTCGAGGACGCCGTGCTGCGCCGGTCCGGCCACGGCAGCCCGCCGACGCCGATCGACGCGACGCCATCCGAGCTGCAACAGGGCCACCACGACGCGGGTCTGGTCCGCGTGCGCGGGCGCGTGGTCGAGCGCTTCTCGACCGCGGCCGAGGACATCCTTCTGCTGCAGTCGGGCACCACCGCGTTCTCAGCCCACCTCGAGCGACGCAACGGCGCCGCGCCGCTGGAGGTCGGGGCGGGCAGCATCGTCGACGTGACCGGCGTCTCGTCCCTGCTCCTCGAACGCTCCAACGGCTTCAGCACCCCGCGCGGAATCCGCCTGCTGCTGGCATCACCGTCCGCCGTCGCCGTGGTCGAACCGCCGCGGTGGCTGACGCTCGAGCGAGCGGGCTGGCTGGTCGGCGGCCTGGCTACGGTTCTCGTCGCCGGATTGGTCTGGGTGATCACCTTGCGACGGCGCGTGCATGTCCAGACCATCGATCTGGCGAAGGCCAAGGAAACGGCCGAAGCCGCGAGCCTGGCCAAGAGCGAGTTCGTGGCCAACATGAGCCATGAGGTCCGCACGCCGATGAACGGAATCATCGGGATGACGGAGCTGGTGCTCGCGACCCCGCTGGATCCCGAACAGCGGCAGTTCCTCGGCATGGTCAAGAGCTCCGCCGACTCGCTGCTGACGATCCTGAACGACATCCTCGACTTCTCGAAGATCGAAGCTGGCAAGCTCGATCTGAACCCCAGCCCGTTCGGGCTGCGCGGCATGCTCGGCGAGACCCTGCAGATGCTCGCGGTCCGCGCCCATCAGCGATCCCTCGAACTGGCGTGGCGGGTCGCACCCGACGTGCCCGACGGGCTCGTTGGCGACGCCGAGCGCCTGCGCCAGGTGCTGATCAACCTGGTCGGCAACGCCGTCAAGTTCACGGAAGCCGGAGAGATCACCGTGGACGTGGCGTGCGTCGACGGCGGCACGCCCGCACCGGATGGCTGCGTGCTGCGCTTCGCCGTCCGCGACACGGGGATCGGCATCGCCGCCGACAAGCAGGCGCTCATCTTCGAGGCATTCGCGCAGGAGGACGGCACCACGTCGCGGCGGTTCGGCGGCACGGGCCTCGGTCTCGCGATCTCGAACCGGATCATCGGGCTGATGGGCGGCGTGATCGGCGTCGAGAGCACGCAGGGACAAGGCAGCACGTTCAGCTTCAGTGTTCGACTGCCCGTCGCCGACGCGAGCACCCCGGTCACAGCGACGCCGCTGGCCTCGGACGCCAACCTGGCTGCGGGCTGCCGCGCGCTCGTCGTGGACGACAACGAGACGAACCGGCGCATCCTGGCCGAAGTGCTCGGCGGATGGCACGTCGACGTCACCACGGCCGCGGACGGCGAAGAGGCCCTGCGCGCGGTCGAGTCCATGCAGGCGCAGGCAGGACGGTTCGACATCCTGCTGATCGACGTACACATGCCGGGCATGGATGGGTTCGCGCTGGTCGGCGAGCTGCAGGCGCGATACGGCATCGCCGGGACCGCGGTTCTGATGCTGACGTCGGATCGACGGCCGGGCGACTCGGCCCGCTGCCGCGCGCTCGGCGTGGCGCATCATCTGATCAAGCCGATCCAGCACCACGAGCTGCGGCGCGCGGTGAACGCGCTGATCGACGAACGCGATGGCCGATCCGTCCAGGCGCCGACGGCCCCTGCGGCCCCCGCGGCTTCGTCGTCCGCGCGACGGCTGCGCGTGCTCGTGGCGGAAGACAACGCCGTGAACCAGCGGCTCGCGGCGGCGATGCTGGCACGCCTGGGCCACGATGCGGTGATCGTCGGCGACGGCGCCGAGGCCGTCGACGCCGTCGCCCGGGATCGGTTCGACGTCGTCTTCATGGACGTCCAGATGCCGACGATGAGCGGCTTCGAGGCCACCGCCGCCATCCGCGAGGCGGAGCGCGGGACGGGCGTTCGCGTGCCGATCGTCGCCATGACCGCGCACGCGATGTCCGGGGATCGGGAGCTCTGCCTGGAGGCGGGGATGGACGACTACGTCACCAAGCCCGTCTCCCTGGCCACCATCGAGCGCACGCTCCAGCGACTCGTCGCCACGACCGCGGCCGCCTGATGATGCGACGGCCCACGCAAGAGAGTCAGGGGACCGTCAGGATCAGCCTCGGGCCGCTGCCCATCTGGTCCGCCAACGCCCGGTATTTCGGTTCCTTCCAGGCAACCGCGCCGCGGCGCAGGAGCTCGTGCATCGTGTTCGCGGTGAACGGGGTGATCTGGTCGTACGCCCACCTCCGCTCGCCGGCGGCGTAGGGGACCATGAAGTCCACGGCTTGCCGGATGCTGCGGCCGTCTGGCGTCCGGTAGCTCCACAGGTCGATGCCGACGTGCCTGCCCAGCGTCGCGAGATCCATGAACGCGGCGACGTTGAACGCGCTGTAGTGCCACGAGCGCGTGCGTTCGAGCTCGCGTGGCTGGCGGCCGTCCGGCTCGATCTGGGTCGCGATCCGCGCGCGCGTGCCTTCGAGCGTGCGCCGCGCCACGTCGACCTGTCCCGTGTAGAGCGCCAATGCCGCCACCTGCACGTCGTACCAGGTTTCGTGGTTGTTGCCGTTCTTCGATTCCTCCCTGCCATGTGTGCTCTCGACGAGCCAGGTGAGATACGCCCGCATCCAGGCCTGGAGCCCGTCTTCGTCGGCCTTCGTCCATACCGGCGAGCCGGCGATGAGCATGACTCCGTCGAGCATCTCCGGGAGGCTTCGCGTCTCGATGATGCCGATGCCGCGCCCCTGGTTGATGCCTGGGATGTATTGGCCGAAGGTCAGATGCGGGTTCATCCGCGTCGCCTGATCGAGGAACCACACCCGCAGGAGCCGGGCGGCGTGGGTCGCGTACTCCTCGCGTCCCGTATATGCATACGCGAGCGACAGTGTCGTGACCGCGCCGCCGAGCCGTCCGAGGTTGTCGCGATCGGTGATCGTGCTGATCTCGGGATTGCGCACGCCGTCCTTGCGGATGTACGGCTTGCCATCGGGCTTTGACGGATCCGGCCACCAATACGGCGCCTGGCTCATGTAGTCGTGCGTGTCGCCGCTCGGAGGCGTGATGG
The DNA here is from genome assembly GCA_031407765.1 of Vicinamibacteraceae bacterium. Lineage (GTDB taxonomy): Bacteria > Acidobacteriota > Vicinamibacteria > Vicinamibacterales > Vicinamibacteraceae > JBDSLU01. The sequence continues at coordinate 5,431 of JANOIR010000512.1, forward strand.
TCTTGTCCATCACGGACATCGGCTTGACCTCGAGCGCCTTCTTCGCGTCGACCTCGAGCGCGGCGATCGCAGCTTTGATCGCTGCGTCGCCGTGCCCGGCACGCGCACGCACGTCCAGCATGAACGCCCCGTCGAGCAGCAGCGACGCCGACCGCTTTGCCTGAGCCGCAGCACTCGTGGAGACCGCGGCGCGCAGGTGTCGTTCGACGGCCGCAAAGCACGGGCTGCGATCGCCGATGACCAATGCCGCGACGTGGCGATTGGTGATTCGCGCGATCGCACGGCCGGTGCTGCCGTCGTTCTCGATCGGCGACAATCGCGTCCACCGCAGGGGATCAGCCGAACGCAGCGCGTAGACGGCGACGCGCCCTTCACCCTCGCCATAAAAGGCGGCGTATCCCGACATGCCCTCGACGAGCGTGCGAGCGATCTGCGCCGCAATCCGCGCATCGGGCGGACCATCCGGCATCGGCGACAGACCGAACATCCTCGCGCGAATCTCGACCAGGACCCGCGGAGCCTCGCCAGCCCACGGATTCGACTGAATCGGCATCCCGTCCCAGAATCCGGAGACGACGCGCCCCCCTCCGGTCCGCTCGGAAGGCGCCGGGATGAGAGCGCACCCTGCCGGGAGGGCGGCCTGGGGCGGCGTCAGCCCATCGAGCACCGATGACGGCTGTCCAGCGGCAGACGTCGGCATGGCCGACGCGATCATCAGACCGCACGAAAGAGCCGCCGCGCGACGCATGTGACTCTAGGTGCCGGCCTTGACGATCGGCGTCACCGTGACCTTGCGATACCAGACCTTGCCGTGGTCGCCCTGGAGCATGATCGGCCCCGGCTGATCCTCGTTGGCATCGAGCGCGCCGCCGGTGATCGCCTGGATGGTCGCGTTGTCGTGGACCTTCTGGCCGTTCAGCGTCACGGTCACCTTGTTGCCTACGATCACCGCCTCCATCACCTGCCAGTCGGTCGCCGGCTTGCTGGCGTTGACGCTCGGCGCGACCCACGCATAGATCGCCATGTGACCGTGCGACTCGGGCGCCTTGCCGAAGTCATCCAGCACCTGCAGTTCATACCGGCCCCGGAGGTAGATGCCGCTGTTGCTGCCGGTTTCGATGCGGTACTCCGCCTGGATCTTGAAGTCCTTGAAGGTCTGCTTCGAAACCAGGTTGTTGGCCTTGGCCTCGTTGGTCATCCCGCCGTCGACGATCGACCAGCCCGAGGGACGGTTGGCCATCTGCAGGTTCCAGGTGTCGAGCGACTTGCCGTCGAACAGATCGACCGGCTTGCCGTAGGTGTGCGTCGCGTTGGCGTTCGCCGCCTTCCACGCCGGCGGATGCGCGCCCGTGAACGCGAGCGTGCGCTCGCCCGTCGTCGTCGAGCCTTCGAGTCCGGCGCCCTTGCGCTTGGCGCGGAAGGTCTGGCCGGTGCGACCCTCCGGCGCCGTGGTCGTGAAGACCAGCTCGTCGCCCTTGACCTCCACCGAGGCGAGCTTGACCGGGCTGCCGCCGCGATTGAGGAACATGCCGGCGAGCTGGCCGTTCTCTTCCTTGATCTCGAGCCAGTAGACGGCGTTGCTGTCGGTGCCGGTGCCGGCCAGATTCCAGCGTCCGAGGAAGGCCTGATTGTCGGCCCAGGTGGTGGTGGCGACCGCTACGAGAAGCGCGGCGGCGAGAGCAAGCGAAGCGAGTCTGCGCATGCCGGACATCATAAGCCGGCGGCGGGACGACCAAGTTAGCCGGGGCGCCAGCACCATTTCCGGATGAGGTCGCAATGGCTGAGCATCCTGAAAGGGCGAATTGGCGCATATGATGGCCCGTACACCCCTATGTACCACCCCGGCAGGGCATTGCTCTTCGTCGGCGCAGCGGGCCTGATCGCGGCGGGCGGTCGTGTGCTCGCACGGACCGCGGCCGGGCCGGTCGGTTCCGCGCCGGCGGCGCTCCATGCCGCGCTGGTCGACGAGTACTGCACGACGTGTCACGACGAGGACGAGAAGAAGGGCGGCCTGGCGCTCGACACGACGGCGCTCCAGGACGTATCTCAGCACCCGGACGTGTGGGAGAAGGTCGTCAAGAAGCTCCGCGCCCGCCAGATGCCGCCGGTCGGGAAGAAGAACCGGCCAGACGAAGCGACCTACGACGCAGTGATTGCCTATCTCGAGACGTCGCTGGACCGCGCCGCGGCGACGCGTCCGCATCCGGGCCGCACCGCCACCCTTCGCCGCCTCACGCGGACCGAATATCAGAACGCCATCCGCGATCTCCTCGCGCTGGAGATCGATGCCGCTTCGCTGCTCCCCGCCGACGAATCCAGCTACGGCTTCGACAACGTGACGGTCGGGGATCTGCCGCCAACGCTTCTGGATCGCTACATTTCGACTGCGCAGAAGGTCAGCCGGCTCGCGATCGGCAGCACGCAGACGACCGTGCAGGCCGATGTCATCCGGCTGCCCGCCGATCGGACGCAGGAAACGCACGTGGCCGGTCTGCCGCTTGGTACCCGGGGCGGGGTGTCCATCCCCTATACGTTCGCTCAGGACGGCGAGTACGAGATCCAGGTCTGGCTTGCGCGCGATTTGAGCGGGAACGTCGGCGGATTGCGCGAACGTAGCCGTAAACACGAAATGGTCGTGCTCGTCGACCGCGAGCCGGCCAAGAGCTTCACGATTCAAAAGCTCGTCGACGACGACACGACGCTGGACAAAGATCTGC
>JANOIR010000513.1:0-23091 GCA_031407765.1 Vicinamibacteraceae bacterium
GAGCGCCGCCGTCACGCCCCGGACCACGCCCCGGACCGTGCACAGTCCGCTGTCGCGCGGCGGTGGTTCGTCAGGATGCAGCTGGCGACGGATCGCCGAGCCGAGGCCGTCGGCGCCAATCAGCACGTCGCCGCGCTCGCGACCACCGTCGGCCGTGACCAGGATCACCTGGTCGCCGGCGCGCTCGAAGCCGCCGCCATCGCTGCCGAGCACGAGATCCTCGGCCGGGGTGGCGTCGAGCAGCGCGCCGTGCACGGTCTGGCGCAGCGCGACGAGCGAAGGCGTGTCCGCGGTGACGGCGGCAACGTCGAGGCGCTTCAGCGGACGCCCGTCCAGACGGCGCAGCTCGATCGTCCGGGTCCGGTGCGCCTCGGCCTCGATGCGCGCCGCCACACCGAGCGCCCGCAGCGCGGTGACGGCGTTCGGCGCCAGGTTCAGCGCGAAGCCGAGCTCGCGTGGCACCGCCGCCCGCTCGAAGATGCGCGCGCGCCAGCCCGCCCGCCGGAGCGCGATGCCTGCCGCCAACCCCCCGATCCCGGCACCGACGATCAGGGCGGTCCGCATCAGCTCGCCCTGCGGCTGGTCGCCCAGACGATCGCCGGTGGAATCAGGGCCAACGGCGGGAAGCCGATCAGCGCGTCGCGCAGGCTCTTCACGGTCGCGACGAGCCGTGTCGGACGACCAGCATCAGTCCTGACGCCCACGTCAGGCGCACCGTGGCGAAGCCGGCGTGGCGCTCGAGGTCGGCGATCAGCGCGGCGACCCTGGCTGCGTGCCCCTCGGGCCAGTTCGCCTGCGGCAGGAGATCGTCGATGACGTAGATGCCGCCGGGCGCGACGCACGACAGCGCGGCGTCGAGGTGCGTGAACTTGCCCGGCCAGGCGTCGGCGTAGACGATGTCGTAGGCGGCGCGATCGGCCCGCTCGAGGAACGTGGCACCGTCCTCGACGCGAAATGCGACGCGCGCGTCACCGCCGAGATGGGCTCGAGCGACCTCGACGACGGCCGCATCGCTGTCGACGGTGTCGAGGCGGGCGCTGGCGTCCATCCCCGAGAGCAGCCAGGCCGTGCCGATGCCGGTGCCAGTCCCCAGCTCGAGAAGCCTCGCCCCCGGCTTGGAGGCGGCGAGCGCCGCCAATAGCGCGCCGGTCCTCGGCTCGGACCCCATCGAGAATCCGAGGCGGGCGGATTCCCGCTCGATCACATCGAGGACGGCAGGGCGGCGCGCGAAGACGGCGTCGTTCACGCCGATCTCGACTCTCGTGGTGCGCGGGCGAACTTGAGATGCACGACGTCGCCGGCCGCCACCGTGCGAACCAGCGTCAGCCCGTGCAGATCGCCGCCGACGCCGTCGAACAGGCGCTCGCCGGAGCCGAGCAGCGTCGGCACCAGGTTGATCTCCATCTCGTCGACGAGATCGGCAGCGAGGTACTGCGACGAGGCCGAAGCGCCGCCGGCGAGCGAGACATCCTGCCCCGCCGACGCACGCCGCGCCTGTTCCAGCGCCGACACGATGCCGTCGGTCACGAAGGTGAACGTCGTGCCGCCCTGCATGACCAGCGGGGCTCGCGCGTGGTGCGTGAGCACGAACACCGGATGGTGGAAGGGCGGATCGTCGCCCCACCAGCCGTTCCACGGCTGCGCCGGATCCCAGGCGCCCGGGTGCCCGCCGAACATGTTGCGGCCCATGATCGTCGCGCCGATCCCGGCCCGCGATTCCTCGATGACGGCGGTACTCGCGTTCACCGCACCGCCGTCCATGCCGTGCACCTCGCGAAACGCCTCGAGCGCAAACGCCCACTGGTGCAGCCGCATGCCGCCGACGCCGAGTGGATCGGCCACACTCTGATTGGGCCCGGCGACGAAGCCATCCAGCGACATCGAGATCTTCAGGCGAAGCTTGGACATGAGATGGGCTGCTACTGGCGCGACCACGTCGCGGCGATGATCAGGCCGACCACCAGGATGACCGCCAGCATGATCCAGCCCAGCGATCCACGGGCTCCGGTATTCGCTTCGTTGTACTGCTGCCTGATGCTGTGATGCTCGCGCAGGTAGGCGTCGACGACGTCCTTCGCTTCCTTGAGGCCCAGGCCGGTGGCGCCCCGCGTCGCTTTGATCGCCTCGATCAGATGGCCGCGGGTGAGATGACCGACCGCCTCGGGCGGGATGCTGTGGCTGGTCGCGGCGCTGAAAGGAGCCATGCGTCGAGTCTATCCCGCTCTTCGATAGACTGCGGCATGCCCCGTTCGCTCCACACCGCTGGTTTCCTGCTCGCCGCGTTGCTCTCGGCCACCGCGGCCGGGGCTCAGGCGCCGGTCGACTACCGGCTCTCGTTCGCCGACTACGTGCGCCACGTCGTCGACGTGGAGGTCGTCTTCCGCGACGTCACCGCCGACCCGCTCGAGATCCACATGAGTCGCAGCTCGCCTGGGCGTTACGCGCTGCACGAGTTCGCCAAGAATGTCTTCGCCGTGCAGCTCAGCGATGGCGCCGGACGCCCGCTGACACCGACGCAGCCGAACCTGCACGTCTGGCGCGTCACCGGCCACGGCGGCACCGTCCGCCTGCGCTATCGCCTGTTCGGCGATCGCATCGACGGCACCTACGCCGGCATCGACGCCACCCAGGCGCACCTCAACGCGCCGGCGACGCTGATGTGGGCCAAGACACTCGAGACGCGGCCGGCGACGCTCACGTTCGTGCCGCCGCCGGACGTCGCCTGGACCGTCGCCTCGCAGCTCTACGCGACCGACAACCCGCTCGTCTTCACCGCCCCGAACCTCGCCTACCTCCTCGACAGCCCGATCCAGTTCGGGCCGCAGACGATGCGTACCTTCCAGATCGGCGTGAACGAGGCCGCGGCCGCGGCGCCGACGACGATCCGCCTGGCGCTCCGCCACGACGGCACCGACGCCGAAGTCGAGCGCTACGCCGGCAGCGTCGAGAAGATCGTGCGCGAGGCGCGGGCCGTCTATGGCGAGCTACCGGCCTTCGAGCCCGGCCACTACACCTTTCTGGCCACCTACGCGCCGGGCGCCGGCGGTGACGGCATGGAGCACCGCAACAGCACCGTCCTGACCGCGCCGGTCGGCCTCGCCACGAGCGAGCGCCAGCTCCTCGGCACGGTGGCGCACGAGTTCTTCCACGCCTGGAACGTCGAGCGGATCCGGCCGCGCTCGCTCGAGCCGTTCAACTTCGATGACGCCAACATCTCGTCCGAGCTGTGGGTGGGCGAGGGCTTCACCCAGTATTACGGCCCCTTGCTCATGACGCGGGCCGGGCTCTCGACCCAGGAGGACGCGCTGCGGATCGTCGGCGGCCTGATCAACGCGGTCAACGCCTCGCCCGGTCGTCGTGTCCGATTCGCCCCGGAGATGAGCCGCCTGGCGGCGTTCGTGGATGCGGCGTGCTCGGTGGATCCGACCAACTGGCCGAACACCTACCTGTCCTACTACACGTTCGGCGCCGCCATCGCCCTCGGGCTCGACCTCGAGCTGCGCGATCGCACCGACGGCAAGGTGACGCTCGACGACTACATGAAGGCGCTGTGGACGAAGTATGGCAAGACGCCGGCCGCGCCTGGGATCGTCGCGACACCGTACACGGCGGCCGATCTGCAGACCACGCTCGCCGAGGTGAGCGGCAGCGTCTCGTTCGCGCGCGAGTTCTTCGAGAGCTACGTCGACGGGCCCGAACTGGTCGAGTACGGGATGCTGCTGCGCCGGATGGGGCTGCTCTGGAAGCCGCTTTACCCTGGCCGCGCCTGGATCGGCGAGCTGCCGATGACGAGCGGCACCGACGGCGTCCGCATCACCGGCGCCTCGCAGATGGGCACGCCTGCCTACGACGCCGGCTTCGGCGAGGGCGACGTGCTCACCTCGATTGGCGGCACCGCCGTCCGCGCACCAGCCGACGTCGCCAAGATCATCGAGGCGGCCAAGCCCGGGGACCGGCTCGAGGCGGCCTACCTGCGACACGGCAAGCCGCACCAGGCCACGATCGCGCTGCGCGCGCACCCGACCCGGACGCTGGTCACGCGCGAGAGTGCCGGCGAGACGGCGACGCCCGAGGAGCTGCGGATGCGGGCGGCGTGGCTCGGCCCGCGCGCGAAGTAGCGGCCTCCTCTACACTGACGGCGGGAGCAACACGGTGGGCAAAGGCCGATTCGAAGCGTTCAGCGATGGCGTGCTCGCCATCATCATCACGATCATGGTCCTCGAGCTGAAGGTCCCGCACGGGGCGGACTGGCACGCTCTCCAGCCGCTGGTGGAGGTGTTCCTCAGCTACGTCCTCAGCTTCATCTACATCGGGATCTACTGGAACAACCACCATCACATGCTGCACGCCACGACGCGCGTCTCCGGCGGGGCGATGTGGGCCAACCTGCATCTGCTGTTCTGGCTGTCGCTGGTGCCGTTCGTCACCGGCTGGATGGGCGAGAACAACCACGAGGCGCTGCCCACCGCGGCCTACGGGGTGGTGCTGTTGATGGCCGCGGTCGCCTACACCGTGCTCCAGGCAACGCTGACGCGGCACAAGGACCACAACGCTGCGCTCGCCCGCGCGATCCAGCGCGACGGCAAGGGCAAGCTGTCGATGCTGCTCTACGTCTCGGCGATCCCGCTGGCCTTCGTCGCGACCTGGGCGTCGATCGCCCTCTACGTGACCGTCGCGCTCATCTGGCTGGTGCCGGACAGGCGGATCGAGCGCGCCCTGGCCGAGCACCACGGCGCGTCGAGCGCGGAGCGGTGACGCACCCGCTCACGCGAACGCCGGCCGGCGCCGGCCGACGCCGGTCGCCTGCTCGAAGGCATGCGCCATCTGCAGCAGCGAGAAGTCGGCGCGGTGGCGGCCGACGATCTGGAGCCCGACCGGCAGGCCCTCGGGGGTGAAGCCGGCCGGCACTGAGATGGCGGGCCGGAACGTCGTCGTGATCCAGTAGGCCGACTTCATCCAGGCGACGTAGTGGTCCATGGCGACGCCGTCGATCGCCTTGGGCCAGTCGATCGTGGCGTCGAACGGCGGCACCTGGTTGACCGCGCAGCAGAGGAACTCGTAGCGCTCCTGGAAGCGGCGCATCCGCTCGAGCAGTTGACCGTGCTGCACCATCGCCCGCCCGACTTCGGCGAGCGTCAGCCGCAGACCGCCTTCGATCTCCCGGATCGCCTCCGGCTTCAGGAGATCGCGATGTGAGGCGAGCAGCGGTGCGTAGACCACGGCGCTGCGAAAGGCGCGGATGGTCAGGAAGATCGAATCGGCGTCGCTCAGATCGGGGCAGGCATCCTCGACGATGCAGCCCAGGCCCTCGAGCGTCGCCCGCTGCGCGGCGAGCACGGCGCGGACGCTCGGGTCGATCGGCAGGCCGCCGAGATCGGGACACCACGCCACGCGGACGCCGCGCAGGCTCCGTTCGAGGCGGCCGCGGAACACGGCCGGATCGGAGGGCCAGCACGCCGGATCGCGTGGATGCGGCCCGGCCATCACGCCGAGCAGGAAGGCCACGTCGGCGACTGACCGGGCCAGCGGGCCGTTGGTCGAGAAGCCGAGGAACGGCAGTGGCGTCGGCGCCGACGGCACCAGCCCCACGGTTGGCCGCATCCCGACGATGTTGTTGAAGTTGCCGGGGTTGCGGAGCGACCCGCCCATGTCGCTGCCGTCGGCGATCGGCAGCAATCCGGCGGCCAGCGCCGCGCCGGCGCCGCCGCTCGATCCGCCCGCGCTCTTCGAGCGATCGTAGGGATTGCGCGTGGTCCCGTACACCTTGTTGTAGGTGTGGGAGCCCATCCCGAACTCCGGCGTGTTGGTCTTGCCGATGGCGAGCGCGCCGGCCTGGCGCAGCCGCTCGACCAGCACCGAATCCTCGGCCGCTTTCGCGTCCTTGTAGATCAAGGACCCGCGCGTGTAGGGAAAGCCCACGGCGGGCTGCAGGTCCTTGAACGCGATCGGCAGGCCGTGCAGCGGCCCGAGCACCTCGCCCTTGGCGGCCCGCTCGTCGGCGGCGGCGGCGAGCGCGAGGCACTGCACGTCATCCAGTTTGCCGACGATGGCGTTGATGGCCGGGTTGATCCGGTTGATACGCTCGAGGTGCGCCGCCATGACCTCGCGCGCGGAGACCTTGCGCGCCTTGATCAGCGCCGCGAGATCGACGGCGCTCGAGTAGCAGAGCTCGTCACCCGCCGGCGCGGGCCCTGCCGGGACCGAAAACGCCTCGACCTCGCCGGAGGTCGCCGCCAGCGTCGCACCGGCTCCGGCTACGCGCAGGAAGCTGCGGCGGTCGTGCTTGTGATCGTCCATGAGTCAGGGCTCCGGCACGCGCGACGAGTGGTGCTCGACGATCACCCAGCGGTCGCCGTCGCGGCGGAAGACGAACGTGAACCGCGCCGGGCGGACGTTGGAGGCGACGCCGTCCCGGACCTCCGAGAACGTGTAGGCGCCGCTGGTGATCGCGATCGATCCGTAGACGCGCGGGTGCTGCTCGTCGATGACGACCCGCGTGTACGGCCGCTGCCCGGCGTCCTTGAAGTAGGCCCAGACTGCGTCCGGCGTCGTCGCGATGGTCTTCGCCGTGGTGCCCCAGAACACCGCGTCCGGCGCGTAGAGCGCGACGATCCGCTTCGGATCCCGGGTGTTGAACGCGTCGACCCACACCTGCGTCGCCGCGACGACGGTGTCCGGGCCGGCCGGCTGCGCCGCGGCAGGCGATGCGAAGCCGACGACGGCAATCAGGGACAGCAGCGCAAAGAACGGACGACTCATCGTGGCTACTCGAGGGGCTTTTCGAAGAACGCGACGAAGCGTCGCACGGGAGGCGTCTCGTCGTCGACCACGGGGTCGATCGACAGGGCTCGGAGACCCTCGGTCACGAAGATGTCCAGCTCCTGTCGGGTCAGCGGCCACGGCAGATCGCCAATCGGCTCGTTCTCGTCGCGGGCTCGGCAGACGACGAACACGCGGCCACTGGGCATGACGAGGCGCACAAGGGCGCGCATCGCCGCGTGGCGAGGCGCCGGCGGCAAGGCCTGCAGCGTGAAGGCCTCGAAGATCAGGTCGAAGGCCGCGGTCCACGCCGGCGGCGGCTGCAGGACGTCAGCCACGACGTAGTCGACGCCGGAGCGCGGGAAGCGCGCGTGGGCGGCGTCGACGGCGGTCGGCGAGATGTCGCAGGCGGTGACGTCGAAGCCGGCGGAGGCCAGCGCCTCGGCGTCGTCGCCGAGACCGCAGCCGACCACCAGGCACTGCTTGCGCGTCGGCGCGTTGGCGAACGTCCGCAGCCAGGCGACGAGATAGGGGTTGGGCCGCTCGTCGCGGGGGGCCATGCCTCTAGTCGACGATGAACAGGCGCGCCCCGTTGGCGGTGCGCGAGCGATGCGGTTCTTCGCCGTCGGCGACCTGGTAGCTCATGCCCGGCTTGAGCACGATGATGCGGCCGTCTTCCAGCTCGGTGTGGATCTCGCCCTCCAGGCACAGGACGATGTGGCCCTTCTCGCACCAGTGGTTGGCGACGTAGCCCGGTGAATACTCGACCATGCGCACGCGGACCTCGCCGAACTGTCGGGTGCGCCACAGCGCGACGCCGATGACGCCTGGATGCTCGCTCGCGGGGATGGTGGACCAGTCGATGGCTTCGAAAGGGATTCCGTGCAAACGCATCAATGGGCCTTGATGAACGCGATGATGGCGGCGGCGGTCTCGTCGTTCGCGTTCTTCATCCGGCCCCAGATGCTGGAGTGGTCGCGACCCGCGATCATCCGCGTTTCGACCGTCGATGCGCCGGCCTTCTTCATGTCGGCCTGGAAGTCGGCCTGCTGCTGGCGGCGCCAGTCGGCGTCGCCATCGGCGTAGAGCAGCAGCATCGGCGGCGTGTCCTTGCGCAGGTAGGCGGCGGGCGAGGCCGCCTTCCACGTCGCGACGTCGGTGCCCCATACGTCCTTGGGCCGATCGGGGGCGACGCCGGTGCGATCCACGTAGAAGAACGCGCTGACCGGCACGAGGCCCTTCAGATCGCCCGCCGACATCTGGTAGGCGGCCAGGTACTTCGGGTCGAGCGCCAGCAGCGCCGCCAGGTAGGCGCCGGCCGAGTGGCCGATGACGAACAGCTTCTTCGGATCGCCGCCGTACTCGGCGGCATGGGTCCGCGCCCAGGCCACGGCGTGGGCGGCGTCCTCGACGTGGGCCGGGTGCATCACGCCCGGCGACAGCCGGTAATTGATGATCACGGCCACGAACCCGGCTTTGGCCAGGAGCTGCCCGACGAACGCCTGCCCGGCCTTGTCACCTTCGCGCAGGGCCCCGCCGTGGATCGAGACCACGATTGGCACGCCTTTGGCCCCGGTCGGCGCGTAGACGTCGAGGCGGTCCTTCGTGCTGCCGTATTCGGCCGTGGGCACGTAGTCGAGGTCGGTGGTGACGGTGACAGCTGCGGCTGAGGCGGGTGCCTGGGCGTACGCGGCCGGGGCAAAGCCACACAGCAACGCGGCCCCGACGCGCGCGGCGAAACCCCGATAAATACTGCGCATTGGCGATAAGCGTATCAAACTCTCACGAGCCGCCCGGTTCGGTGTTCAGGGGAACCTTCGTTACGCCGGCTCCGTTAGAGGTATCCATGGACGTACTCCGCCAGGATCTGCTGTTTGCGCTGCGTGTACTGCGCCGGGACCGCGCCTACGCCGCCGCCGTCGTCCTCACCTTGGCCATCTGCCTGGGGGCCAACACCGCGATCTTCACGGTGGTCCGCTCGGTCCTGCAGCGGCCCCTGCCCTACCCCGAGTCGAGCCGGCTGGTGTCCTCGTTCGACGGCTTCCCCGGCGCCGGTGTCGAGCGGGCCGGGACGTCCGTGCCGAACTACATGGACCGCCGGGGCATGCCCGACATCTTCTCGGCGGCTGCGCTCTACCAGTGGTCCGGCTACAAGGTCGGGCAGGGCGCCGGCGCCGAGCAGGTATCGGCGATGAACGTCACCCCGTCCTTCTTCCAGGTCCTGGGCGCGAACGCCGCCCGCGGCCGGCTCCTGAGCGAAGACGAGGGCACCCCGGGCAAACACAAAGTGGCCGTGCTCAGCCAGTCGTTCGCGGCGAAGCAGCCTGGTGGGCTCGACGGCGTCGTCGGGCGCGACATCCGCCTCAACGAAGAGCTCTACAAGGTCGTCGGCGTGCTGCCTGAGTCCTTCTACTTCCTCGGTCCCGAGGTGCGCGTCTTCACGCCGCTCGCCTTCACCCCCAAAGAGCTCGGCGAGGATCGCCGCTGGAGCCAGAACCACGAGATGATCGCGCGGCTGGCGCCGGGCGCCTCCATCGCGCGGGCCCAGTCCCGGCTCGACGCCCAGAACGTCCGCTACATCGAGCGGGCCGGCGCGCTGGCGGAGCCGCTGCGCAGTGTCGGCTACAACACCAAGCTGAACTCGCTCGAGGGCGACCTCGTGCGCAACGTCCGCTCCGCGCTGCAGATGCTGTGGGGCGGCGTGCTCTTCGTCGTGCTCATCGCGGCGGTCAACATCGCCAATTTGTCGCTGGTGCGCGCCAACGGCCGCATGAAGGAGCTGGCGACGCGCAACGCGATCGGGGCCGGCGGGCGGCGCATCGCCAAGCAGTTGATCACCGAGGCGACCCTGCTGACGCTGGTCGGCGCCGGGCTGGGCATCGGCCTCGGCTTCCTCAGCCTGAACGCGATTGAGTGGATCGGGTTCACCGACCTGCCGCGCGCGCACGAAATCCGCCTCGACGGCGTGGTGCTCGCCGTTACGCTGGCGCCGGCGATCCTGCTCGGCATCGTCGTCGGTGCCGGCCCGGCCCTGCAGCTCGCGCGCGTCAACTTGAGCAACGTGCTGCGCGAGGAAGGCCGCTCGGGGACGGCCGGCCGCACGTCGAAGGCGGTCCGCCGCTCACTGGTGGTCGCGCAGGTCGCGCTCGCCTTCGTCCTGCTGATCGGAGCCGGCCTGCTGCTGGCGAGCTTCCAGCGGCTCCTCGGTGTCGATCCGGGCTTCGTCGCGGAGAACGTGCTCACCGGCCGCCTCAGCCCCCTCGCCACGCGCTACAAGGACGACATTGCGCTGCGCGGCTACACGGATCGCGTGCTGACGCGGATCCGCGCCCTGCCGGGCATCGAAGCCGCCGGCGCCAGCAGCTTTCTGCCGTTCAGCTGGGACGGCAGCAGCACGGTGGTCATCCCGGAAGGCTACGCACCCAAGCCCGGCGAATCGGTGGTCTCGCCGAATCAGCTCTACGTCACGCCAGGCTACTTCGAGGCGATGAAGATCCGCCTCAAGAGCGGCCGCTTCTTCATCGCGTCCGATACTGCGGAGGCGCCAAAGTCGGTGGTCGTCGACGAGAACCTGGCGAGGAAGTTCTGGCCGAACCAGGATCCCGTGGGGAAACGCCTCTACATGCCGGATTCACCGGAAGACGTCGCGCGGCCCGGCCCGAAGGTCACCTGGATGACCGTCGTCGGCGTGGTCGGCGAGGTCAAGATGAAGGGGCTCGTCGAGGGCGGAGAAACCGCGCGCGCCGGCGCCTTCTACGCCGTGATGGCGCAGCATGAATCGCGCGGCATCGGCCTCGCCATCCGCGCCAAGGGCGATCTCCCGTCGACGCAGGCCGCCGTTACCCGGGCCCTCGCCGAGATCGATCCCGACGTGCCCATGACCGATGTGTTCTCGATGTCGGCCCGCATCGACAAATCGCTCAACCCGCGACGCGCCCCGATGCTGCTGTCGCTCGGTTTCGGCGTCGTCGCGCTGCTGCTCGCCTCGATCGGCCTCTACGGCGTGCTCGCCTACCACGTCAGCCAGCGGACGCGCGAGATCGGCATCCGCATGGCGCTGGGCAGCGACACGTCGGGCATCCTGCGGCTGATCCTGGGCGAAGGCGGGGTGCTGGTCGCCGCCGGGCTGGCCGGCGGGCTGATCGGCGCCGTCGTGCTGCGCGGCGCTTTTGCATCGCAGCTCTACGGGGTCGGCGCCCTCGATCCGCTGGTGATGGCCGCCACGATCGGCGTCCTCGGATTCACCTCGCTGGTCGCGTGCTGGGGCCCGGCGCGACGCGCGGCAAAGGTGAGCCCGCTCGTTGCCCTGTCGCGGCAGTAGCCGCGCTGGTCCCGGCCAGCGCCTGCCGCCTCAGGGTTCCTTGGTCTGGGGCTCGTCGGCCTTGGCGTCCCCGGCCGTGTCGGTATCGATGAAACCCGTGTTCGGGCCCGTCAGGGGTTCCAACGGCACGCCGTCGTTCGGGCCGCCGCCACCCTCCTGGGCTCGTTTTTCGGCCTTGGCGGCCTTCTTGGATTTCCGGTCCAGCTCGCGCTTCCGCTTCTCGAATGAATAGTTGACTCGCGCCATCGCTCTAAGTGTGCCACGAGTCGGGCCGTTGGGCACGTCGTCGTGACGGGAATTGCAGAGTGGGGTGTCGCCTCAGGGCCGGGCGACGAGGTAGACCAGCGCCGACAGCACGGCCGCAATCGGCAGCGTGGCGACCCAGGACAGCACGATGTTCCGGATCACCGACAGGTCGGCCTTGCCGTTCGACAGGCCGATACCGACGAGCGAGCCAACCGAGACGTGGGTGGTCGAGACGGGCAGCCCAGCCAGGCTGGCCGCAAGCACGAGCGACCCCGTCGCCAGGCTCGCCGACAGGCCCTGGCCGGTCGACATCGCCGTGACCTTGTGGCTCATCGTCTCGGCGACCCGGCGCGCGCCGACGACACCGCCGACCGCCATCGCCCCGGCGACCGCGACCAGGCCGGCCTGTGGCCCGACCAGCGGGCTCGCGAGCAGTACCGCGGCGATCTTCGGCGTGTCGTTGAGGCCCCGCGCGAAGCTGACCACCCCGGCGCTGACGAAGTGCCCGATGTCGACGATCCGCTGGCTCGACACGCCGATCACGTGGCCGGCGTAGCGGCCCTCGCAGTCGGCCTGGTGGGCGATCTTCAAGCTCACCGACGTCCCGGTCGCGCGCAGAGCCATCGCGCCGCCCATCGAGATCGCCGCTGCTGCCGGCGTCTCGACGACGCAGACGCAGGAATCCTCGGCGCGCGCCACCCCCAACGCACCGCGCAGCGCCTTCAGCACGGCGTAGATCGCGGCGCCGAGGGCCACCGCCAGGACCGGTGAGAACAGCAGCGGCAGCACCACCGCCTTGCCGAGCGCGCCAAGCTGCACGCCGGAGCCGACGGCCATCCAGCCGCTGCCCACCATCGCCCCGGTGAGCGCGTGGGTGGTCGAGATCGGGAGGCCGAGCACGCTGGCAATCAGGACCGTCAGCGCTGCACCGGCGACGATGGCCACCAGGTACGGCTCCGACGTCGCCAAGGCGTCCGGCACCAGGCCCTTGCCGGAGAATCGCTTCAGGAGGGCCTCGGCGAGCACGATGGCGGCGAGCGAGCCGGCCGCGGTGGTGATGGTGGCCCACGCCAGCGCGACCTTGTAGCCGACCGTGCGGCTGCCGAACAGCGAGGCGACGCCCTTGAAATTGTCGTTGGCGCCGTTCCAGAACGCCAGGACGACGACCGCGAGAACCAATAGCGGGCTGAGGGCCACGAGAAAGACTACGTCGCGGCCGGGTCGGTTGTAACCTATGCGCACACCTTCCGCCTCAGGAGCCGCCCATGTCGTCGGTCGCTGTGTTGCTCTCGCTGCTGCTCGCCGGTCACGTCGGGCAGCCCGTCCCCCAGTCCCCCGCGCCCGCGCTCGAAGGCGTGTGGGAAGGCACGCTGACCACCGTCCAGATCGGCAAGTGCTCGATGGACGGCGGCGAGGAGACCAGCAAGGACGTCCGCCTCGTGCTGCGCGCCGGTGACGGCGGCGCGATCGTCGGGGCGCTGATCCCGGCAAGCTCGCCGATGATGACGGGGAAGGACAACCTCACCGTCAAGATCGCCGGCGACAAGCTGCGTCTCGAGCACGAGCGAACCGCGCTGTGCGGCGAGACCTTCAAGCGGAAGTACACGGCCAAGCTGGAAGGACCGCTGCCGGCGATGGTCGACGGCAAGCGGATGCTCGTCCTGAAGGGCCTCGACGTGCCGTGCATCCAGACCGGCTGCCGCTTCGGTCTGGTGCTGTCCGCCGAGTGGAAGGGTCCGCCGCCCTAGCTCCGCTCGACTCCGATCAGATCCGATCGGGCTCGGCGACGGTCATCTCGCCGCCGGCGGTGCCGGTGTTCAAGGTGCCGGCCGGCTCGAACAGCATCAGCGACACTTCGTGCTCCGCCTTCGGGCAGTGCTCGACGCCGCGCGGCACGACCAGGAACTCGCCTTCACCGACCCGCACGGTCTTGTCGCGGAACTGCATGTCGAAGGCGCCCTGCAGCACGAGGAACATCTCGTCCTCGGCCTCGTGCGAATGCCAGACGAACTCGCCTTGGAACTTCACCAGCTTGACGTGCTGGCCGTTGAGCTCGCCGACGATCTTCGGCTTGTAGTGCTCGCTGAAACGCGACAGCTTGTCGGCGAGGTTGACCTTGTCCGGTGACGGAGCGGGCTCGGGTGACGGCATCGGCATCAGGCGGGTCCCATGAACGGATAACGGTAATCGGTCGGCGGCACGAAGGTCTCCTTGATGGTGCGGGCGCTGGTCCAACGCAGGAGATTGAGCTTCGAGCCGGCCTTGTCGTTGGTGCCGGAGCTGCGCGCGCCGCCGAATGGCTGCTGTCCCACCACCGCGCCGGTCGGCTTGTCGTTGATGTAGAAGTTGCCGGCAGCCTGGCGCAGCGTCGTCATGGCCTCGCGGATGGCGACGCGGTCGCGCGCGAAGACGGCGCCGGTCAAGGCGTAGGGCGAGGTGCGATCGATCAGCGAGAGCACGTCGCTGTACTGGCCGTCGTTGTAAAGGTGCACGGTGACCACCGGGCCGAAAATCTCCTCACGCAGAAGGCGATGCTCCGGATCGTTGGTCTCGACCAGCGTCGGCGACACGAAATAGCCGGTCGTGGCGTCGGTCTTGCCGCCGGCGATGATCGTCGCCGATGAGCGCGCCAGGTCGATGTACTCGCTGATCCGCGTGAACGCCTTCTCGTCGATCACCGCGCCCATGAAGTTCGAGAGGTCGCGCACGTCGCCCATGCGGATCGACTCGATCATGCCGACGGTGCGATCGCGGACCTCGCGCCACAACGTGCGTGGGATGTAGACGCGGCTCGCGGCGGAGCATTTCTGGCCCTGGTATTCGAAGCCACCGCGCGCGATCGCCACCGCCAGCGATTCGGGATCGGCCGACGGATGCGCGACGATGAAGTCCTTGCCGCCGGTCTCGCCAACCACGCGCGGATAGCTGCGGTAGTCGGCAATGTGCTCGGCGACGGTCTTCCACAGGCTGTTGAACACGCCGGTGCTGCCCGTGAAGTGGATGCCGGCGAGATCGCGGTGCGCGAGCGCGATCTTCGAGATCTCGAGCGCGTTGCCGGGCACGAAGTTGATGACGCCCGGCGGCAGCCCGGCTTCCTCGAGCAGCCGGAAGATGTACCAGCCGGAGAGCGTCGCCGACGCGGCCGGCTTCCACAGCACGCTGTTGCCCATCATCGCCGGCGCGGTGGCCAGGTTGCCGCCGATGGCGGTGAAGTTGAACGGCGTGATGGCGTAGACGAAGCCTTCGAGGGGCCGGTAGTCGAGGCGGTTCCAGACACCGCGGTCGTTGACCAGCTGCTCACTGTAAATCTGCTCGGCGAAGGTCGCGTTGAAGCGGAGGAAGTCGATCAGCTCGCAGGCCGCATCGATCTCGGCCTGGTGCACCGTCTTCGACTGGCCGAGCATCGTCGCGGCGTTGATGGTCGACCGCCAGGTCGTCGACAGCAGCTCGGCGGCCTTGAGGAACACCGCCGCCCGATCCTCCCAGGGCCAGCTCGCCCAGTCGCGCTGCGCCTGGCAGGCGGCGGCGATCGCCTTCTCCACCAGCTCGGGCGTCGCGTGGTGCCAGTCGGCGAGGACGTGGCCGTGCGCGTGCGGCATCACGACGTGGTCGAGGAGGCCGGTCTTGATCCGCTCGCCGCCGATGACGACGGGAATCTCGATGCGCTCCTGCGCCATCGAGGCGAGGCGCGATTCGAGCTCGGCGCGTTCGGGGGTGCCTGGGGCGTAGCTGCGGACGGGTTCGTTGACGGCGACGGGAACGGCCATCCTCCGATCTTACTGCTCGGAGCTTGCTCGGAGCTTGCTCCGAGCACGTTGCGGAGCAGGTTGCAGAAACTGCGACAGTCGGCGGCTCAGCCGGTCGCGAGGTCGACGTCTCCCGGGCTGGGGCCTGCTCGGCGCCCAGCTCGATGTCAGTCAGCGGTGATTCGTACGTTCTTGAAGTAGCCGTCGGTGCCAGGGCCGACGAACAAGGCGACGCCGCCGGAGACGTCGCCGAGCTTCAGGCCCTTGATCAGCATCGTCGGCTGTGTCGCGCCGCCGACGTGGATCTGCGCGTCGATGCCGCGCACCACGATCTTCAGGTGAACCCACTCCCCCGCCTCCATGTCGGCGTAGGTCTCGTAGAGGCCGGGCGTCTCCTTGCGCGTCCGGAACCAGGGCCAGTCGGGCTCGGACGTGTACTGGACCGTGTGGTTGCGACGGAGCTGGTCGTCGGCGCGGCCGTTGGTCGGCCGCACGTAGAACGTCTCCATCTTGCCGTCCGCCTGCATGCGGAACCGGACGCCGATGAATCCGCGCGCCGCCTCGTTGGCGCGCGCGCCCGGCAGACCCGCCACATCCACCTCGATCGTCCCGTTGTGGAAGGTCGGGCCCTTGATGACCAGCGCGCCGTCCTGGGTCATCTCGTCCTGCACCACCTTGATCGCCGACGAGCCCTTCCAGGTCACGACTTCGACCTTGGCGTTCTTCAGCTCGAGTTTCGACAGGTCGATCCCCGGCCCGCCCTGGACGGCGACGGCGGCCAGGAGCGTCGCGACAGCGAACGTGGAGACGGTCATGCGGCGACTGTAGCGCTCCCGGAACCATGCACGCCGCCTTTGTGACCAGCCGGCCCAAGGCATCGCCAACCGGCTCAGACCGGGCGCGAATGCAGAATCTGCAACGTCCCCCGGGCTGGAGGTCCTCTGCACGTTGCTCGGAGCATGCTCCGAGCACGCTCCGAGCACGCCTAGCTCCGCACCCGTCTCATGGGCGCCAGACGAGGACGACGCGCTCCGGGGTGACGTGGGTCTTCTTCGGTCGGATCTCGATCGCCGTGAACGGGCGGGTCGGCGGCGCGGCGCCGGCTTCGAGGCCGGCGACCTCGGCCTCGATGTCGTGCTCCAGCTCCTGGAGCTGCGCCTTGTAGGTCTCCAGCGTCTCGTTGGCCCGGCCGACGTCGCTCGACTCGCGCATGCTGCGGCCCATGCCCCGCGCGGCGGTGGTCGCCTTGCCGAGCGTGCCCATGCTCACCGCCTTGCGCCCGAACAGCGCGCCGGCGATGGTGCCGAGCACCGAGATGCCCGTCTGCAGCTTGGCCTCGGATGCCTGCTGCTCCTGCACCTGCTTGGCCTGCTCGGCGCGGCGGATGCGCTCGGACAGCGTCGCCACCCTCGGCGCGAACTTCAGTCGCAGCCGCTCCTTCTCGGCGTCGCGCGCCTCGCGGTCCTTGAGGTTCACCCGGGCGCGGAACGCGGCCTCGGTCTCGTCGGGCTGCGAGCTGAGCTCGGTCGAGGCGTCGTAGAAGATCGACAGCACCTGCCCCTGCTGCAGCCAGCGGGCGAACTCCTTCTGCCAGCTGCCGTAGCTCGTGGCCTTGGCCGCCGCCGGCGGCAGCGCCTCGAACGTCGCCGGGCCGGCCGGCGCCGTCTCGAGATCGGCGGCATCGAGGTCGGCGTCCTCGGCCGACTCCCAGTCGACAAGCACGGCGCCAGTCCCGAACTGCACCAGCTTGATGACGTCGCGCGCGACATCGACGCCGCGCTTCGGATCGACGAAGCGGACGGACGCTTTGGCGAAGAGCATCGGCTCGTAGGCCAGCGTCATCAGGCCTGGCTTGGCCGGCGCGAAGAACTGCTCGACTTGCGGCGGCAGTACCGGCGGCGCCGACGGCGCGGCGGCGCTCGCCCCAGGGCCGGACGGTGCGGGCACCCGCTTCGCCGGGATCGGCGGCGGGGCGCCGCTCGCAGCCGCGGGCTTGGCCGCGGAGGCCGGCCGCTGGGAAGCCGCCGGCGAAGGCGGCGACAGCAGCTTGATCTGATCCTTCGTCAGCGGTCCGCGCAGGTAGGACATCGCCCAACGCGTCTGGAAGATCACCGGGTGATCCTCGTGCACGTTGTGGAGGAAAAACGTGCGCTTCTGCAGCGACGACAGGATGCGTTCGGTCTCGCCGCGGTCGAATGTCTGACCCTGCCCCTGCAGCGCGCCCTCGAGGCCATCGAGGAGCCGCGCCTTGTCGCGCTCCGTCTGCAGCCGGCCGAGGAACCACGTGCCGGCATTCGACAGGCCCTTGTAGTCGATGTCGATCGGGTTCTGCGTCGCCACCACCACGCCGAGGCCGAAGGCGCGCGCCTGCTTCATCAGCAGCAGCAGCGCCTGCTTCGACGGCGGGTTGGCGACCGGCGGCATGTAGCCGGCGACCTCGTCGAGATACAGCATCGCGCGCAGGCTGGACGTGCCCGACTGCGCCCGCATCCAGCTGACGACGCGATTGAGCAGCAGCGTCAGGAAGAACATCCGCTCCTGGTCGGAGAGGTGCGCGATCGACACGATCGCCACGCGCGGCTTGCCTTCCGGCGTGTAGAGCATCTTCGCCACGTCGAGCGGCTCGCCCTCGAGCCACAGCGCGAAGCTGGGCGCAGCGAGCAGACCATTGACACGCATCGCCAGCGCGAAGCGATCCTTCTCCGGGCAGAACGCCTCGAGATCGAGGACGCCGACCCGCGTGAAGGGCGGCTGCTGGATGCGGTGGATCAGCGCTGCCAGATCGAGGTTCTCGCCCTTGCACCAGGCGTCGTTCAGGATCGCCGACAGCAGAATGTGCTCGCGGCTCTGCACCGGATCGGCGTCGACGCCGAGCAGCGTGAGGACGCTGGTCGCGGTCGTCGTCACCGCTTCGACCATGCGCTCGGTGTCCTCGCGCTCGGCCTCGGACGGCGCGTTGAACGACTCGAGGATCGAGATCGGCCGTCCGGCGCGGCTGCCCGGCGTGTAGATGGCGAAGTCGGTCGCGGCGCGCAAGCGGGCGATGCGCTCGCCGTCCTGGCCCCACGCCTCGAGGCCCTTCTTCCAGGTCGCGGCCTCCTGCTCGGCGAAGGCGTCGACGCTGATGCCGCGGCGGGTGGCTTCGTCGGCGTCGACCCACGGCCTGAAGTCGCTGGCCGCGAGATTCGGGAAGGTCAGGAGCAGGTTGCCGAGGTCGCCTTTCGGATCGATGGCCAGGACCGGCACGCCGTCGATGGCCGCTTCCTCGATCAGCGAGAGGCCCAGGCCGGTCTTCCCGCTGCCGGTCATGCCGACGATGACGGCGTGCGTGACCAGGTCCTTCGAGTCGTAAAGGACCGGCTCGGTGCCGAGCGTCTGCGTCGGCAAGTCGTAGGGCTTGCCGAGATAGAAGACGCCGAGCTTTTCGTAGAGGGCGGTCGCGGACGAGGCCATGCCGGATTCTAGACCGGGTGCTC
The DNA here is from genome assembly GCA_031407765.1 of Vicinamibacteraceae bacterium. Classification (GTDB taxonomy): domain Bacteria; phylum Acidobacteriota; class Vicinamibacteria; order Vicinamibacterales; family Vicinamibacteraceae; genus JBDSLU01. The sequence continues at coordinate 18,549 of JANOIR010000513.1, forward strand.
GGGGCTTGCTCGGAGCTTGCTCCGAGCAACTTGCAGAAACTGCAACGCCCCTGCGGGGAGGGGCGCGACAGGCCGATGAACGGAGCATGTGGCCGTTTCTCGACAAACCGGTCGTCCACGAGGGCAACGTCTGCTATCGCGGACCGATTGCGCCGACGATCGATCAGGTGCTGGGCCTGGCGTCCGGCGAGGTCGCCGCGACCCGCACCGAGATGCCCAAGGGGCTCGACGGCGCGTGGTCGGTCCGCTTCACCCACCCGGCCTGGGGTGAGGCCGTCGTCACCTCGGCACGCGGCGCGCCGGTGCCGAACGCTGACGTCATCCGCTGGGGCACGCCGGGGCTGACCGATCGCGAGCGCGAGGCGGTCGGGCGAGCGGAGGTCGCGCTGCTGGTCCAGGCGACGACGCCGGAGCGCAGCGTGCTCCGCGCCCGCAAGTACCTCCTGCGCTGGCTGCACCTGCTGATGCGCCTCGACGGGCTCGTCGCCATCGACCACGCGGCGGGGTTGTTCTGGTCGCAGCCGATGCTCGACGACGAGCTCGCCCACGACGCCGACCTCGACGTCGAAGCGTTGTACACGATCCACGCGATCTACGACCCTGACGCCGAGGACCGCGCCGTCTACTGGCTGCACACGCACGGCCTCGAGGCCCTTGGCGCCTTCGACATCGACGTGCTGCGGCCTTCCGCGGAGCTCGCCCACCACGCCGCCGATCCGCTGCGTGCGCTGGCCTTCGCCGCGCTCGAGGGCGTGATCACGCCGTCGACGACCGGCTTCGCGCTCGGCGCGCCGAATGGGACCGTCGACTTCGTATCGGCGGACGCCTTCGACGCCAACGCAGCGCGGGACGATGCGCAGCTGCGCTCGCCCGACGACGCGCACAGCGGACGCCGCGCCGTGGTCTGCGAGCCCCGCGGGCTGTTCGGCTTCCTGCGGCGCAAGCCGGTGCCGTCGCGCTTCCTCGCCGGCTTCACCGGCGACGTCGTCTTCAACTTCACGACCGTGGCGTCGACGCTGATGGCGGCGCGGGCCTGCGCCACGCTGCCGGTCTTTCAGCAGCTCATCGCGGAGTTCGCGGGCACCGGTCTCCCCGCCGCGGCCAAGATCGGCTACCAGACGGCGAGCGACCCGACCAGCCGCGAGCACCTGTGGTTCGAGGTGCACGGCTTCGACGCCGATCGCCTCGACGGCACGCTGGTCAATCAGCCGTTCGACGTCCCGGCGTTGACCCAAGGCGCGCGCGGCTGGCACGACGTCGCCGATGTCTCCGATTGGATGCTGATGTCGCCGGCCGGGACGATGACCCCGCGCAACCTGAGCGCGGCGCGGCGGCTGCGCGAATCAGGCTGGCCCGACGGCCCCTACGCGCAGGAGCATCCGGAGCCCTCGGCCGCCCGGGAGCGTCCGGCGTCCTAACGGCTCGGGCCGCTAGACCGACCGGCCCTGGCTGGCCAGGCGCTCGGCCCGCTTCTTCCAGTAGCGCTCGAGGCCGGTGAAGCTCTGATCGAGGGCGACGGCGAGCTGGTAGCGCGACAGCTCGGCGTCGGAGACCAGGCGTTGCAGCTCGAGCCCCGCCTGGCGCGCGAACTTCGTACGCCGCGCGTCCTCGGACGGCTCCGACGCCAGGTGTTGCACCAGCCGCGCCCAGCTGCGCAGGCGCTCCATCAGCTCCTGGAGGTGGACCTGCGGGTTCGCCTTGAGCCCGAAGTGCGCCAGGAACAGCGACTCGGGATGCCACGCCAGGATGGCTTCGACGCTCGCCTCCCACGCCTCGATGTCGATGTCGGGCGGCGGCGTCGGCGGCACGATCACGTGCGCCGGCGGCAGGGACACCCCCGCCACGTCGCCGACGAAGGCGATCCGGCTGGGCGCGTCGAAGTAGGCCAGGTGGTGCGAGGCGTGGCCCGGCGTGTACGCCGTCTGCAGCGTGTGCCCGGCGGCGGTGACCGTTTCACCACCCTTCAGAGCCCGGACATTGGCCTGGGGGACCGGTTCGAATGCTCCCCACAGCTGCTCCATCCGATCGCCGTAGAGTCGTGTGGCGCTGCCGAGCAGCTTCTCGGGATCGATCAGGTGCGGGGCGCCGCGCTCGTGCACGTAGACCGTGATCGCGGGGTGCTCGCGGAGGATGGTGCCGCAGGCGCCGGCGTGATCGAGGTGGATGTGGGTGAGCAGGATCGCCTCGACGTCGCCGAAGCTGACGCCACCGAGGGCGAGCTCCTCGCGCAGCACGTCGAGGGTGCTGGTGGGGCCGGGATCGATGAGGGCGATCTTGGACCCACCCTCGAGCACGACGGTCGCCACGACCTGCGGCGCGCCTTGGAACCGGAGATCCAGGAACCGTATGCCCGGCGCGATGACAGTCATCGCGCGCTCACCCGAACCAAACCAGGACCCGTCATGCGTTCGTCACATTCTACCATCCGCAAGCAACCGGCTCGCGCCTCGTCGCGCAGTAGAATGACCGGGTTCCAGGACAGCCGGCCGCGTCCATGCGCGGCCGCAAACCACGAAAGGACAGCTATGCGACTTTTCACGAGTGTGTTGTGTACGACCCTGCTCGCCGGCGGGGTCTTGGCGGCGCAGCAGCCGGCGCGGCCGGCCAGCCCCCCGGGCAGCGCGGAAATCGAAGTGGGCGGCAAGTGGGAGACCGTGAAGGCGCCCAACGGCCGCGAGCGGCAGGTCTACCAAGGCGGCAAGTGGGTCAGCATCAGCTACAGCCGGCCGCTGAAGCGCGGACGCGAGCTGTTCGGCACGGGTGAGGCCTACGCGACGAAGTTGAACGCAGGGGCGCCGGTCTGGCGCGCGGGCGCCGACGTCTCGACCCGCCTCAAGACCGAGGCGCCGCTCGTCATCGGCGGCAAGACCCTCGCCCCGGGCGAGTACACGATGTTCATCGACCTCAAGCCAGGCAACTGGACGCTGATCGTGTCGAACCACAAGCCGCAGCTGACCTACGAACCCAACAACAAGGAACTGATCTGGGGCGCCTACGGCTACGACGCCAAGAACGACGTCCTCCGCGTGCCCATGCAGGTCGCCGAGATCCCGTTCTCGCTCGAGGAGCTCTCCTGGGGCTTCGCCGACATGACCGACAAGGGCTTCACCATCCACCTCTGGTGGGACAAGATGAACGCCTCGGTGCCCGTGACGCTCGGCGCCTCGTAGCGGCGCCCCTCCCCGCGACTCGACCGCCCGCCGCGCCCTGCGGCGGGCCTTCGCCCGCTTTCCGGCCGTCCGCCTGGACGGCTTCGCTATACTCGATCCAGAATGCCCGGTTCCAACGACCCCCCCGGCGGAGGCGCGCCGCAGCACGGCGATGCCGTCCTGGAGCGGACGCGCCAGGAAACCAAGGAACCGTCGCTTTACAAAGTCATCCTGCTCAACGACGACTACACGACGATGGAGTTCGTCGTGCTGATCCTCGAGCAGGTGTTCCTCAAGTCTCCGGCCGAGGCCTTTCGCGTGATGATGCACGTGCACACGCAGGGCAAGGGATTGTGCGGGCTCTATCCGCACGACATCGCCGAGACGAAGATCGAGGCCGTTCACGAGATGGCGAAGGAGCACGGGTTCCCGCTCCGCGCCGACATGGAACCGGAGTAGAGATGTTCAGCAACTCCGTCGAGTTGATTCTCTCGATCGCCTACCGGGAGGCGACCGCGCGCCGTCACACCCACCTCACGCTCGAGCACCTGTTGTACGTCCTCGCGCACGACGCCGAGGGCGAGAAGATCCTGAACGCGTGCGGCGCCGACCTGCCCGCGCTGCGGTCGGAGCTCAACAAGTACCTGTCGGAGAAGGTCGAGCAGTTCCCGCACGGGCGGCAGCAAGAGCCCGAGCAGACGCTCGCCTTCCGCCGCACGCTGCAGACCGCCGTGCTGCACGTGCAGAGCGCCAGCCGGCCGGAGGTGCAGGCCGGCGATCTGCTTGCCGCGATGCTGCAGCAGCACAAGTCGTTCGCCTCGCAGCTCCTCGAAGGCCAGGGCGTCACCCGCCTCGACATCCTGAACTACATCTCGCACGGCATCGCGAAGGTGCCGCCGATCTCGTCGTCGGCCACGACCCCGGGCGCCAGCGAAGGCGACGCGCCGTCCGGTCAGGGCGAGGAAGGCAAGCCCTCGGCCCGGGATCCGCTCGTCGCCTACACCGTCAATCTGTCGGCGCGCGCCGCCGCCGGCGAGCTCGATCCGCTGATCGGCCGCAACCTCGAGCTGCAGCGGACGATGGAAGTGCTCTGCCGCCGGCGCAAGAACAACCCCGTGTTCGTGGGTGAAGCGGGGGTCGGCAAGACCGCACTGGCCGAAGGCCTGGCGCAGCGGCTTCTGCAGGACGACGTGCCGGGCATCCTCAAGGGCGCCGAAGTCTATTCGCTGGACACGACCGCGCTGCTCGCCGGGACGCGCTTCCGCGGCGACTTCGAGGAACGCTTCAAGGCCGTCGTCGCCGCGCTCTCCAAGCGCGCCAAGCCGATCCTGTTCATCGACGAAGTGCACTCCACCGTCGGCGCCGGCGCCACCACCGGCGGCACGATGGACCTC
>JANOIR010000562.1:0-21497 GCA_031407765.1 Vicinamibacteraceae bacterium
GGCGGGGAGGGCCAGGGTCAGGCCGTCGCTCCGCGCGGAGACGTTCTCCATGACGATGGCCCGCACCAGCCAGCCGGCCATCGCCTCGCTGAAGCAGTCGACGTGGATCCAGCCGGGGATCGGTGCCGCGTAGGCCCCGAGGTCGGTGACCATCGTGACGCCGCGGCAGATTTCCTCGACGACGTCGTCGTAGCGCTCGGCCGCGGTCTCGGCCGCGCCGGGCGAGGCGGCTTCGAGCAGGGCGCCTTTGTGCGGCGGTCCGCCGGCCATCGCCAGGTCGCAGAACGTCGCCCACATCTCGTTCCATGCCACCTGACCGTCGTCCGCGTACTTGAGGCCCGCCGATCCCATCGAGACCGGCTGGACGCCCTCGTAGGTGTCCTGGTAGTCCTCGGGCAGGAGCACCCGCAGCCTGGCCTGCAGGGCCTCGAACGTCCGGCGATCGTCGTCCGTCAGCGACACGCCACCACTGTACCTCGCGTGCTACGATCTCGCGCCTTGCGCGCCCGGAGCCTGTTCGTCGGCGGCACGTCCTCGAACGCCGGCAAGAGCTGGATGGCGACGGCAATCTGCGCCTGGCTGCGCGCGCGCGGGCTGTCGGTGGCGCCCTTCAAGGCGCAGAACATGTCGAATCATTCCTACCCGTGCCGTGCGGGTGGGGAGATCGGCCGCGCCCAGGTGGCGCAGGCCGAGGCGTGCGGGCTCGAGCCCGAGCCGGCGATGAACCCGATCCTGCTCAAGCCGAGCGGGAACGGCCGCAGCCAGGTGGTCGTCAACGGCCGCGTCTGGAAGACGCTGACTGCGCGCGAGTACTACGCCTGCACCGACGAGCTCCGCCCGATCGTGCTCGCCGCCCATGCCGACCTCGCGCGACGCTTCGACGCGATCGTCATCGAGGGCGCGGGCAGCGTCACCGAGCTGAACCTGCGCGCGCACGATCTCGTCAACCTCGGGCTCGTGACCCGCGTGCAGGCGCCCTGGATCCTCGTCGCCGACATCGAGCGCGGCGGCGTGTTCGGCTCGGTCGTCGGCACCGCGCACCTCCTCACGCCCGAGGAGCGCGCGCTGTTCCGCGGCTTTGCGATCAACAAGTTCCGCGGCGACGTCACGCTGTTCGAGGACGGAGTGACGATGCTCGAGGCGCAGACCGGCGCGCACTGCTTCGGCGTCTTTCCCCACGACCCCGATCTGCACCTCGACGCCGAGGACAGCCTCGCCGTCGACACTCGCGCCCGCACGCCGGCGCCGCCCGGGGCGCGCCTCGCCATCGTGCGGCTGCCGCACCTGTCGAACGCGACCGACTTCCGGCTGCTGACCTGGGCCGACTGGATCACGTCGCCGCCGGCCGACCGCTACGACGCGATCGTCCTGCCCGGTACCAAGAACACGCTCGCCGATCTCGCGTGGCTGCGGACGAGCGGGCTGGCCGACTGGATCGTCGCGCAGCATCGGGCCGGCGCGCGCGTCGTCGGCGTCTGCGGCGGCTTCCAGATGCTCGGACGCGAGGTGCGCGATCCGGGCGGGGTCGAATCGGCGCTGGGCGCGGTGGCCGGACTCGGCCTGCTGCCGGTCTCGACGACGCTGACCGCGGAGAAGCGCACCCGGGCCGTCCGCGCCGTCACGCCTGGTGGTGTCGCCTTCGGCGGCTACGAGATCCACGTCGGCGTGACGACCGGGCGGGCGGGGGATGCGGCGCACCCGTTCGCCGTGCTGGAAGACGGCACCGGCGACGGCGTCCGAGCGCCGGGCGTCCTCGGCACGTACCTGCACGGCGCCTTCGAGGACGCCGGCGTCTGCAGCGAGGTCTTCGGCGTCCCGGTGTCGGCGCCGGCGGCGAAAGCGGCCGACTACGCCCGGCTCGGAGCCTGGTTCGCGCGGCACGGACGGGGGCTGGATCGGCTCGGGTTCGGCGTCGGCTGACGCCACGACATCCAGGGCGAGGGGCTCGCCGTAGGGATGACAGTTCGACACCCTGCGCCGGAGCCTTGATGACCCCCGTCCGCCTGCTGACCTTCGTGTTTTTCGCCGTGATCGGCCTCGCCGCGCCGGCCGCGGCCCAGGACGCCGGCGTCGCCGGGACCGTCCGCGACCAGATCGGCGGCGCGCTGCCAGGCGTCGTCGTCGAGCTGGCGACGGAGGCCCTGCCGGCCCGCCGCGTCCAGACCGACGCGCAGGGCGGCTACCGGTTCGACGGCATCGCCTCCGGCCGCGCCGTGGTGTCGTTCGCGCTGATCAACTTCGGCGGCGTGCGACGCGAGATTCGGGTGCCGGCCACGGGCGCCGTGCGCGTCGACGCCACCCTGCAGCTCTCGCTCAACGCCGACGTCACCGTCACCGGCAAGTCGACCTTCACCAACCTCGCCGACGTCGAGCGGCCGGCCGAGAACGTCGTCGGCGTCGCGCAGTCGGCCAGCCAGGGCGCGATCACGGCGCGGCAGCTCGACGCGCGGCCGGTCATGCGGACTGGCGAGGTGCTCGAGACCATCCCCGGCGTGGTCATCAGTCAGCACAGCGGCGAGGGCAAGGCGAACCAGTACTACCTGCGCGGGTTCAATCTCGATCACGGCACCGACTTCTCGACCACCGTCGCCGGCCTGCCGGTCAACATGCCGACTCACGGCCACGGCCATGGCTACTCGGATCTGAATTTCCTCATCCCCGAGCTGATCAGCGGCGTGCAGTTCTCGAAGAGGCCGTACTTCGCCGACCAAGGCGACTTCGCCACCGCGGGCGCGGCGAACATCAACTACACCAACAGCCTGGCGCGGCCGATCGTCCGCCTCGGCGGCGGCGGCCAGGGATTCGGCCGGGCGTTGGTCGCGGCGTCAGCGGCAGCGGGGCAGGGCACGGTGCTCGGCGCGGTCGAAGTGCAGCACAACGACGGGCCGTGGCACGAGCCGGACGACTTCCGCAAGGTCAACGCGCTGCTGCGCTACAGCCAGGGCGACGCGCTGAATGGGTTCTCGATCACCGGCATGGGCTACCACGGCGTCTGGGACTCGACCGACCAGGTCCCGGCGCGCGCCATCGCCGACGGCCGCATCGGGCGCTTCGGCACGATCGACACGAGCGACGGCGGTGATTCCTACCGCTACAGCGGATCGGTCGAGTGGCAGCGCACCCGCAACAACGCCAGCACCAAGGTCAGCGCCTTCGGTCTGGCCTACGACCTGAACCTCTTCTCCAACTTCACCTACTACCTCGACGATCCGGACAACGGCGATCAGTTCCGCCAGGCAGACCACCGCGTCGTCTCCGGCGGCAAGATCACGCACCGCCGGCTCGGCCAGTGGGGCAGCCGGTCAATCCAGAACGTGGTCGGCATGCAGGTGCGGCACGATGCCATCGGCAACGTCGGCCTCTACCACACCGTGGCGCGCCGGCCGCTCGAGACGATCCGCGAAGACGCGGTCGGTCAGACCAGCGTCGGCGGCTTCGCGCAGAACGAGACGCAGTGGACACCGTGGCTGCGGACGCTGGCCGGCGTGCGCGTCGACGGCTACCGGTTCGACGTCAAGGCCGGTGAGCCGGCGAACTCCGGCACGGACGGCGCCGGATTGGTGAGTCCGAAGGGCGGAGCGGTGTTCGGCCCCTGGCAGGGCACCGAGCTCTACCTCAACGCCGGCGTCGGCTTCCACAGCAACGACGCCCGCGGCGCGACGATCACCATCGATCCGGCGACGGGCGGACGTGCCGATCGCGTCACGCCGCTCGCCCGCGCTCGGGGCGCGGAAGTCGGCGTCCGCAGCGTGCGCGTACCGCATCTCCAGACCAGCGTGGCGGTGTGGACGCTGAACCTCGACTCCGAGTTGATCTTCATCGGCGACGCCGGCAACACGGAGGCGGGGCGTCCCAGCCACCGGTATGGCGTCGAGTGGGCCAGCTACTACACGCCGCGGCCGTGGCTGACGCTCGACTTCGACCTGTCGCTGTCGCGTGCGCGCTTCACCGACGCCGATCCGGCCGGCAACGTCATCCCGGGTGCGGTCTCGACCGTCGTCCAAGGCGGGGTCACGGTCGACAGCGTCAAGAACGTGTTCGGCAGCCTGCGCTGGCGCTACTTCGGCCCGCGCGCGCTCATCGAGGACGCCTCGGTGCGCTCGCAGGCGACCAGCCTGTTGAACCTCGAAGCCGGCTACGCCTTCAGCCGATCGCTGCGTCTCGCCGTCGACGTCTTCAACGTGCTCGACGCCCGGCACAGCGACGTCGACTACTTCTATGCCTCGCGGCTGCCGGGCGAGCCCGCCGGCGGAATCGAGGACGTACACCTGCACCCGACCCTGCCGCGGACCGCCCGCGTCAGCCTGACCGTCGGCTTTTAGGGTTCCGGCCAGCGCGCGCAGGCGCATTGGCCGCCTCGCACCCGAGCGCAGCCGTCAGGCCGCGTCGCCGTGTGCGGCGCGCAGCCTGGCCAGTGCCCGGTGCTCGATCTGACGGACCCGCTCGCGCGTCAGCGACAGGCGCCGCCCAATCTCGACCAGCGTCATCTCGCGATCGAGGCCGAGCCCGAAGCGCAGGCGCAGCACCTCGCGCTCGCGATCGGTGAGGGGCGCCATCGCGCTCTCGACGTCCGCGGCCATCCGGCTGCGGACCGCGAGGTCCTCCGGCGACGGCACCCTCACGTCGGCGATCACCGCGCTGCGTCGGGTCTCGTCGTCGGGGCCGACCAGATCGTCGAGCGACTCGGTGCCCTTCGCCGCTTCGAGCAGCACCATCACCTTGTCGAGGGTCTGGCCGGTGCGTGCGGCCAGCTCCTGCATCGTCGGCGGGCGACCCAGCTCGCCGGCCAGTGTCTGCCGCTCCTTTGAGAGCTTGGTCACCGCCTCGAAGACGTGCACCGGCAGCCGGATGGTGCGGCCGTAGTCGGCGATGGCGCGGGTGATGCCCTGGCGGATCCACCACGTCGCGTAGGTCGAGAACTTGAGTCCGCGACGATGCTGGAAGCGGTCGACCGCCTTCATCAACCCGATGTTGCCCTCCTGGATCAGGTCGAGCAGCGACAGCCCGCGATTGAGGTAGCGCTTGGCCATCGACACGACGAGACGCAGGTTCGGTTCGATCAGCTGTCTTTTGGCCTCCGTCAGGGCGTCTTCGCGCTGCCCAAGGCGGTCGAGCGCCTCCCGGGCTGCGTCGCCGCCGGCCGCCTGCGTCCGCAGCTCGGCGACGATGGCGTCGATCGCCGACGGCCGGATCGGCAGATCGCGCAGCAACGCCTGCGCCCGTGCCTGGGCCGGCGCATCGCCGGCTTCAACCTCGTCGATGATCGCGTCGATCTCGGCAAGCGCGTCGAGGACCGGCTGGACGTGGCCCGGCGCCAGCTCGCCGCCGTCGGGCAGCAGGATCAGCTCGGCCGCGGGGGCCTCGCCGCGGTGCACCGTATCGGCGAGCGACAGCAGGCAGCACAGGCCGCGTGGGACCAGCGGCAGCTCGGTCAGCACCGCGGTGCGGGCGGCTTCGATGCGCCCGCCGATGACCTGCTCCTCGGCCGAGCTGAGCAGGCGGCGGCGTCCGATCTCCTGCAGGTAGACGCGGACCGGATCGACATCGACGGCGTTGAGCCGCGCGTCGGCGGTGTCGTCGTCATCCGCATCGTCGGACACCGCGGCCACGGCCTCGACGTCACCGAAGGAGAGCGGCGAGGCGGCCTCCGACTCCTCCTCGTCGATCAGGCGATCGACCGGAAGCACGACCGGACCGTCGGTGCCGCCGTCGTCGGCGATCGCCGTGAGGCCGAACGATTCGGCGCGCTGCCGCCAGTCGAGCACGCGCGCGTTCTGCGCCGGCTCGCTCCAGTCGATGAGCTCGGGATCGGCGGCGGCGGAACGGCGCCGCGCCGGGGCAACGAAACGTGCAGGTTTTGCCATGGATTGGGCCCGTGTTCCTCAGGATCGGCAACCGGCACCACCTGGTGCGCGGCGGTCGACTTGTGTCCCGTCTCGAAGACGGGACACTAGTCCTTCGGCTCCTTGCCGAAGGCGCCGGACACCTTGCGTGCCGGCGGCATCGAGCCGTCGGGGTAGCGCGCCTCGGCTTCCTTCTGCGCGATGGATCGGCTCCCTGCTTTGTGAGACGTCTGCCTGCCGTCGTTGGCCGCGGGATCGATCTCGCCGACCCGGCCGGCGGCGTCCTGCGGCGGTGGCGAGTCGCCGCTCGCCGGCGGATGCGCCTGCCGCTCCGCACCCTCCTCGCGCGCAGTCTCGCGGTTGCTGATGCCGGTGGCCTGCTCGGCCGGTCGCGGCGCCGATGGACGAGTCGCGGGTTTCGGTGTCATGCGACGAGCCGTTGCAACGAGCGGGCCGATTTGCGGTCGGCCGGTCCCCCCGGCCCATCGGTTCTACGACGGCGTGCGCCCGGCGGCGCGCACCTTCGGCGCAGGCTTGGCCGCGGCCTTGGCCTGCGGAGCCTTTGCCTGCGGAGCCTTGGTCTGCGGAGCCGTGGCCTGCGGAGTCTTCGCCTGCGGAGCCTGAGCTTGCGCCTTTGCCTGCGACGGCTTTCCCTGCGGAGCCCGGGCGTGCGGGTCGGTGTCGGCCAGCGGCGCCAGGTTGCGCTGCTTGACGCGCTCGCGGGCGGCCTCGTCCGTGGTCATGCGGCCGGCGACGTGGTATTGCCCGGGATTCACGTTGTTCTGTTTGCTCATGGTTGGGTCCTTCCCTGATGGAACGTCGCTCGATGCAAGACGAATACCCTCCGGTTCGCGTCTGCGGGCCCGACGCCGCTCCTGATCGCCCTGATCGGCGGGAAAATGGCGCATGGGCTGGGCCTGAATCGGCGTCTGTCCGGGCTTCGATGGCCGTATTCTTAGAGGGAGATGATCCTGGATCCGCTGCCGCCGAGCTCCCCGACGGAGGCCGCGCACGCCGTCCAACTGTTCGACGATGGCGAGTCGCTGGGTGCGGCAGTCGCGGCGTTCCTCGCCGTCGGATGGCCCGCGGGAGACACGCTGGTGGTCGTCGCCACGAGCGCGCACTGGAGCGCCATCGCTCCACGCCTCGAGGCGCTCGGCGTTCCGGTCGCCGAGGCGATCGCCTCGGACCGGCTGATCGTGCGCGATGCGCGCGGCACGCTGGACGGGTTCCTGCATCACGAGTGCATCGACCCCGACAGCTTCGACGCCACCGTCGGTCACCTCGTCCGCACGCTCGCCGCGCATGGACGTCCGCTGCGCATTTTCGGTGAGATGGTGGACCTGTTGGCCATCACGGGCGACTACCACGGCGCCGAGCAACTCGAGTCGCTGTGGAATCGCCTCGGTGAAGATCAGCCGTTCGTGCTCTTCTGCGGCTACTCGGCAGCCACCTTCGGCGACCCCCGCAGCCTGGACGCCCTGCGCCGCATCTGCGATACGCACGAGCACGTGCACTCGAACCCGAGCGATCTGCTCGGCTCCTTCCTCGTCGACGCCGCGCACGCGAACTGACTCCGTCCGACCCGAACGCGCCGCACCTGGGCTGCTAGCCCCGCTCGCGGCGGCCGTGCTACCTTCGCCTCGCTAACGAGGGTCGAGGCGGCGCATGCTGCACATCTGGCGCGAGGATCTTGGCTACGTCGTGCGCGGCCTCTGGCGGTCGCGCACCTTCTCGCTCGCTGCCGTCCTGACCCTCGCGGCCGGGGCCGCGGGCGCCATCCTCGTGTTCGCCATCGTGCGGGGCGTCCTCCTGCGGTCGCTTCCGGTGCGTGATCAGCCGCAGCTGATCGTCGCGTGGCGCGATCTTCCGGCCGCGGGTTTCCACCACCATCCCTTCGGCGACCACGCGATCGAGCGGGCCGCAGCCGACAGCCGCCGGTTCACGGCCGTCGCCGGCGTCGACGCCAACGGCAGCGGGCGCGACGTGCTGGTGGTGGACGGCCTCGCCATCGACGTTCGCGGCGCCCTCGTCACCGGGCGCTTCTTCGAGGTGCTCGGCGCGACCCCCGTGCTCGGCCGGACGCTTACGGCGACCGACGACGTCGACGGTGCCGAGCCGGTCGTCGTCATCGGCGAGGGGCTCTGGCGGTCGCGATATGCCGCCTCGCCGGCGATCCTCGGCCGGCGCGTCACACTCGGCGAGCGTCGCTTCACGATCGTCGGCGTGATGCCGGCCGATCTCGATTACCCGGCCGGCGTCCAGCTCTGGCGCCCGACGCACACGGTCCCTACCGATGGTCCCTTCGGCGATGCCGCCCGCCGTGAGGTCGATCTGGTGGCGCGGCTGCACCCGGGCGTGACGATGGCCGAGGCGACGGCGTCCTTGCAGGCGCTGCTGCGTCATCTCGAGACGGAGGAGGCGGGTGCCGGCTGGCCGCGCGGCTTCGTTGCCAGCGTGCGCAGCTTCGAGGACGCCATCGTCGGTGCGGCGCGCCGGCCGCTGCTGGCGCTGCTGGGGGCCGTCGGGCTCGTGCTGATCGTCGCCTGCGCGAACGTCGCCAACCTGCAGCTGATGCGCGCCGAGGGCCGGCGAGCCGAGCTCGCCGTCCACGCGGCCCTCGGGGCGGGTCGCGGCCGGATGGCGCGACAGGTCGTGCTCGAGACGCTCGTGCTGAGTGCCGGCGCGGCGGCGGCTGCGCTGCCGCTCGGTTGGTGGGGCGTCCGCACCCTGATGACGGCGCTCCCCGCGGGCCTGCCTCGACCGGAATCGGTGCGGCTCGATGCCGGCGTTGTCGCGTTCGTTCTCGCCCTGACGCTGCTGATGACCGCCCTGACGGCGTTCCCGGCGGCGTCGTTCGTCCGCCGCGGATCGATCGTGGACGCGCTCGGCCACGCCGGCCGCAGCGCAACGCCGTCGACGCGGGGCCGGCGCGCGCTCGTGCTCGCCCAGGTGGCGCTGGCCGTGGCCATCGTCGCCGCGGCCGGGGTGCTCGTGCGCACCCTGGTCCATCTGCGAACGCTCGACACCGGTCTGTCCGAGGATCGGCTGCTGTTCGCCGAGCTGTCGCTCTCGGGCGCCGCCGCCGAGCGCGCCCGTCACGCGCAGGTGCTCGACGCCGTGGTCGCGCGCGTGACGTCGCTGCCCGGCGTGGTTGCGGCGACGCCGGTGAACGCCTGGCCCTACGGCGGCAGCTGGGACGTGCCGGCGTTCACCGCCGACGGTCAGGACGCCGTCGCCGCCGCGGCGAATCCGGCTTTGAACCTCGAGGCGATCGGGCCGCGCCACTTCGAGACCCTCGCCGTGCCGATGGTGCGCGGGCGCGCGTTCACGCTCGACGATCGGGCCGGGACGCCAGCCGTCGCGATCGTCAGCGCAGATCTCGCGGCCGGCACCTGGCCCGGCCGCAGCGCCATCGGCCAGCGCCTGAAGATGGGCGGACCCGATTCGCGCGAGACCTGGCTGACGATCGTCGGCGTTGCCGCCCGCACGAGGTACCGCGAGTTGACGGCGCCGCGTCCGACGCTCTACCTGCCCGCCGCCCAGTTCCTCGACACCGCCGAGCGTCTCGCCATCCGCACGTCGGTGCCGCCGGACTCTGTCGCGCCGTTGATCCGCGAGCAGGTGGAGAGCGTCGATCCGGGTGTCCGCGTCGTGCGCGTGGCGCCGTTCAGCGCGATCGTCGCCGAGCTGTTGGCGCAGCCGAGATTCCAGGCCGGCGTCTCGGGCGCGTTCGCGCTGGCGGCGGCGGCGCTGTCGGCGATCGGGCTGTACGCCGTGCTGGCGGCGTCGATCCGCCAGCGTCAGCGCGAGATCGCGATCCGGATCGCCGTCGGCGCGACGCCAGGGACGATTGGTCGCTTGGTAGCCGCCGAGGCCGCATGGCTCACGGCCATCGGCACCGCGATCGGGGTCGGGGGAGCGCTCCTGGGTGGACGCCTCGCCGGCGATGCGCTGGTGGGGGTGGCGTCTCTCGATGCGGTCGCCCTCGGCGGCGCCGTCGGTCTCCTCCTGGTGGCGGCGGGCCTGGCAGCGTACTGGCCCATCCGGCGCGCTACCCGCATCGATCCCGTGATCGCGCTGCGCGCCTGAGCCGCCGCGTGTTGCGACGTCTCCGACGACTCCGACGACTCCGACGACTCCGGAGTCCCCGGGCAACGACTCCAGAGTCCTCGGGCAACGACTCCGGAGTCGGTGGCCGGCTACTGCTGTTCTGAAGTCGGCGGCGCGAGCTCTTTGTACATCACCGTCGCCGGCTCCAATGCCGTCGTCGTAGAGCCCCGCGCGAAGCCCGGGATGACGCCGAGCGCGGTGTAGCCGAGCGATCGATAGAGCCGTTCGCCAGCCTGCCCGGTCCAGGTGTCGAGCGTCAACAGCGTCCGGCCCCGCGTCCGCGCCAAGGCTTCGAGGGCCTCCATCAGCATCCGCGCGATGCCGCGGCGCCGGGCGTCCGGGTGGACCAGCAGCTTGAGGACCTCGGCACGATGCGGCTGGTTCGGCGCCCACGCCGGATCGAGCTGCACCGTACCGACGATGCGGTGATCGAGACGGGCGACGAGGACCCAACGTCGCCTCGCCACGACCCCCGGCAGGACCGCATCGGTCCAGAACGCGCGCGCGTCGTCGATCGAGAACGGGACGATGAAGCTGACGCCGGCTCCGTCGTGGACGACGGCGTGGAGCACGTCGGCGAGCATGGCGACCTCGCGCGCGACGGTGAGGTCGTCCGCGAGGTCGGGCCGCCATTCTGCGATCGCGACCGTGGTGCCGGCGGACGCGGCCTCGCTCATGGATGCACCAGCCCGATCACGTAGCGGGCCTCGCGCCGGCCGGTCGCAGCGAACCGCGACGGGCCGTGCAGCACGTAGCGGACGGTGTCGCCGGGCCGCAGCGCGAACGAACGCCCGTCGACGTCGACGGTCAAAGCACCGTCGAGGAGCCACAGGTGATGCTCGAGCCCGGGCACGGGCGAGGTCTCGTAGGTGACCGTGGCGCCGGCCGGGATGCGGATCTCGACGAGCTCGCCACGAAGCCCCGGCGCCGGGGGCGACACGATGCGCCTCCGGTAGCCCGTTTCGGGATCGGTCCAGACCGGCTGCTGCGCGGCGGGAATGACGTTCGGCGCCCGCGTCTCCACTTCGGCCATCAGCCGCGACAGCGTCCAGCCGAACGTCGTACACAGCCGGCCGAGCATCGCCGCAGTGGGGCTCAGCTCGCCGCGTTCGAGGCGGGACAACGTGGCCCGGCTGATTCCGGCTCGCTCGGAGAGTGCCTCGAGCGACCAGCCGTGCTCGGTGCGCAGCTGCGCGAGTCGGGCGGCGATCCGTCGCTCGATCTCGGCCGACTCGGCGAGCGCGGGAGAGTTGGTGGGAGTGGCGCGTGGGGCTGGCATCTCTAATGAGAGATGATATCTCAAAATGGAGATGCCGGCAAAGCGCGGTGCGGCCGCGGGGCGCGAGTCGGCTCAGGCCCGTCGTCGCGCCACCGCGCGTGGCCGCGCCCGTGTTCCGTCGCGTCCAGCCTCGGCGATCGCCGCGTGGCCGACCAGCGCCTGCAGCAGATGCGCGGGCTGGCCGGGCGGCGTCCCGGCCAGCGTGCGATCCCAGCCCGTGAGCAGGTCGTGCAGCTCGCTGCGCAGCGCCGTGAGCTGCGCCAGGCGAACCTCGAGGTCGGCGAGTCGTGCCGCCACCAGGTCGCGGACGCCACGGCAGGGCGGCGCGCCGCGATCGCGATCGCGCAGCACGCGCGCGAGCTCGTCGAGGGTGAAGCCGACGACGAGGGCGCGTTGGACCAGCAGCACGCGGGCGATGGTCTCGGGCGCATAGCGGCGATAGCCCCCCGCGCTGCGCGCCGGCCGCGGCAGCAGCCCCTTGCGCTCGTAGTGGCGCAGCGTATCGGTGCTGACGCCGCACTGCCGGGCGACGTCCCCCGGACTCAGCGTCGCGCCGCGCGCGGTTGGGGCCGTCATCGTCTTCGCGCGACGGTGGTCGCGTCGCCGGTGCGGTGGTCGGCGATCTGGAAGGCGAGGAAGCGGTGCACGGCGGCCAACGCCTCAGGATGCGTCGTCACGATGTCGACGCGGGCGCCACCCGGTGTCTCGACATAGACATAGGAGACCGCTGCCTTCAGCCGCGCCAGCTCCGGGGTGCCGGGGACCTCCGTTGCGTGGACCAGCATCGGCGCGTCGAAGCGACCGTCCGCGAACAGTCGCGCAATGTGGGGCAGGTGCTGCCGGATCGCGTCGCGGTCGTCCTGATTGGCGGGGTCCTTGACCGCCACGTCGATCGTGCCGCCGTCCTCGTAGAGGCGGAAGTGATGGACCGTCCGCTGTTGATCGAAGCCCATCACGCGCGCCCCCCGGGCGTCCACGGCGGCGTGGTGGGCAGCCTGCGACGCGGCGCTCTGCGGCGCGGAGCTTTGTTGCGCGGAGCCTGCGGCGACGAGCAGCGGAAGGCCGAGGGCGACGAGGGCGAGTCTCATGGCGACGGGCTTCCTTCCGGCCCGTCGGAGCAGACTACAGCCTGGAACGGTTCCAGGGTCAACCGCCCCCGCGCCCCCGGCCCACACCGGCGGGCGGGATCCCTCAGCCCTGCAGCGTCCCCACCAGATCCTCGAGGCGGTCGTAGCTGATCGCGGCGCCCTTCTCCATGCCGGTGCCGATGACCATGTCGCGCGTGGCCTGCGAGTCGTAGCGCGCGGTGACCGTGAGGCGCGTCTTGCCGGCTTCCTCCGTCAGCAGCTGCGTGACGAGCGAGCCGCCGTCGGGGAACGGCTCGAAGATCTCGGTGTAGACCAGCCGTCCCGGCCGATCGATCTCCAGGTATTCGCCGTAGAACGCCGGGATGTCGCCCGTCGGTCCACGCCCGACGAAGCGCCACCTGCCGCCGACACGCAGGTCGATCTCGCAGACCGTCACCGAGTAGCGCTCGTCGAGCGCGCCCCACCAGCGCCGGACGTGCTCAGGCCGGGTCATCGCCTCCCACACGAGATCGCGGGGCGCGTCGAAGAGGCGGGTGAGCGCGATCTCGCACTCGGACGGGGTGGTGCACTGGAACGTGCCGCTATGAGCGGCGCTTGGCGTGGCGTGCATGAGACTTCTCCTTTGCTGGTTTTGCGGCCGCGCTCTCACGCGCGGCCGCGGGCCGCCCTTTGAGCGTGACGGCTGCTATGCGCGACGCTAGGCGCGTCGCGGCGCCGTCACGCGGGCGGCTTGCTGGTTTTGCGGCCGCGCTCTCACGAGCGGCCGCGGGGCGGCCTGAGGCCTGCAGCTGCTGCAGGTAGCTGTCGAGTCGATCGAGGCGCCCTTCCCAGAGGTGCCGGTAGCGTTCCGCCCAGTCGGCTACCGACTTGAGCGGCGCCGCCTCGAGCTGGCACGGCCGCCATTGCGCTTCCCGGCCGCGCACCACGAGGCCGGCCCGCTCGAGCACGCGGAGGTGCTTCGAGACGGCCGGCAGGCTCATGTCGAACGGCTCGGCGAGCTCGGTGACGGCACAGGTCCCCGATGCGAGCCGGGCCAGGATGGCGCGGCGGGTGGGATCGGCGAGGGCGGCGAAGGTGACGCTGAGGGAATCGGCCGGCATGGGCGTTGAGCGCGGTTGTATGTAACCAATCAGTTAAGTAACTGAACGGTTTAATACACCCGCGCCGCCCGGCCTGTCAAGCGCTGTTGGAGTCGTCTGACGCTAGCGCTTGGTGATGAGCACTTCCAGATATTCGGCCGGCGCCACCATCGTGCCGTCGCCGCCCTCGTTGAACTCGGCGATGAGCTCGTGCAGATCGGCATCGAGGCGCGCCTGGCCCTCGGCCGGCAGCGCGGCGAACGCCTTGTGCACCGGGCCGTACCAGGTCCGGAACACGTCGACCCAGTGGGCGGCCGAGCGATAGCGGAACACGAAGTCGCGCGGCGTCGCGCGGATCTCGCTGGCCCCGGCGCCGAACAGCAGCTCGAGGTGCTCGGGCAGGCCCCAGCGCGCCGGCGGCGTGAGCCCGGCCGGGGGCGGGACGTGGCGGCCCACGACCCCGAACAGGCGGCCGATGAAGCCGGCCGGCGTCCAGTTGGCCAGGGCGATGGTGCCGCCGCTGCGCACGACGCGCAGCATCTCTCTGGCCGCCCGCTGATGGTTCGGCGCGAACATCACGCCGAACGACGACAGCACGGCATCGAAGCTGGCGTCCGCGAACGGCAGCGCCTCCACGTCCGCTTCGCGGAATGTGATCGGCAGTCGCTCGGCGTCGGCACGGCGCCGGCCGCCCTCGAGCAGGGCCGGCACGTAGTCGGTGGAGGTCACCTCGCACCAGCGGCGTGCGGCCGCCAGCGAGCAGTTGCCGTTGCCGGCGGCGACGTCCAGCACGCGCCAGTTCGATCGCAGATCGGCCGCCTCGCACAGCGTTTCGCCGACGATCTGCAGGGTGGTGCCGATGATCCCGAAATCCCCCGAGGCCCAGGTCGCCTGCTGGCGCTGCTTGATGGCCGCGAAGTCCGGAGCCGCGATGCCCGCGGCCCCCACGTTGTCACTCGTCATCTCTCTCGCTCCTTGTCGGGGCTGCGCGCGAGCACGCCCCTCAGGAGGACAGAACGACGCGGTTCAGGTGACCGAACCCAGGTCAGACAGCTCACGCGGGTGTCAGATGCCTGCGAAATCGATGTGCCCGCGCTCGGCGTCGGTGCGGACCAGGCGCACGCGGACGCGCTCGCCGACGTCCATGCCGGCCTGGCCGCGCACGACCCGTCCCTCCGCCGGAGGCGAGAGCAGGCGGACGTAGGTGGCGTCGCCCTTGACGCCGGTGACGATGGCGTCGAAGGTGGCGCCGATGCGGCGCTCGAGGAGCAGCGCGGCGGCGGCCTTGCGCGCGATCCGTTCCACCTTGTTGGCGGCGTGCCCGCGCTCGGTGCAGCGCCGGGCGATGACATCGAGCTCATCGTCGGCGTAAGGCGCCGGCGTGCCCGCAATGGCCGCCTTCACCAGCCGCTGGGTGACGAGGTCGGCATAGCGACGGTTGGGCGCGGTGGCGTGGGTATAGTCGGGTGCAGCCAGACCGAAGTGGCCGGTGTCGTCGGCGGGCCCGGGTCGATCGAGCACGTACTCGCCGGGACCGAGCAGCTTGACGACGCTCAGCGACAGATCGGGGAAGCGCAGCGGATCGGCGGCGCGCCGGGCGGCGAGGAAGTCGGAGAGCGCCTTGACCTCCGGCGTCGCCGGCAGGCGGATGCCGTACGAGGCCGCGATCTCAGCGATGCGATCCCAGCGCCGCGGCTCGCGGACGACGCGACGGATCCCCGAGCGGCCGGCGGCGGCGAGGAACCGGGCCACCGCGCCGTTGGCGGCGATCATGAAGTCCTCGATGAGATCGCGGGCGCGGTTCTTGCGATTGACCTGCAGTGACTCGACGACGCCGTCCTTCGCCACCGGCGTGACGGCGACCGTGTCGAGATCGAGCGCGCCGGCGTGCTGGCGTTGGCGCTTCAGCAGCCCGGCGGCGCGGTCCTGCAGCCAGACTTGCGCCTCGAGGGCGTCGTCGGCGGCGACTGCGTCGGGCTCTGGGCCGCGGCCTTCGAGCCAGGCGCCCACCGACTCGTAATCGAGCTTGGCGCGATTGACGGCGCGGGCGCGGTAGAGATCGTGTCGCCGCACCGCTCCGTCGGGCGCGATGTCGAGCTCGATGACGACGACCAGACGCTCCCCGGCTTCGACGAGCGACGTGCGATCGGTCGACAGTGCACCGGGCAGCATCGGAAAGACCGAGACCCCGGTGTAGACCGAGGTGGCGTTCTCGGCCGCGTGGGCGTCGATGGCCGAGCCCTTCGGCACCAGCGCGTCGACGTCGGCGATGCCGATCCGCAGCCGGATGCCGCCGTCCGCGATCGATTCGGCGACCTCGATCTGATCGAGATCCTTGGACGTGACGTTGTCGATCGAGCTCCACAGCAGGTCGCGCAGGTCGCGCACGGCGTCGACCGCCGCCGGCTGCATCGCGGCGAGCTCGCGGCCGACGGCTCCAGGCGGCTCCGGATGGAAGCCGTTGTCGACCATCGCCCGCAGCGCGACGCGTTCGAGCGAGATGCTCATGCCAGCCCCCTTCCACCGGCGGAGCCACTCACGTCGGCGCCGCTTCCGGCGCCGAGCGCGACGACCCGCCCCTCGCGAGCCGAGACCCGCGCCGCTTCGAGCACGTCCATCATGGCGACCGCTTCGGCGGCGGTGACCGGCGGCGGCGCACCGGTGGCGAGGGCGTCGGCTACGCCAGCGTAGAAGCGCGGATAGTCGCCCGGCTCGCTCCGCACGGTCCGCACCGCGTCGGCGGCGCCGACCCGGCCCCACTGGGTCTCCGCCTCCTCGCCCCAGCCGGCGCCGCCCGGTGTCGCCCCGGCGAGCAGCGCGTCCTCCTGCGGATCCATTCCGAACTTCACGAAGGCGCCGGCGCTGCCGAGGACGTTGAAGCGCGGGCCGCCGATGCCGACCGTGGCGCTGGTGAACAGGTGAGAGCGCACGCCGCTGGCGTGGGTCAGCGCGACGAACACGTCGTCCACGACCTGCACCTGCGGATGCCGGCGATCGAACTCCGCGTAGACGTCGCGGGCCGGTCCGAACACGACCAGCGCCTGGTCGACGAGGTGGACCATCAGATCGAGCAGCAGGCCCTCGCCGCGGCCGTCGGCCCCGTCGACCGTCCAGCGCGGCTTGGGGATCGGCCGCCAGCGCTCGTAGCGCGACTCGAAACGATGGACGTCGCCGAGCGCGCCTTCGCGCAGGACGCGCTGCAGCGTCAGCAGGTCGGCGTCCCAGCGGCGATTCTGGAAGGGGATCGCCAGGCGGCCGTGGCGGACGGCGAGTGCCGCCAGATCACGGGCTTCGGCCGCCGTCACCGCGAACGGCTTGTCGATCACCACGTGGCAGCCGGCAGCGAGCGCGGCGCGCGCGATCGGCGCATGGGTATGATGCGGCGTCGAGACGACGACCAGGTCGAGCGCCGGGGCCATCGTGAACAGCTGATCCGGCGACGCCACGATCCGCGCCTGCGGGTAGCGGGCGGTGGCCGCCTGCACGCGGCCGGCGTCGCTGGTGGCAATCGCCGCCAGCTCGAGGCCGGGCGTCGCGCTGATCAAGGGCGCATGGAAGGTCGAACCGCCGAGGCCGTAGCCGACGAGGCCGACGCGGAGAGAGCGGGTGGCGGTCACGGCCGAAAGCGTACTCCAAGCGCCGCTCCGGACCGAGTCGGCCCGACCCGGCCGCTACCCGTCGTCGCGCCAGACGATCTTCAGGTCGACGACCGGGGTGCCGTCGATGGCCTCGAGGGGGCCGACGCGGAGCGTGGTGCCGGCGATCTCGCGGATCGTGACGCGGTGCAGTCCCAGCGGGTTCGGGCGATGCGGTGAGCGGGTGGCGAAGACGCCGGTGAGCGGCAGCGACGCGTCGTCGCGCGGGTGCACCGCGAGGACGCTGCGATCGGCGCGATCGAGCCAGGTGATCAGCACGATCTCGTCACCGGCGTGCAGGCCGTCGAGGCCGCGGGCGAAGGCCGGGTCGACGTCGAGCCAGGCGTCCGGCGCGCCTTCGGCGCCCTGCCGCGGCGCGTCGACGATCGTGCGCAGCGACGAGCGGATACGGGCGATCGGCGTCAGCGACAGGTCGTTGGTCATCGCGTCCGCTCCCGATGCTACACCGCGACGGTCGCGCCCGCTGCCTGCCAGCCGAGGCGTTCGCTGCCACTCGTCAGCTGAAGGTTTCGGCGCTCGCGGGTTTGTCTCGCGAGCAGCCTACGCGCAAACTGTTGGGAAGTATGGCGACCGGCACGGACGGCCTGACGCGGCTGGCAACAGTGCTCGGTGCGGCCGTGTGTGCGCTCGGGTCGCTCATCGTGGTCGCCTGGGTGATGCGCTGGGAGCTGGTGCTGCGCATCCACCCGACGCTGCCAGTGATGCAGTTCAACACCGCCATCCTGTTCATGGCGGCCGGTGCCGCCCTGGTGGCCGGGGCCCGCGAGGCGCGCCGGGCCCAAGCCGTGCTGGGCGGGCTGGTCCTGCTGCTCGCCGTCCCCACCTTCCTGCAGTTCCCGCTCGATCGCAGCCTGGGCGTCGACACCTTGTTGTGGCGGCCGTTCACCGGGTCCGAGGGGTTCGCGCTGGGCCGGATGGCGCCGAGCGCGGCGGCCGCGCTGCTCCTGGCTGGCCTGGCCTTCGTCGCCGGGCTGAGCCAGCGGGCGCGATCACCGGTCGCCGGCGGCATGGCCGCCGCGCTCCTTGCGCTCAGCGGCTTCGCCCTCGTCGAGTACCTCTTCGGCAGCGGCGACGGCACCGCATGGGGGCGCTACGCGCGTATGGCGGTCCACACCGCCACGGCGGTCGGACTGGTCGGCCTGGCGCTGTGGTGCCTGGCGTGGCGCGACGGCGTCCGACACACCCGCCATCCGACGTGGCTCCCGTGGACCGGCGCCTCCGCCGCGCTCGTCCTCACCGGCCTGATGGCGACGACGCTGACCACGGTGTTCCCGGTCGACGCCTGGCCGCTGGTGCTGGCCACCACCGTCCTCCTCGGCGTTGCCGTCGCCGTGCTGGTCTACGCCGCACTGGCCGTGACGCGCGTCGCCCGTGACCGCGCCGACCAGATCGAGGCGGCGTCGGCGGCGCTGGCCGTGAGCGAAGCCCGGCACCGGGCCGTCTTCGAGCAGTCGACGGCGGGCATCGTCGAGCTCGGCGTCAACGGCGAGCTGCTCCGCGCCAACCAGAGTTTCTGCGACATGGTCGGCCGGCCGGCCGCCGTGCTCACCGGCCTCCGCCTCGCCGACATCACCCACCCGGACGATCTCGAGCAGGACGGCCGCCACTTCGACGAGGCGCTGCGCAAGGCCCTGCCGGTCGAGGGCTGGACCAAGCGCTACCTGCGGCCTGACGGCGAGGTCGTGTGGGCCCACGTCTCCGGGTCGTTGGTGCACGGGGCGGACGGAGCGCCTCTGTATCTGGTCGGCGTGATTCACGACGTGACCAGCCAGGTGCAGACGGAGGAGCGCCTGCGCGAATCGCAACGGGCCTTGGAGCGGACGCGGTCACGGCTGATGGCCTTCGTCGAGCACACGCCAGGCGCGGTGGCGATGCTCGATCGCGACCTGCGCTACGTCGCCGTCAGCCGGCGCTGGCTGGACGACTATCAGCTCGGCGACCGGAACGTCATCGGCCAGCACCATTACGACGTGTTCCCCGAGATCCGCCAGCTGCCCGCCTGGTTGGCGATCCACCAGCGCTGCCTGGCTGGCGCCATCGAGGGCTCCGACGACGATCACTTCGTCCGCGCCGACGGCCGCGACGAGTGGCTGCGCTGGGAGGTCCGGCCGTGGACCGACGAGCGCGGCGAGATCGGCGGCATCATCATGCTGACCGAGGTGATCACGCCGCGGAAGCTGGCCGAGCGCGCGCTGCAGGAGAGCGAGCAGCGGCTGCGCCTGGCGCTCGAGAACGCCTCGCACGGGCTGTGGGACTGGAACGTGCAGACCGGTGCGATCATCCTCGACGAACGCTGGTGGGGGATCATGGGCTACCAGCCGGGCGAGCTGCCCGGCAGCGTCGAAACGTGGAGAGCGACGATCGATCCCGACGATCGGCCGCGTCTCGAGGCGGCCCTCGAACAGAGCCTGGGGTCCGACGCGGTCCCGTTCGACCTCGACTATCGCGCCCGCCGCAAGGACGGGCAGCTGGCCTGGATCAACACGCGCGGCCGGGTCCAGACGCGCGACGCCGGTGGCCGGCCGCTGCGGATGATCGGCACCATCCACGACATTACGGCCCGCAAGCACGCAGAGGAGCAGATCCGCGGCTCGCTCGAAGAGAAGGAAGTGCTGCTCCGCGAGATCCACCACCGGGTCAAGAACAACCTGGCAGTCATCTCCAGCGTGTTCTACCTGGAGTCGACGACCACCGATCACCCCGAGGCCCTGCGCGTCCTCGCCGAGAGCCGGGCCCGCATCCAGTCGATGGCCCTGGTGCACGAGTTCCTGTACCGCTCGGATCGGTTGTCGGCGGTCGACTTCGCCGAGTACGCGACCCAGCTGGCGCGTCAGCTGCTGGACAGCATGCAGGTCGGCCAGCGGGCGACGACGCTCGACCTCGCCACGGCGCCGGTCTCGCTGCCGATCGACACGGCGATCCCGTGCGGCCTGATCCTGAACGAGATCCTGACCAACTGTCTGAAGCACGCGTTCCCACCGGATCGGATGCCGGCCCGGCCGACGATTCGGCTGGTGCTGGAGCGCGACGGCGACGGCGTCTGCACCTTGAGCGTGTCGGACAACGGCGTCGGGTTCGTCGGCGTCGATCCGCAGCAGGGGCGGACCCTCGGCCTGCGGCTGATGCGGTCGCTCGCGCAGCAGGTCGACGGCACGATCGAGTTCGACGCTCTGTCGCCGGGCACGCGTGTCCGGCTGACGTTCAAGCCGGAAGAGGCGGGGCAGGCAGGCGCACGGTGAACACCGCGCCGGCGCCGGGGGTCGCGTCGGCGTGGATCGATCCGCCATGGCGCTCGACGATGCGCGCGCAGGTGGCCAGCCCGATGCCCACGCCGTCCACCGCCGTCGGCGTGCTCAAGCGGACGAAGCGCTGGAAGAGGCGGCCGGCCTGCTGCGGATCGAAGCCGGGGCCGTTGTCGCGGACGACGATCTCGATGCCGCCGTCCGAGAGCGTCCGTCCCTCGATCGCGATGGCTGGCGCCATCCCCTCACGCCGGAACTTCATGGCGTTCGAGAGCAGGTTCTGCAGGAGCTGCCGCAGCAGCGCGCCATCGCCGCCCAGGCGCAGGCCCGGTGCGGGCCGGGCGATGGTGGCGCCGCTGTCGGCGATCGCCGAGCCGAGGTCGCCGATGACCTCCTCGCAGAGCGCGGCCAGATCGTGGTCGTCGATCCGCATCGCGGTCGATCCGGCCCGGGCCAGGTCGAGCAGGCTGTCGATGAGCGTCGCCATCCGCCGCCCGTTGTTCCGCGCCCGCCGCACGATGCCGTCATCTTCCTCGCTGAGCGGCTGATCCGAGCCAAGCAGATCGAGGAGCATGCACAGGTTGCGCAGCGGCGCCCGCAGGTCGTGGCTGACGATCGCGGCGAACTCGTCCAGCTCGCGGTTCTTGGCTTCGAGCAGCTTGGCCTGCTCGACCAGCCGGGCGTTCAGCTCGTGGGCGCGGCGATCGAGCCGATGCCGCTCGAGCGCGGTCGAGATGGTCGGACAGATGTCGCGCTCGCGGACCGGCTTGCTGAGGTAACCGTAGGCGCCGGCCTGACGCGCCCGATCGAGCGTGGCGGTGTCGGAGTGCGCGGTCAGGAACACGACCGCCACAGGCACCCGCTGCTGCATCTGGATCGCCGCGTCGATGCCGTCGAGCGGGCCCTTCAGCCGCACGTCCATCAGCACGACGTCGGGCCGATGGCTCTCGGCGGCGGTCAGGGCCGCCGCGCCCGAATCGACGGAGTCGACGACCGTGGCGCCGAACCCGGCGAGGCGATCGGCGAGCTCCACCGCCAACAGGCTCTCGTCTTCGACGATCAAGATCCGGACGCCGTCGAGCAGCTCTCCCGATGTCAGCAGCATCGTCGGGTAGAGCATCGCACGACCCGGCCGATCAGTGCGGGGTCGTGGGGCCGGTGCATCGCGTCCGCTCCCGGTGCTACACCGCGACGGTC
>JANOIR010000595.1:0-2525 GCA_031407765.1 Vicinamibacteraceae bacterium
GTCGGACATGTTCCTGCGGCCCGACCTGTCGACGTTCCGGGTGCTGCCGGGGACGCAGAACACCGGCGAGCGCATCGGCCGCCTGATCTGCGACATCCACAATCCCGACGGCAGCCCGTTCGAAGGCTGTCCCCGGCATGCGCTCAAACGCGCCATCGACCGCGCCGCGACGGCCGGCTACACGATGCACTGCGGCCCCGAGGTCGAGTTCTTCCTGTTCCAGACCAGGGACGGCCGGGCGACGACGGATACCCACGACGCGGCCGGCTATTTCGACCTGGCCCCCGTCGACCTCGGCGAGGACGTCCGACGGCAGATCGTGCTGGCGCTCGAGTCGATCGGCATCGACGTCGAGGCGGCGCATCACGAGGTCGCCGCCGGGCAGCACGAAATCGACTTCCGCCAGGACGACGTGCTGACCACCGCGGACAACGTCAGCACCTTCCGCTTCATCGTCAAGAACGTCGCCCAGCAGAACGGCCTGCACGCCACGTTCATGCCGAAGCCGGTCTACGGCAGGAACGGCTCCGGCCTGCACCTGCTGCAGTCGCTCGTCGCCACCGACGGCAACAACGCCTTCCTCGACCCCGATGCGCCGTGGCAGTTGAGCCGTGTCTGCCTCAACTACATCGCCGGCCTGCTCCGCCACGCCAAGGGCTTCTGCTCGATCACCAACCCGCTGGTGAATTCTTACAAGCGCCTCGTCCCGGGCTTCGAGGCGCCCACCAACATCGCGTGGTCGGAGCGCAACCGCAGCCCGCTCGTCCGTGTGCCGGCGCGACGCGACGCCGCGACCGGCGTCGAGCTGCGCGTCCCGGATCCGTCGTGCAACCCCTACCTTGCGCTCGCGGTCACGCTGGCCGCCGGTCTCGAAGGCATCGACCAGGACCTCGATCCCGGTCCGCCGATCAACAAGAACATCCACAAGATGAGCTTCCGCGAGCGGCGCCATCTGCGGATCGACGAGCTGCCCGGCAACCTGAGCGACGCGCTCGACGCGCTCGAGAAGGACGAGGTCGTCCAGAACGCGCTGGGCCGCCACATCTACGAGCACTTCCTCGAAGCGAAGCGCAACGAGTGGCAGGAGTACATCGAGCGCGTCAGCGGCTGGGAGATCTCCCGCTACCTGACGGTCTATTGAACACGCGTCGTATACTCGGGTTCATGGGCGACCCGCTCGCAACATCGATTCCAGGTGTGCTGTCGGATCCTGAGATCTTGGGCGGCGTGCCGGTATTCGCCGGCACTCGCGTACCGGTTCGCGCTCTGATCGATTACCTCGAGCACGATCGCCCATTGGGGGAATTCCTCGAGGACTTCCCGACCGTCAATCGATCGATGGCCATCGGCGTGCTCGAGCATATGAAGCAGGTCGTCAGTGATGCGCCTGCTGCTCGATGAGTGCGTACCCAAACGCCTAAAACGCGAGATCCTCCTCCACGACGTGCGAACCGTCGCGGAGTTAGGGTGGTCCGGGCTGAAGAACGGAGCCCTGCTCCGCACGCTCGAGGGCCTGCCGCCGGGCACGGTCGCTCACGTAGGAATGTAGTGCCCCGCGAGCGCTGGCGCGACGTCGCCACCGATCATTTCGATGTCTCGGAGCAGCGGTTCCGCAACCCCTGGGGCCAGATCGATCGGGGCATCCCGGATCTCCTGCGCTGGTGGGCCACCGCCAAGCGCGAGCCGTGGCCGCGCGCGGTCACCAACCGCCCGTATCTCGCGCCACCCCTGTCCGTCCCCGAAGGCCAGGCCGCGGTCACGATGATCGGGCACTGCACGGTGCTGGTCAGCGTCGACGGGTTCACGCTGCTGACGGATCCGCACTTTTCGACCCACGCTGGGCCGCTCGGCCGGATCGGCACGCCGCGCGTGCGTCCGCCGGGCATCGAGCTGCGTGAGCTGCCGGCCATCAACGCCGTCTTCGTCAGCCACAACCACTACGATCACCTCGACATCCCGTCGCTGCGCTGGCTGACCGCGCAGCGCGCCCCGACGTTCGTGACCTGCCTCGGGCTGAAGGCGCCGCTCGAGAGCAAGGGGATCGGACCGGTGATCGAGCTGGACTGGTGGGAATCGACCGACGTCATCGGCGCCGCGATCACGGCGACGCCGGCGATGCACTGGTCCAACCGCACCATGCTCGATCGGCGGCGGACGCTGTGGGGCGGCTGCATGCTGCGCGTGCCGGAAGCGCCGCTCGTCTACTTCGCCGGCGACAGCGGCTACGCGCCGTTCTTCTCGACAATCCGCGAGCGCCTCGGCGCGCCGGACATCGCGCTGCTCCCGATTGGCGCCTACGAGCCGCGCTGGTTCATGCAGCCGTTCCACATGAACCCCGAGGAGGCGGTGCGCGCGCACCGCGAGGTCGGCGCCCGCTACTCCATCGCCACGCACCACAGCTGCTTCCGGCTCGCCGACGACGGCTACGCGGAGCCGGTGCGCCTGCTCGCCGATGCGCGGGCGGCAGCCGGTGTCCCACCCGACGACTTCAGGATCCTGGACGTCGGCGAGACGGCGGTGCTGGG
>JANOIR010000603.1:0-3156 GCA_031407765.1 Vicinamibacteraceae bacterium
CGCCAACGTCGTCGAGTCGATCAAGGTGGCGGGCAAGCTGGGGCTGCCGGTCGTCGAGTACAACTTCTACGCGCACCGGCTCACCGAGGGCTACAAGCTGGAAGAGGGCCGCGCCGGCGCCGGCTACACGGCGTACGATTACGCGCTGTCGAAGGATCTGCCGCCGCGCGAGGGCGTCGGCACGCACACGCGCGCCCAACAGCTCGAACGCGCGCGGCGCTTCCTCAAGACCATCGTGCCGGTGGCCGAGAAGGCCAACGTGCGGCTGGCCCTGCACCCGAACGATCCGCCGGTGCCGCTGTCACGCGGCTCCGAGCAGATCATGGCGACCGTCGAGCACTGGAAGGCCTACCTGAAGCTAGTCGAGAGCCCGTTCAACGGTATGACCTTCGACTGCGGCGTCACGCGCGAGCTGGGCGAGGATCCGGTCAAGGTGTGCCGGTATCTGAGCGAGCGCGACTGCATCAACCACGTCCACTTCCGCAACGTGGTCGTGCGCAAGCCCTACATCGACTACACCGAGGTCTTCCTCGACGACGGCCAGGTCGATCTCTTTGGCGTGATGCGCGAGCTGGTCAAGGCCAAGTACCCGCGCGGCATCTATCCGGAGCATCCGCGGCTGATCGACATGGACCGCGAGTACCAGAAGTTCCAGAACCAGTATCCCGGCGGCGGCGGCTTCGCCGGCGAGATCTACAACGTCGGCTACACCCGCGCCATGCTGCAGGCGGCGCTGACGCGGTGACGCAGGCGGCTGCGATAATGGTGTCGCGATGTCGGCGGTGGATCGCTGGCACGCTCGCTGGCGTCGCCCTGACAGGCTCGGCGTGGGCGCAGCAACCCGCCGCGGCGCCGACCCCGTCGCCGGCGCTGTCGCAGGACCTGCGGTGGACGCTGGGCTCCGCGACTGCGGGCATGCCGGGCGACACCGACGGGCTGGGCGTGTACGAC
This sequence comes from Vicinamibacteraceae bacterium, assembly GCA_031407765.1. Taxonomy (GTDB): domain Bacteria; phylum Acidobacteriota; class Vicinamibacteria; order Vicinamibacterales; family Vicinamibacteraceae; genus JBDSLU01. The sequence continues at coordinate 952 of JANOIR010000603.1, forward strand.
TTGAACGACACGCCTGGCGTTCAGCTGCAGGAGGTCGAGGAGGCCGACCTCGACCTTGTGCGGCTCGGTGCCGCGGCCCGGTCTTCGCTGGACGGGTTCGACGTGCTCGCCTACCCGGTGGCGGCGATCGAGGCGTACTTCGACCGGGTCCTCGATGGAGAAGAGGCCGCGGAGGAGGAGCCGTCGGATTTCGCGTCCGGCACACTGCGGCTCGTGGTCCGCACGCGGGCCGCCGATGGGACTGTGCGCTGGTGGCGCCTGGTCGGTGACTCCGGTCACCTCCAGATTGCCTTCAAGACACCGGCGTTTCCCGACGATGCCGAGCGGCTTGCTCCGGCCACGCCGGATCCGCGGCGGCCCATCGTCGATGTGCAGTACTCGTCGGTCGAACTGCACGCCAGCTCGTCGAGCGACACCCGCCACCATCTGCTGCTCGACTTCCGGGCCGCGGCACCGCGTGTCATTGGCTTCTTCGACGAGACTCATGGCGGCGGCTGCGGTGGCGCCTGCATGGTCTACAGCTGCATCTTCGGGGTCGGAGAAGAGGTCGGCTGCCGGTGGGACGCGGAACACGACGGCTTCTTCTGCGCCCACACCTATCGCCGCCGCGATACCGCCTGGATGGAACGGCGGGCGACGAGCTACTTCCACTTCGGGACCCGGAAACCCGAGCCGCCGGCGCCCGCTGCCTCGCCCGTCGCGGGCGGGCTCGATCCGCGCGTCGACCGTGCCTCGACCCCGTCCGAGGGCAGCACGCAGCTCGTGGACGGCTTTGGCGTCGTGTCGGCGATCACGATGGCGGCAGTCGGCAAGAGGGCAGTCGTGCTCGTTGGGGCCCCCTCGCTGTCGTGGCACTTCGGGGCCCGCCTCTACGCGGCGCTCACCGAGTACCCGCGGCGGGAAAGATTGACGGAAATCGGCAGCCGGCTCGACATCCGGGCGCAGCCGTTCACCGAAGGCGGCCCCAGCGTGGACCGGCTGGAGGACCATGATCATCTGGAGGTGGCCGCCCACACCCCCGATGCTCCCCCGCCGCGATTCGTCGCGACCGAGCTGGCCCGGATCGGCAGCGTCACCATCCTGCGCGTGCTCGTGACGGAAGGCGGCGCCAAGGGGGTTTATCTCGTGGGGCTCGAGCTGATCGGCGATCGGCTCGTCACCGACGCGATGCTCGTCGCCACCAACGGCGAGTCACATCTGCACTGCAACACCTGGCGCGTGCCCGCCAGCGCTGTCGGCATGTCCGTGGTCGCCGATCCCTTCGCCGTCACCCTCGACGTCGAGCCGGCCGGGGTTCGCAACGACGGTCCCGGGAACGTCGATGACGACACCCCGGCTCGCTCGTGTCGAGTCCGGGCTACGGTGAACTGGGAGCCCGGCCAGGGCTTCCGCTACGAGGCGCGCGAGGAGCGCTGCGGGCCGGCCCCGGCCCGCCGGGTCGCGATCGACGACGCCGGCGCGATCAGCGTCGCCCACGATCCGTCGCGACCTCCGCTATGATGCGGCTGTCCCTCGTTCAAGGTGGAGTGTTGCCGATGAGTGTACGACTGACGTTCGCGGCAGTGGCCGCGCTGGCATTGGCCCACGCTACGAGCGCCCGCGCCCAAGGACAGACGGCGCCGCCGCCGGCGCAGACCGCGGCGCAGGCCCTCGCGCAGGCGGCGCCGCCAACATTCCAAGGCCGGCCGATCAAGGTCTACCTGCGCGCCGGGCTGAAGACGCACGCGGCGGGGCAGCACGACTATCCGCAGTTCCTCGCCGACTGGAGCAAGATCCTCACCGAGCGCGGCGCGATCGTCGATGGCAGCCTGCACTTCCCGACCGAGCAGGAGCTGGCCGACGTCGACGTCATCGTCATGTACAAGGGCGACGCCGGCTACATGACGATCGGCGAGCGCATCACGCTCGAGAACTTCCTCAAGCGCGGCGGCGGCCTGGTCGGTTTCCACGACGCGATCTGTGCCGAGGATCCGGTCTGGTGGGCGTCGATCATGGGCGGCGCCAAGAAGCACGGCGAGACCAACTTCACCCTCGAAGCGCCGGTCACCTACGCGTTCCCCGAGGCCAACCCGATCACCCAGGGCGCGGCCCCGTTCGAGATCACCGACGAGGCGTTCTTCCTGATGACGTGGGCCAAGGATCCCGCACCCAAGATGCTGGCGACGTCGCCGATCGCGCCGACGCGCAGCGCCGGCACGCACGCCG
>JANOIR010000615.1:0-8492 GCA_031407765.1 Vicinamibacteraceae bacterium
ACCAGATCGAGCTGCGGCTTCAGGCGATCGCGGGCCGCGTCGAGCTCGATCGCCTGCAGGGCCTTGCGCGCATCGAGGTCGGCGAGCTCGGGGCGGCCGGCGGCGTCGGTCAGCGCGGCGGCGAGGTCGACCAGCGCCAGCGACGGCGGCGGGAGATCCTCGAGGAGCAGCGTCGCGTTCCACTGCGGCGCGTCGGCGCTGTCGAGGATCAGCGCCTTGTGCAGCAGCTCGGCGCGGGTGGCCGCTTCGCGCGAGGCGAAGAGGTCGCCGCGGCGGCGCTCGATCTCGGCGGTGAACTGCGCCAGGTCGGACTCCGGCGCCACCTGCGCCTCGACCCGGATGCGGGCGTCGGCGCGCTGGCGATCGGCGAGGGAAAGCGTCGACTCGCGGATCGAGATGTCGCGCCGGGCCGCGACGACGGCCCAGTAGGCCTGTTCGACGGCCGCCACCGTCTCGGCGACGACGCGCCGCAGCGCAGCTTCGGATCGATCCACGGTGGCGCGCGACACGCGCACGGCGCGGCGCGCCGGATCGATGGCGCGGCCCTGGAGGAGCGGCTGACGCAGCTCGACGCCGAGCGACGTGAACCAGGCCGGCGAGACCAGGGTGAGGAAGTTGTTGGTGGTGTCGCGCGAGACCGACGTCGAGGCCGTCACCGAGGCCCCGGTGCCGAACAGCCGCGAGAAGCTGGCGGCGCTCGACACGCCGCGGGTCGTCGGGGCGAGCTCGCCAGTCGGGGCGCCCGAGAGGATCGAGACGACCGGAAACGTCTGGTCGCGGAAGCGGGTCTCGCCGCGCACCACGGGATCGAAAGCCGCCTCGGCCCGCGCGATGCCCTCCCGGCTCTGGGTCACCGCCTCGCGTTCGACCACGATCTCGCGGTTCTTGGCGAGGGCCGCCGCGATCGCGTCCTGCAGCGTCAGCGTCTGCGCAACGGCGATCCCGGGCAGCAGGCCGACCACGGCCGCGACGAGGATCCGGAGGCTGCGCACGCCCCGATTATCTACGAGGCGCGGGCGCGGTGGATCTGGGCGGCGTGCTTGTTGGCGTGCTCGGCGTAGATTTCGAGCCAGTGGGTGACGGAGTAGGGGCCGCTCTCGCTGTGCGTGCCGGCCCTGATCCAGTCGGCGTCGGTCAGGCGGTCGAGGATCTCGGCGCTCGAGACGCGGGCCCACCGGAACGCCTCCAGCGACGAGGCGATCGGCCGGTCGTAGTGCAGCCGGCGGGCGAACTCTTCCTGGTCGTAGCCGACGATCGTCGGGTTCTCCTCGGCGATCAGGCGGCGCAGGCGGATCGCCGACGTCATCTCGCTGTCGGCGAGGTGATGGACGATCTCCCGCGAGGACCAGGTACCGGGCCCCGGGCGGCGATCCAAGGCGGCATCGTCGGCGCCGGCGAGGGCGTCGACCACCGCGGAGTAGCCGGCGCGATAGCGACCGATGAGGGAGCGTCGTGTCGAGGCGTCCAAGCGCGATGGTCCTTTCGTGTGCGATCAGGCGGTCAGTTCGCCGGTGAGCACGGTGATGGCGTGACCCGTGAGCAGGACCCGATCGCCGGCGACGGTGACCTGCAGCGTACCGCCGCGCTTCGAGACCTGACGCGCGGTCAGCGACGGCCGGCCCAGGCGCGCCGACCAGTACGGCGCGAGTGCGCAATGCGCCGAGCCCGTCACCGGATCTTCGTCGATGCCGAACGCCGGCGCAAAGTAGCGCGAGACGAAGTCCCAGCCGGGTGTCGAGGCGCGGGCGGTGAGGATGAGGCCGCCGTCGATGGCCCTGAGCGCCTTGAAGTCCGGCCGCGCGGCCGTGACCGTCGCCTCGTCGGCGCACTCGACGATGTAGTCGATGCCGCCTGGCCCCTTGCGCGCGGCGTGGACTTCGCGCGGCTCGACACCCAGCGCGGCGGCAATCTCCGCGGGCAGCGTCTCCGGTGCCACCGGCCGCACCGGAAAATCGAGCGTGATCGTGCCGTCGCGGTTCGGGCGGGCCGACAGCGCGCCGCTGAGCGTGTCGAACACGATCGGCGCGTCGGCGTCGGCGCGGCCGGTCGACCACAGGGCGTGGGCGCTGGCCAGCGTCGCGTGCCCGCACAGCGTGACTTCGACCTCCGGGGTGAACCAGCGCAGGTCGAAGCGACCGTCGCCGCGGCGGAGCAGGAAGGCGGTCTCGGCCAGGTTCATCTCGCCGGCGACGGCCTGCAGCCAGGCGGTGTCGCGCGGTTCGTCGAGGAGAACGACCGCGGCGGGGTTGCCGCCGAAGGGATCGCGGGAGAAGGCATCGACTTGCAGGAGAGGCAACCGGGCGGGAGCAGCCATGCCCGACAATAAGAGCTTGCTTGTCATCGTGTCAATGCGTACATTGCACGAGGACAAGTTGACCACCGGACGACACCCCATGTGGCAGCCGAAGCTCGCCCCCGTCTCCGTTCCCGCGCGCGGCGCCAGCCGCGGCCGCCCGCGGCCGCTCTACCTGCGCATCGTGGACGCCCTCGCCGCCGACGTCGCCTCCGGCCGCGTCGCCGCGGACACCCGGCTGCCGACGCAGCGCGAGCTGGCCGAGCGCCTCGGCACGACGATCGCCACCGTCACCCGCGCTTACAGCGAGGCGCGGCGGCGCGGGCTGGTGTCGGCGACGGTCGGCCGCGGCACGTTCGTGCATGCGGCGCCGGCCCACGCCAGCTCCGGCGTCACCGACCTGACGCTGAACCAGCTGCTGGCCACACCGTTCGGCGGCGAGCTGATCGCTGCGGCATCATCGATCGATCCGGATCTGCTGACCTCTCTGCTCGAATACCAGCCGCATACGGGCGCCGAGCGCCATCGCCGGGTCATGGCGCAGTGGGCCGCGCTGCGCGGCGTCGCGGCGACCCCCGACGAGATCGTCGTCACCGCCGGCGCCCAGCACGGCCTGCTCGCGGCGCTGGCGACTTTGACGCGGCCGGGCGACGCCGTGCTCACCGAGGCCGTCACCTACACCGGCGCGATCTCGCTCGCCAACCACCTGCACCTGCAGCTCGTGCCGGTCCCGGTCGACGCCGGCGGGCTCGACGTCGACGCCTTCGCCCGCATCGCCCGGCGCACCGGGGCGCGCGTCGCCTACCAGATGCCGACGCTGCAGAACCCCACCGGCGTCACGCTGAGCGCCGGCCGGCGCAAGGCGCTGCTGCAGACGGCGGCGAAGCACGACATCACGCTCATCGAGGACGACGAATACGGCGTCTTCTCGAGCACGCTGCCGCTGAGCACCGACGCGCCGGAACGCTGCATCTACCTGACCGGCGTGTCGAAGGCGGTTGCACCTGGCCTCCGCGTCGGCCTGCTGCGCGCGCCCGCGGCGCTGGTGCCGCGGCTCGGCGCCGCCGTCTTCGCATCGAGCGTGATGGCGCCCCCGTTCGGCGCCGAGTTGGTGGGGCGCTGGCTCGCCGACGGCGTCGCCGAGCGTGTGATCGCGTGGAAGCGGGCGGAGTTCCAGGCCCGGACCACCCTGGCGCGCCAGATCCTCGGCCTGCGCGATCTGCCGGCGATCAGCCCGCACGTGTGGCTGGCGACAGGGGCGCTTGGCGCCGCGGAGTTCCTCGAGCAGGCGCGGCTGCGCGGCGTGATCGTCAGCGCCGGCCAGAGCTTCGCGGTGGGACAGGCGCAGGGACCGCCACCGCGCTTCGTGCGCGTCTGCCTGGGGCCGCCGTCGTCCCGCGAGGCGCTGGCGCAGGCCCTCGGCGTCCTCCAGGATGTGCGGGCACGGCCGCCGATGCCGCACGCGGCAACGGTGTAACAGGCATCGGCCTTCCCGCGAGGCGTTCAGCGTCGCCCTGAGTGGTTTGGACGGGTGCCAGGGCCCGCTGCGCGTCAGACCGGCGTCGTTGCCGCGAACGGTACGCCCGCCGCCGCATAGATCGCCGCGAGATCGCGAAAGAACGCCGGATAGGTCTTGGACACGCAGGCCGGATCCTCGATCGTGACGCCGCCGGCCGCCGCGCCGAGGATCGCGAAGCTCATCGCGATGCGGTGATCGTCGTAGCAGTGGACCACCGCCGGCGTGACCGGGGCCGGCTCGATCGCCAGCCAGTCGGCGCCGTGGGTCACCCGCTGGCCGAGCCGCTCCAGCTCGATCACCGTCGCCGCGAGCCGATCGGTCTCCTTGATGCGGATGTTGGCGACGTTGCGGATCCGCGTCGGGCCGGCCGCAATCGGCGCGATCGCGGCGAGGGTCATCACCGTGTCCGAGATGTGGTGCATGTCGACGTCGACGCCGCGCAGCGTCCCGAGCCGCTCGACGCGCGTGGACGTCTCGCCGCGCGTGACCGTGGCGCCGGCTTGCTCGAGGATTGCCGCGAAGGCGTAGTCGCCCTGCTGCGCGTCTCGGCCCAGTCCCGGCACTACCACCGCGCCGCCCAGCGCCGCAGCCAGCGCGAACGGATAGCTGGCGGAGGACGCGTCGGGCTCGATCGCATACGCACGGCCGTGCAGCGGCCGCCCGGCGGTCACGTGAAACCCCGCCGGCGTCTCGGTCACCTCGCCGCCGAAGTCCGCGATCATCCGGCGCGTGATGTCGACGTACGGCCGGCTGACCAGCGAGCCCTCGATCTCGACGTCGAGATCGGCGTCGGCGAGGCCCGCGGCCATCAGCAGCGCCGAGAAGTACTGGCTCGACTGGTCGCCGCGCATGCGCACGCGGCCGCCGCGCAGCCGGCCGCCGCGGATCGTCAGCGGCGGGCATCCGGTCGCGCAGCTGACGTCGGCGCCGAGCGCCCGCAGCGCGTCGACCAGCACCTGGATCGGCCGCTTGGCCATCGCGTCGTCGCCGACCAGCGTCACCTCGCCGTCGACGAGCGCCGCAACCGCGGCCAGGAAGCGCACCGTCGTGCCGCTGTTGCCGACGAAGAGCGGGCCGTCCGGCGCGTGGAGCCGGGCGCGGCCGCCGCGCACGATCAGGGTCTCGCCCGGCGCATCGGTGATGTCGATGCCCATGCGCGTCAGCGCCGCGCGCATGTGGCGGGTGTCATCGCTCTCGAGCGCTCCGGTCAGCCGCGTCTCGCCGTCGGCGAGCGCCGCCAGGACGAGGGCGCGATTGGTGATGCTCTTCGAGCCCGGGACGGTCCAGGTGACGTCGACGGGGCCGGGCAGGCGGGGGATGACGAGCGGCGCGACGGAACCCACGTCGCGAAGCTTATCGCAGCCTACGCCGCGGTCAGGCCGCCGCTGGGCATCGGCCGGCATCCGCACGCCGTGGCGTGAGCCTGGTGCCATGCGACCGGCTGATCGAGAGTCGCAGGCGATGGCATCGGATGGGCGTCGTGCCAGGCGGCGTTCAGCATGTCGTCAGTCCTTTCCGGGCGCAGGGGTAGCGTGCTTCGCAACCGCCTGCCGGTGCGACCGCCAGGGCGAGCGCGACGGTCAACAGGATCCGCATCCTCATGGTTCCTCCGTGGTTCCCCGGCCGCGTTTCAGCATGATGCCCCCGCGATGGCCCGACGACTCCTCTTCAGTCTGACACCGGCGATCATGGTTTTGGCCGGCGTCGCACGAGCAGTCGACTGGCTTGAGCCTCGATGCCGGCACCCAGCGCGACGCCGGCGACATAGCAGGCGAGGTCGCTCCACAGGAAGCCGTAGCCGAGGACCAGCGCGCCGGGCGTGGTGTCGCGGATCCGGTCGATCCAGGGCGCGTGATAGAGCTGGCTGACTTCGATCGCCACGCTCAGCGCGAGCGCTGTCATCGCCAGGCGCGCGGTCGACCAGCGCGGCGCGAGGATTGCCAGGCCCACGAAGACCATCGTGGCGGCTGGCTCACCGCCGGCGGGCCACGGCGTGTCCGCGTGCGGCATCCACGAAGGCGCCGATGAGCGGGTGCGGCGTGCCGGCCAGCCCGGAGCGCTCCGGCTGATACAGCGTGGCCACGAAGATCGGATGACCGTCGAGCTCGATGGCGCGCACGTCGCCATCGAGGTCCCGGGCGGCGACGCGCAGCGGGCCGGACGCGAGCCGGTCGGCGTACTTCGCGTTCAGGCCGTAGCGGCAGTGGTAGCCCTCGACCGTTTCAGCGACACCGTGCACTGCCAACAGCCGCGATCCGGGCTCGAAGCGGATCGTCCCCTTCTTCTCGACCAGGCCGCATGACAGGGGCGAGATCACGGGATCGGTGGCGTCGGGGTCGACCTCCGCGTGGACCGGTGACGGCACACCCCAGACTGCGCCGGCGTATTCGAGCAGCGCGTGCTGGAAGCCACCGCACGTGCCGAGAAATGGCCGGCCCTGCTCGCGCGCAAAGCGGATCGCGGAGATGGCCCCGGCGGTGTTGGCGTACGGGCTCCCCGGGACGACCCAGATGCCGTCGAACGCCTGGAGCCGTGCCGGCACGTCACCGGTGAGCGTGTCGGTGTGCACCCACGTCCACCCTGGCGCTGGGGTTCCGGCCGAGTGCGCCAGGGCGAGCGCCAACGGGATCGCCTGATGTGCGACGACATCAGGGCTGTAGTCGCCGACCAGCGCCAGATGTGGTTTCGGCACGGGTCCCAGTCCAGGTTCTAAAGCGTGAGCTCCATGTAGACGTCGGCGGTCGAGTAGGGGACGTGTGCCGGCAGCGGCCCGTAGATGAAGCCGGATCGCTCGTAGAGGCGCAGCGCGGCGTCGAGCTTGCGCGACGACAGCAGCATCACCTTGCGAGCGCCGCGATCGCGGGCCCAGGCCAGCGCCGCCGCGGTGAGCTGCCGGCCGATGCCGCGGCCACGCGCCTCCGGCGCGACGGCGAACTTGGCGAACTCGATCGTGTCGTTATCCTGCACGATTGTCGCGCACACGCCGATGACGACGCCCTTGTCGACGGCGACGAAGATCTGGCCGCCGCTCGCGAGGATCGACTGACGTGGCTGCTCGAGGTGGGCGCGGTCGGCTTCTTCGAACAGGCCGTGCTCGTTCAGCCAGGCCTTGTTCAGGCGCGCGAAGGCGCCCTGGTGCGTGTCTTCGAACGGCACGATGGTGATCGACGTGCCGACGGCCCATTCCGCGATCGTCGCAACCCGCGGATCGCGGACCTCGATCAGCGAGATCGTGTCGATCCAGCCGGACATCGGGCGGGCGCCGCTGGTGAGCCGCTCGGCCAGCGCCTCGCAGCGGGCCCACTCCGGGTCGACCGCGAGGGTGACATGCGGCACGTAGGGCGGCTCAGGCCAGAGATGCACTTTCAGCGGGCTGTCGTAGAGCCGCCGGTGCAGCGCCGAGATCGCCTCGGCCCCCTCCTCGGGCGCGTAGAACACACGGCCACCGGCGCTGTCCGGTTCCCGGCGGGCCATCGCCTTGCGGATGACGAACGGGATCGGGCGACTGGAGGCCGCGACGGCGGCGCAGTGCGGCGCGACGTCCGCGGGTTTCAGGTCGACCGGGAAGACCAGCGTGACGTGCGCGGCGATACGGCGCGCCTGCGGATCGAGCGCGGTACGGATGGCCTCGATGGCGCGGGTGTCGGCGACGTCGAGACGGGGGTAGGCGACGACGGCAATCATGCGGGTCCTGCGTTCCTGGTTCGGAGGTCGAACATGGGAGCGACAGTGTACACGGGCGGCTGTCCGGCGTCCGCGATCATCCTCGGCGCGTGCGCCCGGAGGGCAACCGGCTGACCTCGAGGTTGCGGCAGCGCTGCGCCTGCGGCAGGTCACGGGCATCCTGGCTGATCTTGACGGTCCACAGCGCGTCGATGGCCGCGCGCTCACGATCGTGCAGCATGTCGGGTCAGGCGCCGAGCGGGTGGCCGATTTCCCAGTGGTGGCCGTAGGGATCGACGACGCGGCCGACGCGCCAGCCGTAGTCCTCCGTGATCGGCGTCACGACGGTGGCGCCGGCGGCGATGGCGCGATCGAAGGCCGCGTCGGGATCGGCGACGGTGAGAATCATGCGCACGGTGCCACCCTTCAGCGTCTCCGGGCTGAAGTTGCCATGCTCGGGCGATTCGTCGCTGATCCAGAACTGGGCGCCGTCGGCATCCAGCTGTGCGACCACCGCGCCGTCCGGCGCCTCGATCACGTGCAGCTCCTCCGCCCCGAAGGCCGCCTTGTAGAAGGCGAGGGCCTCGGCGCCGCGGCGCACGGAGAGGAACGGGGCAATCGAGGTCATGCGGGCTCCTGCGGCGGGCGCGCCAGCTTGCGGAGGAAGACCAACGATACCGCAGGGGACAGCACCTGCGTCCGTGCGTGGCGATAGCCATGCCGGTCGTAGAGCCGCAGGTTCTCGACGCTGTGATTGCCGGTGAACAGCTCGAACGCCTCGATGCCCGGGAAGCGCTGCTCGATGGCGACGATCAGCGCCGATCCGATGCCACGACGCTGCAGCCCCGGGTCGACGCTGAGGCGGCACACCTCGCAGACGCCGTGGGTGACGACGCCGCGGACGGATCCTGCGAGCCGGCCGTCCACCACGGCCTTCAGGACGACGTGCTGCGCGATCTGCTCGCGCACCGAGTCGAGCGTTTCGACCATCGGCGGGATCGTCCAGTCGTCGTAGCG
>JANOIR010000639.1:0-23355 GCA_031407765.1 Vicinamibacteraceae bacterium
CCTGCTCGCCGGCGCGCTGCCGCTGTCCGATGCGCTGCTGTTCGTCAGCGGCCGCACCTCGTTCGAGATCCTGCAGAAGGCCTGGCTGGCCGGCGTGCCGGTCGTGGCCGCCGTCTCGGCGCCATCGAGCCTGGCGATCGATCTGGCCGAGGAGGCCGGCATCACGCTGATCGGCTTCGTCCGCGGCGGCCGCTTCAACATCTACACGCACCCCGCGCGCATCGCGCAGGCGACGGTGAGGCATGGCTGACGGGGCACCGGCCCATGCAACAACGTTGGCTGGGCGCCGCGCCCTCGTCACCGGCGGCAGCCGCGGCATCGGCCGCGCCGTGGCGCTGGCGCTCGCCGCCGCCGGCGCGGATGTCGCAATCACCTACCGTGAGCGCGCCACCGACGCCGCACGCGTGCAGGCGGACATCGAGGCGCTGGGCCTGCGCGCACTGTCGCTGCAGGTCGACGTCTCGCAGCGAGACGGCATCGCGGCGATGCTCGCCGCGGTGGATCGCACGTTCGGCGGCGTCGACATCCTCGTCAACAACGCCGGCCTGGCGCGGCCCGCCGCGATCGATCGCGTCGGCGCGGCGGAGTGGGACGAGGCGATCGGCATCAACCTGACGTCCGCGTTCCTGATCACGCAGGGCGTCGTCGGCGGCATGCGGGCACGGGGCTGGGGCCGCGTGATCTTCCTCTCGTCCGTGGCGGCGCAGGTCGGCGGCGTCGTCGGCCCGCACTACGCCGCCTCGAAGGCCGGCCTGCACGGCCTGATGCACTTCTACGCGGCGCACCTGGCGAAGGAGGGGATCACCGCCAACGCGATCGCGCCGGCGCTGATCGAGACCGAGATGGTGACGTCGAACCCGAGCGCGAAGCCAGGGATGATCCCGGTCGGCCGCTTCGGCGCCGTCGACGAGGTCGCGTCGGTGGTGCTCCTGCTGGCCGAGAACGCTTACCTTACCGGCCAGACGATCAACGTCAACGGCGGCTGGTACCCGACCTAGTCCACCAGCCTAGAAGCGAGGGCTCGATGACCGAGTTGCACACGACCTTCCGGCAGTTGCGCCGGTCGCCGGCGCACGTGGCGACGGTCCTGGTCTCGCTCGGCATCGGGATGGCCGTCTGCGGCGCCATGTTCTCCGCGCTGAACGTCCTCCTCTTCAGTGACGTGCCCGGCGTCGTCGATCGGAGCAGCCTCGTGCGCATCCGGTGGATCGACCAGTCGGGACACCTGACGCCGGCAGAATTCGAGGCGCTGGCTATCGCGGCTGCCAGCCGGACCGCCGGCCTGGCCGCACAGGGTGATCGGATCGTGCCCGTGGTCCTGCGAGGAGAGGCGGCCAGCGCGCGCGCCGCCTTCGTCTCGCGGGATTTCTTCGCCACGCTCGGCACGTCGCCCATCCAGGGTCGTGTGCTGACGCCGGCCGACGGGCAGCCGGGCGCAGCGCCTGTTGTCGTCATCGCCGAGTCGCTGTGGCGCGGCGCCTTCGACGGCGACCCCGCCGCGATCGGGAGCTTGCTCGCGGTCGGCGGCCGACCGATGACAGTTGTCGGGATCGCGCCGCCAGGCTTCGGGGGGCTCCATCTGGATATCGCCGATGGCCCGGAGGTGGCGCCGGAACTGTGGCTGCCGCTCGATGCCGCGGCGGCGCACAGTCCGTGGTTGTCGGTGGCCGCACGCCTGCCGCCGGGTGGTGAGCCGCGTGACGTGGACGTCCTGCTCGCGGTCATCGCCGATCGGCTGGATCGCCTGTCGCCCCTCCCGCATCGCCCGGCTCGAATGCAGGTGTACAGGGGCGGCCTCGACTGGCGTCGGTCGACGTGGAACGCGCTCCTGACGACCGGTCTCTTCCTGATGATTCCGCTTGCGGTCCTCGGGATCGCCTGTGCCAACGTCGTGAACCTGCAGCTGGCGCGGGCGGCCGAACGGACGCGGGAGTTGAGCGTCCGCCTGACGTTGGGCGCGTCGCGCTGGCGCGTGATCCGGCTCCTCGCGCTCGAGGTCGTGGTGCTGGGGATCGCCGCCGCGGGCCTTGGCGGCGCCGGTGCGGCGATGCTCCTCGCGCAGGCGAGCAGCCTCGTCGGGATGCCGCTCTTCCTCGACGGGTCCATCGTCACGTTCTTCGCGGTGCTGGTGGTGGCCGTCGTGGCCTCGGCCGGCCTCGCGCCGGGCTGGATGGCATCGCGCGATCTGGTCGCCGCAGGCCTTCGGGTGGCTCCCGATGCCCTCGTGCTGACCAGGCTCCGCGCCGCCCTGGTCGTGTTCCAGCTCGCCGTGAGCGTGGTGCTCCTGTTCGTGGCCACGCTCGCCGTGAAGACCCTGCGCGGCGCTACTCCGACACTGCCGGCCGATGCGGCGAACATCCTTGTTGCGGAGATCGACCTCTCGAACCTGCGTCGGGGCACGCCCATCCGCCCGAAGGCCACGGTTGATGCGATGCTCGCGGTGCTGAACGAGAACGACGCCATTCACGCTGCGGCAGCGGCTACGTTCTTTCGGTCCGGCTATCCGATGCACTACTGGGTCGACGGAGCCGCGGCGGACGCGGTCCGCACGGCATCGGCCGGCCTGGTGACCGCTGGCTGGTTCGACGCGACGGGAACGCGACTCCTGGCTGGTCGCAGCTTTGCCGACGACGAACGGTCGGCCGTGGTGATCAACGAGGCGTTCGCCAGCGCGCTGGGGCCTCGGTCGACGGTCCTGGGCCGCCAGTTACGGGTGGCCTTGGGAGGGCCTTCGCGCTCGGCCACGGTCACGGGCATCGTCGAGGACGCCGCTCCTTCGCCGCCGCCGATGGCCTACTTCGCGATGGCGGCCGACGTCCCGGCCTTCGTCGTGTTGACGGCTCGCGCTCGCGACGCGGCCGCAGGACGCGAGGCGATTCGCACCGCCCTCCGAGCCGCGGACCCGGCGGTGCCGCGGGACCGCATCATGACGCTCGATCGCAAGATCGGCGACGCCTCGCGCGACTTCGAGAGGACCGTCGCCCTGGCGTCGGCGACTGCGGTCCTGGCACTGGTGCTCGCGGCCGCGGGTCTCTTCGCGCTGCTCTCGTTCACGGTTCGGCGGCGGACTCGCGAGATCGGGATCCGCGTCGCCGTCGGCGCATCGCGCGCCGACGTGGTGTCGATGGTGGTGCGCCAGGCGCTGGTGCTCGCCGCCGTCGGATGCGCCACAGGGTTCTCCCTGGCGCTTGGCGTCGGCTACGTCGCGCGCGCCACGCTTTTTGGTGTTTCGGCGCTGGCGCCCACATCGCTGCTGCCCACGGTGGGGCTGCTCCTGTCGATCGCCGTGCTCGCGAGCGTGCCACCGGCGTGGCGGGCTCTGCGCGTCGATCCCGCCACGACGCTCCGCGACGAGTGAGCGATCGCCGGGTTCCCTTCGGCGGTGCCGGCGGCTCCTCGCGGGCCGGCGGCACCGCCGCCGGCGTGGACTGATCGAGGCGGAACACCGGCGGCGGGGGCGGGATCTCGGCGCCCTCCGGATCGAAGACGGGCTTGGCGCCGCGCGTCGTCCACGCTTCCGGCGCCGTGCCGGCGAGCGCAGCCGGCGCGAGCGGGATCGGCGCGACGACGTCGCGCCCGGCTGGCGGTGTGGCGCGGACCGGCGCCGCATGCCCGTGCGCGATTGCGACTGGCTCCACGATCGGCGCGCCGAACGACCTGGCGCGGAGCGCTCCTGGGGCGCGCACGGCGCCGCCATCGGTCGCCTCGAACAGCGGCCGCGCCGCAAGGCGGGCCTGCGGCGGCGTCGACAGCAGGCGGCCAGCTTCGACGTTGGTCATCGGCATCGGCGCCGAGGTGCCGTCGGTGTCCGAGCGCGTCGCCGCGGGATCCGGCATCGGCGCCACGGATCCGGCTGTGGCTGCGGCGAGGAGAGGCGACGCCGCTGGCTGTGGTGCCGGCACGCGGGCAGCCTCTCGGGTCGGCTCTCGGGGTGCCAGCGACCATGCTGCCGCCGCGAGCAGGCTGGCGGCGATGGCGGTGATGCCGGCGAACCACTGCCGCCGGCGCCGCTCGGCTTCGGCGCGCTGCCGCTGCGCCAAGGCGGCTTGTGCGGTTCGAAGCACGCGCGCTTCGAGCGAGGGCGGGGCGGTGGCCGCAGCGTCGTCAGCCACGAACGCGGCCCAGGCCCGCGCGCTGTGCACGTCGTCGGGGCGGATCGGTGTCACGCCGGGCATCGGACCTGCCTCATCTCGCCAGGGATCGCGTGCGTCTCGCGGACCCGGGCCAGCCGCAGCCGCAGCAGCTGCCGGCCTTTGTGCAGCCGCGATCGCACGGCGCCGACCGAGGCCCCGACCACCGCGGCCGCTTCCTCGTAGGACAGATCGTGCAGATCGCAGAGCACGATCAGCTCACGGTAGCGCGACGGCAGCGTGAGCAGCGCGCGGCGCACCGCGCCGGCGAGCTGCGCGCCTTCGACCAGCCGCGACGGATCCTCGTCGACGTCGATGTCGCGCCCGTCGCGCATCAGATCGTCGACGGACGGACCGGTCCGCTCGCGGCGTACGCGGTGCCGGCTCAGGTTCCGCACGATCCCGTAGACGTAGGTCGTGAACGCGGCGCGCGCCGGATCGAAACGCCCCGCGTCCGTGAGCAGGACCACGAATACCTCCTGCGTGATGTCCTCGGCCGCGTCGCTCGAGCCGGTCATGGCCCGGGCGAAGCGGAAGACCCGCTGCTGGTGGCGGCGGTACAGCGTCGAAAAGGCGTCGAGATCGCCCCGCGTCGCGCCGCCCAGCAGGGCGACGTCAGCAGGCTCGGCGCCGCGTGTCGCAAACAGCGTGCTCATGTGATTGACGGGAACGAGCCAAACGTTTCTGGCACCGCGACCGGATCAGACGCCGGGTCCGCGGCGATGGTCGGGATCGGTGGTCGCGCGGGCGTTGGCAGGAGGCTTAAGAAAACTTCAGAGACGTTCATCGACCCTCGGTGAATCACCTCACATGCGAGTCACGTGCCTGCTCGTCGCGGCAATGGTCATCGGGTCCGCGGCCCCGTCTGCGTCGCAGGTGACCGGTCCCGCGGACGCTCCGACACCGGCGGTGACGTCCGGCGAGGACCGGCCGGTGACGCCGAACGAGGACGTCGAGCCGCGGGTCGTCGGCGCACCCGGAACCACCGCGATCGGCCTGGCCGGCTACGCCGACCGGATCACGTCCGAGGACGACAACCTGCCCCTCACCGTGACGCTGCAGGTGGACGTCAGCCACTTCCTGACGAAGCGCATCGCGGTGCGCGGCGGGGTCGTCGGCTCGGGCGCGTTCGGCGGCGATCCCGACGATCGGCCGGCCGGCATCGGTGTCCCCTCCCTGCACGCTTTTGCGGCCGGCGCCTACTACTTCACGCCGCAGTCGATGGCCAGCTTCTACGCCGGTGCCGGCTATTGGGCCCAGATCACCGCACGCGACGGTCCCGATCGCGGGTCGATCCTCGGCCTCGCGGGCATGGAGGCGGCGATCTCGTCGCGCGCCACCCTGTTCCTCGAAGGCGGCTACGGCTTCGGCCTGACCAAGACCGAGGACGGTGCCGCGCGCCAGCGCGTCGTCGCCCGCGTCGGCGTGAGGGTGAAGCTGTGAGGACGGTCCCGCTGGCAGGCGTGGCCTGGCTGCTGTCGGCGGCGGCCGCCGCGGCGCAGCCGGCGACGACGCCCGCGCCGGCCGACCCGGGGGCGCCGATGCTGTGCGGCCAGGCGGTGCCCGTCCCGGCGCAACTTCCGCCGGCCGATTCGGGTCCGCTCGTCTATGTGCTCGGCCTGTGCTTCGCGGCGCAGGGCAACATGTCCGCGGTCGAGCCCGAGACCTACCTGTACTACCTGCGTCTCCGGCCGAGCCGGCCCTCGCAGCGCGAGTGGGTCCCCTACGACGACGGCACGCGCGAGACGATCAAGGAGGACTTCCGGCGCCTGTGGGCGACCGGGTTCCTCGACGATCTGAAGGTCGAGGCCACCGACTACACGTTCGCCAACGGCGTCGTCGGCAAGGTCGTCACTTATCACATCGAGGAGCGGGCGCGCGTCCGCCTCGTGAAGTACGAGGGCGCGGGCGACCTCGACCAGACCAAGATCGACGAATCGCTGCGCGAGCACGGCGCCGAGATCAAGCTCGACGCCTTCCTCGACCAGAGCGTGATCCGCCGCGCCCGCACCGTGCTGCGCGACCTGCTGGCCGAGAAGGGCTTCGCCGCCGCCGAGGTGTCGTCGGCGGTCGCGCCCATCGGCGACAGCTCCAAGCTCGTGAGCCTGACCTTCAACGTCACGCGCGGGCCGAAGCTGGTCATCCGCGACGTCGCCTTCATCGGCAACCGGGCCCTCGCCGACGGCAACCTTGCCAAGGTGCTGAAAGGCAACCGGCCGCAGGGCCTGCTCTCGCTGGTCACCAGCCGCGGCGCCTACAACGAGACGGCGTATGCCGACGACGCTCAGCGGGTCGAGGATCACTATCGCGATCAAGGATACGTCGCGGTCCGCGTCGGGCAGCCGGAGGTGCGTCGGCTCGACGAGTCCGCCGACGGTAAGACGCGCTTCGTGCAGCTGCGCATCCCGGTCTACGAAGGGCGCCGCTACCGCGTCGGGACGCTGGCGTTCGAGGGCCAGAGCATCGTCCGTACCGAGGCCCTCCAGAGCATCTTCAAGCTGAAGCCGGGCGCCTGGTATCGCCAGCAGCGCATCCGCGACGGCCTCGACAAGGCGCGCGAGATCTACGGCTCCATCGGCCACATGGAGTTCACCGGCTATCCCGATCTGAAGCGGCGGGACGTCCCCGCTGAAGGGGAAGGCTCGTCCGCCGAAGCGGCAGTCGCTGCCGCCGCACTGATGGCGCCGGACGCGAAGGCGGAGCCGGCCATCGTCGACGTCGTGATGCGGCTGACCGAGGGCCCTCGCTACGTCATCAACCGGATCGCCTTCAAGGGCAACACCATCACGCGCGACGACGTGATCCGCCGCGAGCTGAACCTCTACGAGGGCGGCGTGTTCAACACCGCGGCGCTGAAGAACAGCGTCCGCCGCCTCAATCAGCTCGGCTACTTCAAGGCGCTCGAAGGCTCGGACAAGGACCTGAACGTGGCCAAGGCCAACGGCGTCGCCGACGCCGTCGACCTCACCTTCACCCTGGAGGAGCAGAACCGCAACCAGATCCAGTTCGGCGGCGGCCTGTCGCAGTACGACGGAGCCTTCTTCAACCTGGCCTATACGACCACCAACCTGATGGGCCGCGGCGAGAGCATGACCGTGACCGGCCAGAGGGGGACGCGCTCGTCGATCTACCAGGTGTCCTTCACCGAACCGTACGCCTTCAACCGTCCGATCACGGCCGGCGCGGAGCTCTACTCGCGCAAGGTCAACCTGCTGACCAGCGCCAACACCATCGGCTACAGCGAGGTGCGGGCGGGGGGCAACCTCACGCTCGGCCGACAGCTGTTCCCGTTTGCGCGCGCCTTCGCCACCTACGGCTACGAAGTCGTCGACACCGCGGTGAGCGAGGAGCTGCGCGATTCGCTCGGCGACGACGCGGCGTCACGCCTCACCAGCCTCTACCTCGACGACGGCCGCCACATCGAGAGCCGGATCACACCGTCCTTCGTCTACAACACCGTCGACAATCCCTACACGCCGCGCAGCGGCCGTCGCCTGTCGATCAACATGCCGATCGCGGGCGGGATTCTCGGCGGGACCACCAGCTACCTGCGGCCGGAGGTGGAGGCGATCCTCTACGTCCCGCATACGCGGCGCACCGCGCTCGGCGTGCGGCTGAACGGCGGCCTGCTTCGACCCTACGGCGGCACCACCCAGCTCCCGTACTACCTGCGCTACGTCATGGGCGGCGAGTACCAGATCCGCGGCGTCGAGCTGCGGTCGGTCGGGCCGCTCGACGAAGGCCAGCGCGTGATCGGCGGCGACAAGTTCGTGCTGTTCAACGCGGAGTACTACCTCGATGTGTTCGGCCCGGTGCGCGCGCTGGTGTTCCACGACGCCGGCCAGGCCTTCGCCGAGCGCAACCCGATCGACCTGCGCCAGCTGCGGACCTCGACCGGCGTCGAGCTGCGCGTGATCGTGCCGATGCTCAACGTCCCGTTCCGCCTGATCTACGCCTGGAACATCTATCGCGACGCGTTCCAGCCGGCGCGGGCGCTGAAGTTCGCCGTCGGCACGACGTTCTGAGCCGCAAAAAGTACGCCTGCCGTCCGGCACCGGAGGCGTGTGCACTGGTCGTGCCGTGTTGATTGTGAGGATCCGTTGATGACCCGTCTGATCGCGCGCGTGCGCTTCGCCGTGCTGCTCTCCGCGCTGGCCGCCGTTGGGTGCCAGAGCCCGACCGACCCGAGCGATACCGTCCGCTACGACGAGGCGGTGGACATCGCCGCCAATCCCGATCCAATCTCGGCGGACACCCAGACGAGTGGCCGCACCTATCGCGTCGTCCGCGGCAACAACCAGCCGGACGACGTCCTGCCCTATGACTGGCACGCCGTGTTCTCGGCCAACATCTCGCTGAACAGCAACGCCAACGACACGGACCTCGACATCGACTACCCGGTGCGCGTCGTCGCGACGACCTTGACGGTCAAGCAGGCGACCGGCGGCATCATCACACCGCCGACTGGCAGCGACAGCGAGAAGTTCGAGTTCGTCACCCTCAGCGCCAGCGGCAACCAGTTCGCGGGCATCAACACGCCGATCACGCTGGGCTTCGAGGTGTGGTACGACCTGCCCAGCCTGCGCAAGGAAGCGATCGTCCAGGTCGCGGCCTCGTTCGTCGACGACGACGGCACCAGTTTCCAGAAGACGGTCGACATCAAGGTCGCGCCGTGAGGCCGTGATGCGCGACACCGCCATCGACGCCGGCGCCGTGCTGCTCGTCTCGGATCGGGCCGATCTGCCGCTGCTGCTGCGCGGGCCGTGCGCGGCGCGCGGGCTGCGGCTGGCCTGGGAGCCGGACGCCGATCGCGGCCTCGGGCCCGCCGCGGAGGGCTATCGGCTGGTGCTGCTGGACGCGGCGATCGCCGGCCTCGACGCGCCCGAGGCGGTGCGCGCGTTCCGCGGCCGGAGCGCGCTGCCGGTGGTGGTGATCTCGCTCCTGACCCGCGCCGCCGATCCGGTGGCGACGCTCGAGAGCGGCGCCGACGACTATGTCGGCGGGCCGCTCGATCCGGAGGAAGTGGTGGCGCGGGTGCGCGCCGTGCTGCGGCGCCAGCGCATCGATCGCGCGATCTCCGGCATCGCCGAAGCCGGCGGCCTGCGGCTCGAGACGTCGGCCCGCCAGGCCCGCGTCGAAGGCGCCAGCGTCGACCTCACCGCGGTCGAATTCGACCTGCTCGAGTACCTCGTGCGCCACGCCGGCCACAAGGTGCTGCGCGACGACCTGACCCGCGCCGCCTGGGGCCGTCAGGCCTCGCCGCTCGATCGCTCGCTCGACGTCCATATCAGCCGTCTGCGCCGGAAGATCCGGACGGGCGGCGCCAGAATCGTCACGGTCCGCGGCGTCGGCTACATGCTCGCGGTCTCCCGCCTCGATCACCCCGCCCCTGATACCCCCGATCACGCCGGAGCTGCCCCCACTCCGGAGTGGTAGCCGTAGGTTGGCGGCGGGCCCCCTCAGGGCCCGCCGCGGCCGCCCCTTGGGCGTGCGGTCGGCTATTTGCCGACGCGCCTTCGCGCGTCGACCAGACGATGGCTCCGGACTCCGTCCTCGCCATTCGTCACGCGGCGCTGGGCGCGCCGCGGCGCCCGCACGCGGGCGGCACTAAAACTTCACGTTGGCGACGCCCTTGAGGGCGAGACGCTGCCGCGCCTCGGCCGGCGTCGTGATGTCGAGCGACAGCTCGCCCAGGATCCGGCGGATCTTGGCGACCTGCTCGGCGTTGCTCGACGCCAGCGCGCCCTTGGCGATGTAGACGCTGTCCTCGAGCCCGACCCGGACGTTGCCGCCGCAGACCGCGGCCATCGTCGCCATCCCCATCTGGTGGCGCCCCGCCGCCAGCACCGACCACTCGTAGTCGTCGCCGAACAGCTTGGTGGCGGTGGCGCGCATGTGCAGCAGGTTCTCGGCGTCGGCGCCGATGCCGCCGAGGATGCCGAAGATCGTCTGCACGAACAGCGGCGGTTTGGCCAGCTTGCGGTCGACGAGGTGGGCCAGGTTGTAGAGATGGCCGACGTCGTAGCACTCGAACTCGAAGCGCGTGCCGCAGCCCTCACCGAGGTGCTCGAGGATGTACTCGATGTCCTTGAAGGTGTTCTTGAAGATGAAGTCGCGGCTGCCCTCGAGATAGGCGGGCTCCCACTCGTACTTGAACGTCTTGTAGCGGTTCAGCGTGGGGTAGAGGCCGAAGTTCATCGACCCCATGTTGAGCGAGCACATCTCCGGCTGACAGGCCAGCGCGCAGGCCAGGCGATCCTGGACGGTCATGTTCTGGCCGCCGCCGGTCGTGATGTTGATCACCGCGTCGCAGCCGGCCTTGATCCGCGGCAGGAACTCGCGGAACAGCTCGGGCGACGGCGACGGCCGGCCGTCGATCGGGTCGCGCGCGTGCAGGTGGACGATCGCCGCGCCGGCCTCGGCCGCGCCGATCGCCTGCTCTGCGATCTCCGCGGGCGTGATCGGCAGGTGCGCGCTCATCGTGGGCGTGTGGATGGCGCCGGTGACGGCGCAGGTGACGATCACGGAACGGGTCGAAGGTGTCGCGGCCACGCGTCGGTTCTCCTCTGCGCCCAGAATCTGAGAGCCCGAGTCTGACACGTCAAGGCCACGCCGTGCAGACGACCGTTGTCGGGCGGCGCGCCCGAACCGTTGCGTAGGACGCAATGCCGCACCAGGTGCTTGACGGCCGGAGGCGCTCCGTTTAGGATTCTGCGCACCGTCCATTTCACTATACGCAACGCTCCGGCAGGGTCCGGAACGTTGACGAGGGAGGTCGTCTTGGAGACGAACCAACGAGTCCGCCTTGGTGTGCTGCTTGTCGCGCTCTTCGCCTGCGCCGCGCCCGTCTCGGCGCAAATCCGCTCCGCCACGATTACCGGCACGGTCCAGGACAGCACCGGCGCGGTGCTGCCCGGCGCCGCCGTGGTCGTGACCAACCAGGACACCAACGCGACGACGGAGCTCATCACCACCGACTCCGGCGTGTTCACCGCGCCGTACCTGCCGGCCGGTCCCTACACCGTCAGCGTGACGCTGGCTGGCTTCTCGCAGTTCAAGCAGACCGGCATTCCGGTCGAGACGGCGCAGACCGTCCGCATAGCCGTGGAGCTGAAGATCAGCACCGTCGGCGAGGTGATCGAGGTCGGTGCCTCCACCGGCCTGATCCAGACCGACAGCTCCTCGGTCGAAGGCGCGATGAACGCCAAGATGATCGACTCGCTGCCGAACCTGACGCAGAACCCGCTGCAGTACGCGATGTTGCAGGCCGGTGCCGTCGGGCGGCCGTCGTCGCAGGACACCACCGGCGTCAACTCGTTCGGCATCGGCGTCGACGGCCGGCGCTCGTGGTCGGCGGTCGGCATCAACGGCGGCCGCGCCTTCACCAACGACATCCAGCTCGACGGCTTGCCGGTGATGGGCGGCGGCTACAACGAGGCGTCGGTCGTGCCCAACACCGAGGGCCTGCAGGAAGTCCGGGTCATCTCCAACAATTTCAGCGCCGAGTACGGCCGCGGCCAGGCGGTGATCTCGATGAGCACCAAGTCTGGGACCAACAAGTTCTCAGGCCAGGCCAGCTACCAGGGCCGGCACGAGGGCCTCGACGCCAACAGTTTCCTGAACAACGCGCAGCGCATCGAGAAACGGCCGTTCCGGGTCAGCGACGTCGGCGGCACGCTCGGCGGGCCGATCGTGCGCAACAAGCTGTTCTTCTTCACCAGCTATCACCAGTTGCGGCACAACAACACCACGACGCAGTTGCAGACGGTACCGACGGCGCTCGAGCGCATCGGAGACTTCAGCCAGACGCTCATTCCGGGCGACACCGGCCAGCCGATCCCGGCCCAGATTTTCGACCCGTTCAACGTCGTCCAGCAGGGTCCGGACCTCTACAGGCGGATGCCGATTCCGGACGCCCGCATTCCCAATCCGAATCCGGCCGCGCTGCGGATGTACAGCTTCTACCCGCTGCCGAACCGCACGCCAGACGATGTCTACAACACCAATAACTTCGCGGCCCAGATCGATCAGACGATCCGGCGGTACAGCTCGAATAGCCGCGTCGACTTCCGCGCCGGCCGGCACTCGTTCTATGGCAGCGGCGGGATTTCCTACGCCGAGATCATCACGCCGCGGCCGTTCGGCCAGTCACCGTTCAACGACGCCGCCGGGATCCGCGGCGACAACAACCCGTTCGTGCAGATCGGTGACGCCGTCGTGCTCGGGCCGACGATGCTGCTCGACGTCCGCTACGGCGTCAGCCGCATCAACACCAAGAACCTGAGCGGCAACAAGACGGGCTTCGACGACTACGACTCCTTTGGCGTCCCGGAGAACCTTCAGCCGTTCATGCTCTTTCCGGGTGTCGCGCCCAACGTGAACCCCAACGGCTTCGGCGGCGGCGCCGGCGGCGGCGGCAACAACTGGAGCGCGCTGACCACGGGCAATTTCAACACCAAGCAGGAGTACCAGACCAGCCACAGCGTGGCGGCGAGCACCACCAAGACGCGCGGGTCGTGGATCCACAAGGCGGGCGTCGAGTACCGCAACCTGCTGTCGAATTACGCCGATCCTGAGCAGGGATCGGTGGTACTGCCGTCGCCGTTCGCGCATGTCGGGGGCAACTTCAACTTCGAGTACGTGACCGCCAACGGCGGTGTCGCCGCCCTGACCCGGACGAACGCGCAGCGCGGCGTCAATGCCGCGGCGCCGCTCCTCGGGGCCGGCCTGTGGTGGATCCGTCCGGGCGCCAACGTCAACCCGGCGTTCTCGCAGAAGTACTTCGCCATCTACTCGCAGAACGACTGGCGCGCGAGCTCGAAGCTGACCGTGAACCTCGGCCTCCGCTGGGAAGTGCAGCCCGGTCCGACCGAGCGATTCGACCGGATGTCGGCCTACGATCTCGAGGCGACCACACCCTTCGGCACGCAGGGCGCGATCGCGTTCCCTGGCGTCGACGGCTACAGCCGCAACCTGTGGGACACGACCTACGACAACATCGGTCCGCGGGTCGGCGCCGCCTACCAGATCAACGACCGGATGGTGCTTCGCGGCGGCTTCGGTGTGACCTACCTGCCGAGCAACACCGGCTACTTCTCGGGCCCGACCGACTACGGCTCTGCGAACTTTTCGGCCGGCGTCAGCCAGGTGCCCTACGGCCTCACGCCCGCGGGCGTGCCGGTGAGGAGCTCCGCCGATGTCGTGATCTCGCCGGCAATCGGCGGCGATCCAACCGCGCCGGGCGTCTACGGCATCGGTGAGGCCCGCTTCGACCGCCATTTCAAGAACGGCCGGGCGATGCAGTGGAATGCTTTCCTCGAGCGCCGGCTGGGTGACGCCTTCCTGGTGTCGATCGGTTACAGCGCCTCGAAGAGCGACCACCTCCTCAATCGCTCGTTCCCGATCCAGTCGCTGCAGAACATCGACCAGGCGACCCTGGACTCGTGGCGCGCGCAGTACATCGCCTCGAACGGCACGCTCAACCCGGCGACGCAGCAGGTACCGAACCCGTTCCAGCCGTCGGCGGGCCCGCGCCTGCCGTTTGTCGGCGCGCTCGGCGCCACGACCCTGCAGCGCCAGAACACGCTCTTCCCGTACCCGCTGCTGCTCGGCGGGGGGATCAGCACCTCGGACGCCACGGCCCAGTACCACTCGCTGCAGCTGCGGGCGAGCCGCCGCTTCTCGGCCGGTCTGATGTTCGACGCGAGCTATACCTTCTCGCGCGAGATGGACGACACCGACACGGTCGAGGACAACCAGGGCTTCAACGCCGGCGGCAACAACCGCGGCGGCTACGATCTGTTCGACCGCTCGCGCAACCGCCACATCGGCTTCAGCGATGTGCCGCATCGCTTCGTGGCGACGTTCTTCTACGAGCTGCCGTTCGGACCGGATCGCAAGTTCCCCCTCGGCAACAGCGTGCTGCGGGCGATCGCGCGCGACTGGCAGGTGAGCGGCAGCACGCTGTGGCACACCGGCTTCCCGATTGCCATCAACGGCGCAAGCAGCGGGGCGCTCGTCGCGCGGCCCGATCGCATGCCGGGCGTCGACCTCGAGCTGCCCGACAACCTCCGGGGCTGGTACGACGGGCGCACGACGATCACGCTGCCGAGCGGCCGCCGGATCACGCCGCCGGCCAACTCCTATCTCCGCTACAACCCGGACGCCTTCGCCGGCCGAATCGTCAGCGGCCCGAACGGCCAGGCGCTGGCCGACCAGTTCTGGTACGGGGACGCCGATCTGGCCTACGATGGCATCCGCACCGACGCACGCTTCAACGTCGACATGAGCATCCGCCGCACGTTCCGGCTGAGCCCGACGAAGGCCATCGACGTCGGCCTCGACGCGATGAACGTGCTGAACCACACCCAGTTCAACGGCGCCTACAATGGCGCTCTCGGCGGCACGAACCTGACGCACAACCCGGCCAACGGGCAGTTCGCGGGCACCGCGAGCTCCGCCAACTACGGCACGCGGGGCATGGCGACCTACAATCCGCGTCAGATGCAGTTCCGCCTGGCGGTTCGCTTTTGAGTGAGGGAGTACGGCCATGAATCGCCAACGTCTCCGGACGTGGATGTTCGCGGCGGTCAGCGGCGCGCTCGCGCTGGGCCTGATGGCCCGGCCGGGCGCGCAGGCGCCCGCCCAGGTTCCAGCGGCGGCTGGCGGAGCGAAGAAGATCATCTTCCTCGCCGGGCCGAAGGATCACGGGGCGCCGGGCCGGCACGAGTACGAGAAGGACCTGCGCGTGCTGGCGGCGGCGCTCGAGTCGTCGCCCAATCTGAAAGGGCTCAAGACCGAGGTCTACGTCGGCAAGGCGCCGACCGACCTCTCGGTCTACGCCGACGCCGCGGCGATCGTCATCGAGAGCAGCTCGGATCGCGACGCGCGCGAGACGCATCCGCTCTTCCCGCCCGAGCCCGAGACGACGCGCCACACCTACGACCAGCCGACGCTCGACTTCCTGAAGGGCATCGACGCCCGGGCCAAGGCCGGTATGGGCGTGGTGGTGTTGCACTATGCGAACTGGGCCGAGCACTGGGTCGCCCGCCGCTACTACCTCGATTGGACCGGCGGCCTGTGGGTGCAGGGCGGCTCGCGCAACCCGGTCGACCAGTGGACGATGACGCCAAAGTCGCCGGACCACCCCATCCTGCGCGGCGTGAAGCCGTGGTCGTACCGCGACGAGGTGTTCTGCCGCTTCATGCTCCCGGTCGACCTGAAGCGCACGGAGCTCATCGTCGGCACGCCGGCCAAGGCGCCGACCGGGCCCCAGGTGGCGTCCTGGGCCTATGAGCGCGAGGGCGGCGGCCGCGGTTTCGTGATGGGCGGCGTCGACTTTCACGACAACCTGGCCACGGTCGAGGATTACCGCCGCTTCCTGCTGAACGGGATCGCCTGGGCGGCGGGGCTCGAGGTGCCGGCGGGCGGCGTCCAGTCATCGGCGCCGGTGATTGCCCCAGCGACGGCAGGAGCGACGACCTCCAGGCCTTGAACAGGAGGGTTGTGCTGCTATCCTGACCGCGCAATGCCCAAACGCGACGCCAGCGAAACGCCGTCGATCCAGAGCCTCGGCCGCGGCCTCTCGATTCTCGAGGCAGTGGCGGAGTCGTCAGAGCCGGTGCCGCTCAAGCACCTCACCGACCTGCTGGGCATCGACCGCAGCAGCGTGTTCCGGCTGGCCAACACGCTGCGGCGGCGCCGTTTCCTCGCCAACCCGAAGGGGCGCAAGGACTACATCCTCGGCCCGTCGGCGTGGCGGCTGTCGCGCAAGTACGGGCAGAGCACGTTCATTCCGCTCTGCCACGAGCACCTGCGACAGCTCGGCGTGAAGACCGGCGAGACCGCGCACCTCGCCGTGCGCGAAGGCGGGCAGGCGCTGTTCATCGATCACTATGCGTCGCCGGACCAGGTCGTCGCGGTGTCGGGACAGACCGGCGAGTTCGTGCCGCTTCACTGCACGGCGCACGGCAAGGCGTTGATCGTCGACTTCGATCTCGCCGACCTGCGCGCGGCATTCGGGGGAGGCGCGCTGCAGGCGCGCTCGCGCCGCACCGTGACCAGCCTCGACAAGCTGGCCAAGGCGCTGGTGCTGTCGCGCAGCGACGGCTACACCGTCGACGACGGCGAGTATCTCGAGGAGGTGCGGTGCGTCGCCGCGCCGATCCGCGACCAGGGCGGCACGGTGGTGGCGTCGATCGGGATCTCCGCCCCGTCGACCCGCTTCCCCAAGAGCCGCTGGCCGATGGCCGCGCGCCAGGTGATGGAGACCGCCCGCGCGATCAGCGCGACGCTCGGCGGTTGACGCGCCAGGTTTTCGCGCGCGCCCCGCAACCCTATTCTCGTCCGAGCCCTAAATGCTGGTTCCCGCACGGGCGTAGCTCGATCACTTGACTCGTTCGCGCGTCAAACATAGGATCGACGCGCACAACCCATTGCACGATACGCACACGCCCGGGCCGTGCGTCTGGTCGATCCACCACGCGGGTCGGCGGCGGCGCCCGGCCGGGGGGATCGGCTGTCCATGATGTCGCCTGACCTCGCTCCGTCCGTTTCGTCGCCGGCTGCGCGTCGCTGGATCGCCCGGCACGTGTCCCTGGTCGCCTGCACCGGCGTCGCCGTCGTCGGCACGCTGCTCGCGCAGACGCCGGAGCGCCGGACCGACGGCGCCAGCCGCCGCTCCACCGTCGCCAAGGCGTCCTCGCAGTGGGAGGACTACGGCGGCGGGCCGGACTCCTCGAAGTTCGTCGACCTCACCCAGATCACGCCGAAGAACGTGGCCGGCCTGAAGGTGGCGTGGAGCTACCCGGTGGGCGACAACAACGTCTACCAGTTCAACCCGATCGTGGTCGGCACCACGATGTACGTGCTGGCCAAGAACCAGTCGCTCGTGGCGCTCGACGCGACGACCGGCAAGGAGCTGTGGATCCACGCCGGGCTGCGCGGCATCGCCCGCCGCGGCATCAACTACTGGCAGAGCCCCGACGGCCGCGACCGCCGGCTGATCTTCCAGATCAACAACAACCTCCAGGCCATCGACGCCGCCACCGGCAAGTCGATCCTGACGTTCGGCACGAACGGCATCGTCGACCTGCGCGAGGGCATCGGCCGCGACACGGCGCTGGTCGGCCGCGTCCAGTCGGGCACGCCCGGGAAAATCTTCGAGAACCTGCTGCTGCTCGGCTCGGCGCCGGGCGAGGGCTACCTCTCGGCGCCGGGCACGCTGCGCGCCTACGACGTCGTGAGCGGCAAGCTGGTGTGGGCGTTCCACACCGTGCCGCATCCGGGTGAGGAAGGCTACGAGACCTGGCCGAAGGATGCCTGGAAGTACGTCGGCGGCGCCAACACGTGGGGCGAGATTTCGGTCGACGCCCGCCGCGGCATCGCCTACTTCCCGACCGGCTCGCCGACCTACGACTACTACGGTGCCGACCGCATCGGCGGTAACCTCTACGCGAACTGCCTGATCGCGCTCGACGCGCGCACCGGCAAGCGGCGCTGGCACTTTCAGGTCGTCCATCACGACCTGTGGGACTACGACCTCACCGCCGCGCCGCAGCTGATCACGGTGACGCACGGCGGTAAGCGCATCGACGCCGTGGCCCAGGCCGCCAAGCACGGCTTCCTGTTCGTCTTCGATCGCGAGACCGGCCGCCCGCTCTGGCCGATCGAAGAGCGGGCGATCCCGACGAGCACGATTCCCGGCGAGCAGACCTGGCCGACGCAGCCGTTCCCGACCAAGCCGGCGCCGTTCACCCGGCAGCAGATGACCGTCGACGACCTGACGCCGCTGTTCCTCACCGACGCCGAGCGGGCGTCGTGGGTCGAGCGGCTGAAGAAGGCGAAGAACGGCCTCTTCGCGCCGCTCTCGACCGAGCACGAGACGATAGCGGTGCCCGGCGCGGTCGGCGGCGCCAACTGGGGCAACACCGCGGCGTATCCGGCCAAGGGTCTGGTCTACGTGATCAGCCAGGACTTTCCGTCGTTCTACAAGCTGTCGGAGACCCCGCCGAATCTGACGCCCGGGGCGATCGCGCGGAACGTCCCCGTTGATCAGCGCGGTCGAGCGTTCTATGCGACGAGCTGCCAGGCCTGCCACGGGCCGGATCGCGCCGGCTCGCCGACGGCGCCGACGCTGCTCGGCATCGGCGCGCGGGTGAAGTACGAGGACTTCCGCCAGGTGGTGCTGGTCGGCCGCGGGCACATGCCGGCGTTCCCGTCGACCGACGACGAGGCGATGCGCGCGATGTGGAACTTCATCACCGACGTGCCGGCGGCGAGCCCGAACGCGACGCCCGCGGCCAGCCCGAACGCGGCGCCCGCCGCGGGCGCCCTGCCCGGAGCGGCCGGTCCGAACGCAACGGCGCCGGCTCCCGTGCCGGACGGCCCGGTGGTGGCGACCGGCGGAGCACCGGGTGGGCTCGAGGTGCGGCCGGGGCCCGGCTTCCGTCCAGGCGGGGCGCCGTATCCGGAAGGTGTCGACGCACCGAAGGCGCGGTATTACACGGGCTACGGCCTCGGGTTCCCCTACATCATGAAGGGGCGCTGGTCGCAGATCACTGCCTACGACCTCAACACTGGCGCGATCAAGTGGCAGCGGCCGCTCGGTGTCGACCAGATGGCCGCCGGCCTCGGCGCGACCGACACCGGCGTGCCACGCGGCGGTCAGCGCATGGGCATGGTCGTGACCTCGAACGGCCTCCTCTTCGCCACCGCAAAGGACGGGCGGGTGCGAGCCTACGACGCCGAGACCGGCAACGTCCTGTGGACCGGGAATCTGCCGCGCGGCTCCGAGGGCATCCCGGCGATGTACGAGATCAACGGCCGCCAGTACCTGGTCGTGTGCGCCACCACCGGCCTGACCTGGGGCAAGGGCTCCCGTGAGGGCGGCCCGTGGACCCAGGCGGATGGCGAGCCGCAGGGCCCGAGTGCCTACGTCGTGTTCGCGCTCCCCGAGCGCCCAGCGGCCGCGTCCGCGCAATAGAGGATCCTATCGATGCCCACGCTTCCGCCGACTGGCCAGACCGTCACCCGCCGGACCTTCACCGGCACCCTCGCCCGCACCCTGGCCGTCGGCGCCGCCGCCGCGGCCTTGCCGGGCGGCGTGCTCCAAGCGCAGGCCGGCAAGCGCCTCAAGATCGGCCACACCGGCATCACCTGGGGCTTCAAGCCCACTGACGCCGAGCAGGCGATCAAGGACGCCGGCAGCCTCGGCTTCGCCGGCTACGAGTCGTTCGGCAACGTTCTCGAGTACTGGGACAAGCAGGGCGGCCTCAAGCGCCTGCTCGACGCGGCGCAGGTGCGGCTGCGCTCGGCCTACTGCCCGGTCAACCTCACCGATCCGACCAAGCGGAAGGACGAGATCGACAAGCTGGTGCGGTGGGGCAAGTTGATCCAGGCCGCCGGCGGCTCGGTCGCCGTCATCGGCCCGAACAACGTCGAGCGCGGCACCTACCTGTTCGCCGAGCACAAGACCCACATCGTCGCGGCGCTGAACGACATGTGCAAGGCGCTGGCCGACATCGGCGTGATCGGGGCCCTGCACCAGCACACCGGTACCTGCGTCGAGTCGCGCGACGAGACCTACGCCGTGATGGAGGCGGTCGACACCCGCCACGTGAAGTTCGGGCCGGACGTCGGCCAGCTGCAGAAGGGCGGCGTCGACCCGGTCAAGGTCGTGAAGGATTTCCTGCCGACCGTCCGTCACGTCCACATGAAGGATTTCGACGGCGGGCCGCACTACTTGGGGTACTGTCCTCTCGGCAAGGGGAAGGTGGACGTCGCCGGCCTCGCGTCGCTGCTCGAGTCGTCGGGCAACGACCTGATGATCATGTGCGAGCTCGACCCGTCGCCGAACCCGCCGCACACGCCGCTCGAAGCGGCGCGGCTGAACAAGGTGGCGATGGCCGCCTTGGGCTACACGTTCCGCACGTAGCCGATCGCCGAGCACCGAGGAGGGCACTCTGAAGCTCACAGGTAAAGTCGCGTTCGTCACGGGCGCCGGCCGTGGTATCGGCCGGGGGATTGCGGAAGTGTTCGCCGAGGAAGGCGCCGATGTCGCGATCAACGATCTCGACGTCGCCGCCGCGGACGCCGTCGTCGCCGTGGTGCAGGGCAAGGGCCGCCGGGCCGTCGCCGTCACCGGCGACGTCGCCCGCCGCGACCAGATGGAGCAGGCGATCGCCACCGCCTGGGACACGCTCGGGCCGATCGACATCCTGGTCAACAACGCCGGCATCGAGACGATCGTTCCGTTCCTCGAGCTGACCGACGACCAGTGGACGCGCCTCGTCGACATCAATCTTCGCGGCGCCTGGCTGTGCTCGCAGATCGTCTGCCGCCGGGTCGTCGAGGCCAAGCGGGCCGCGAGCATCGTCAACATCGGTTCGATCCAGGCCGCCAAGGTGCTGCCGGGCCGTACCCACTACGCCCCGACCAAGCTCGGGATGGAAGCGCTGACGCGCAACATCTCGGCCGAAATGACGCCGCTCGGCATTCGCGTGAACTGCATTCACCCCGGCCTGATCGAGACCGACATGACGTCGTGGGTGCTGAAGGACACGGACATCCTGCCGCTGGTGCTGGCGCAGATCTCGATGGGCCGGCCCGGCCAGCCGCGCGAGATCGGCTCGGTCGCGGCGTTCTTCGCCTCGGACGAGGCGCGCTATGTCACCGGGCAGTCGCTGTTCGTCGACGGCGGCTGGGAAGGGAAGTAGCGTGCGAGCCGACTGGACTCCCGAGGCGGAGGCGCGCGTCCGTGAGACCTATCCGCGGATGGTCGACTGCCCGCCGCCGGCGGTGCACGCCAAGGTCGAGATCCTCGGACGCAGGTGCACGGCGACCGACCTGACCAACGACATCAGCACCGGCAATCCGACCTTCAAGGGGCATCAGCGCACGGTGATGTGGCAGCACCTGAGCCACGACGACGTGCAGAAGTTCGGGCTCGCCAAGCCGCCGTATTCGTACGAGGTGGTGGCGTTCACAGTGTGCGGTCACACCTCGACGCACTGCGACTCGATCAGCCACATCGTGCCCGAGCACGGGGCTCGGCCGATCGACAAGACGCCGCTCGAGTGGCACATGGCGCCGGGCGTGTGGCTCGACTTCGCGCACAAGGAGCCGAACGGCTACATCGGCAAGGCCGAGATCGAGGCGCAGCTCGCCGCGCACCGGCTGACGATCGAGCCGGGCTCGGTCTTCCTCTACCACACCGGCTGGTATCGCAAGTTCGAGACCGCGCCGTTCGAGTACATCCGCGACTACCCGGGCCTCGACGGTGAGGCGGCGCACTGGCTGGCGGATCAGGGCGTCATCTGCGTCGGCGCCGACGCGCCCAGCGTCGACTCGTTCAACGAGGTGGCGGTGCGGATGATCCAGCCGGTGCACATGATGTGCCGCGAGCGCGGCGTGCTGAACATCGAGAGCCTGCGCAACATCGACCTGATCCCGAAGCGCGCGTTCACGTTCGTCGGTCTGCCGCTGAAGAACAAGAACGGCTGCGGATCGCCGATCCGCGCCGTCGCCCTGACCGAGGACTGATCGGCGATCGCCGCCTGCGAGGATTGATTTCGTGTCCCTCCCTGCTTCCATGCGCGCGCTGGTCCTGCGCGCGCCGCGCCAGTTCGCGGTCGAGGTCGTGCCCATCCCGACGGCGCTCGACCCCGACGACGTCCTGTGCAAGGTGCACACGACGTTCATCTGCGGCACCGACCCGCACATCATCAACGGCGACTTCCCCGGCTTCTGGCCGCCGGCCTTCCCGTTCATCCCCGGCCACGAATGGTCGGCCGAAGTGGTCGAGGCCGGCACGCGCGCGAAGAGCCTGGGCTGGAAGGCCGGCGATCGCGTCTGTGCCATCTCGCACTGCGGCTGCGGCGTCTGCCGCAACTGCCTGCGCGGGCGCTACAACCTGTGCCTGAACTACGGCCACCCCGATCGCGGCCATCGCCAGTACGGTCACATCACGGCGGGTGCCTACGCCGACTACGTCAAGGCTTCGGTCAAGAGCCTGGTCCGCGTACCGGACGGCTTCGATCTCGGCCTGTCGGCGTGCGTCGATCCGCTGAGCATCGCGCTCTACACGGTCAAGCGCAGCCGGCTGCAGCCGGGCGACGACCTGCTGGTCATGGGCACCGGTCCGCAGGGCCTGATGGCGATCCTGGTCGGCAAAGCGCTCGGCGCCGGCCGCATCCTTGCCGTCGGATCGGGCGCGCGCCTCGCGCTCGCCGAGACGCTCGGCGCCATCCCAATCGACTATCGTCAGGGGAAAGTCGTCGAGCGCATCCGCGAGCTGACCGACGGCCTCGGCGTGCCGGCCGTCCTCGAGTGCGCCGGGACGGCGCAGTCGATCCGCGACTGCTGCCTGGCCGCGGCCAAGGGCGGCGTCGTCTCGGTGATCGGCATCCCGCACGAGGAGCCGCAGCTGCCGATGAAGCGCATCGTGCTCGACGAGATCGAGATCGTCGGCGATCGCGCCAACCCGAACACCGCCGAAGCGGCGCTGGCGCTGCTGGTCAACGGTCGCGTCGACCTGACGCCGCTGCTGACACACCGCTTCCCGCTCGCGGAGTTCGCCACCGCGCTCGAGACGTTCGAGACACGCAAGGACGGCGCGGTGAAGGTGGCGATCCAGCCGTGAGCGCGCAGTTCCTGCTACCGTTGACGCGCCACCGTGAAGTCCCTACTCTGGGATATGGACTTTCGCATCGGCGCCGAAGCCGCCAAGAGGCTGTCGGAAATCTCGGCCAGAACGGGCCGTGATCCGAGCGACCTGCTCGAGGACGCCCTCCCGTATCTCGAGGAACTGGCCCAGGTGCGTGGAACGCTCGACGCACGGTACGACGACCTGGCGACTGGTCGGGTCGTTCCGATGGACGGTGAAGCGTTCTTCGAGACCCTGCGCGTCCGCGAGGAAGGCCTGGCGAAAGACCCGCCCGAATGACGTCGTCTGGTGGGTTCGAGCTCCATCCCGACGCCGCGCGTGATCTCACGGAGATTTGGACCTACATCGCGCAAGACAACCTGGCGGCGGCCGGGCGTGTTCGCGAGGAGCTTCTCGCTGCCATGCGAGGACTCGCTTCATTCCCACTGGCCGGGCATCGTCGGTTGGACCTCACGACCCGCCCAATCCGTTTCAAACGGGTTCGCGACTACCTGATCGCCTACACTCCCGATCGATACCCTGTGTGGGTGATCGCCGTGCTACATGGCCGTCGAAACCCAA
>JANOIR010000045.1:0-22136 GCA_031407765.1 Vicinamibacteraceae bacterium
GCGGCGTCGACCTCGTCGTCGCCGTCACGACCAGCCCGCGCATCGAGCGCCTCGAGCGCCACCGGCACGACCTCACCTTCGACCACCGGCATCACGTCGCCCCCCGTCCACGTTCGTCCCTGTACAGGCATACCAACCTCCGACCTTCCGCTCGCAAATGCCACGCCACGCTAGTGTCCCGTCCGCGTGATGCTACCAAAGCCATCACTTCCCAAATGCACGGTGTGCGATGCGCAGTCGAGCCTCTCGGCACCCGTCACGAGATCGCTGGTGTCGGGCGTGGCGCCTCCACGAGGAGGGTCGGACCCGAACGACACGTTCTCGCACCTCGGCCATGGCCGGAATAGGGACTATCTGGGAGAGAGTACGGAATTCGCCTAGGTTCGAGACGGCAGGGCTGGAAGCGTCACCAGGAAGGTGGAGCCGCCGACGGCGTCGCTGCGGAGGTCGACATGGCCGCCGTGCTTCTCGATGAGCTTGCGCGCGATGGTCAAGCCGAGGCCCAGACCGCCGTGCGGCCGCGTCGACGAGGTGTCCGACTGGGTGAAGGGCTCGAACACGCGATCGAAGTGGGCGGGCCCGATGCCCGGTCCGCTGTCGGTGACGAAGATCAGGACGCGGTCACCGAGCTGGCGGATGCCGGTCCGGACACGGCCGCCGGCCGGCGTGAACTTGACTGCGTTGTCGAGGATGTGACGGAGCGCGACCCGCAGTCCGGCGGCGTCGCCGCGGACCCACATCGGCCCGCTGGCCCACGGCTCGCGTTCGGCGACGGTCGCCTCCTCCGTCAGCCCGACGCGCGCCACCGACGCGATCGGCTGCAGCCCGTCGAGCAACCCCCGCATCATGGCGCAGATGTCCACGCGGTCCCACAGATCGGCTGGGGCCTCGGGGTCGGCGACGGCGAGCAGCTCGTCGACCAGCGCCAGCTGACGCCGGGCATTCCGCTCGATCACCTCGAGGCCGTGATCGACATCCTGCCGCGGCAGGGAAAGTGGCGTGCGGAGCAGCTCCGTCCAGCCGAGGATCGCGTTGAGCGGCGTGCGCAGTTCGTGCGACACCATGGCCAGGAATTCTTCCTTCAGGCGCCGGGGATCCGCCGCGCCATGCCCGACCGCGTTCTGGCGTGGTCCGATCCAGGCGGCGATGCCGGTCCCGACGGCGGCGAGCAGCCCCACCGCCACCACGTCCATCGCCTCCGGGCTCGTCTCGGTGTACACCGGCAGCAGGCCGAGCGCGACGATCGCGCCGGTCCCCGTCGCGGCCTGGCCGGCCGGGCGGCCCCACCAGCGGGTCGCCAGCAGCACCGCCAGCAGCAGCACCGGCAGGCCGACGTGATGCAGAGGGATCCCGACCGCAAGCGACCCGGCCGCCGTGGTCAGTGCCAACGCCGCGCCGAAGCCAGCTCCCATCGTGTGCCCACTCATCCCCGTGTCCCAGGTCGCGACCCGTTCAGCCAGAGCCGGCTCCTTTCGCACGCGTCGACTGTTCCGAGACCCGGCGCACGGCGTCGATCAACTCGTGCGGCGGTATCGGCTTGGCCAGATGCTCGGCGAACCCCGCCCGCGCCGTGCGCGTACGCTCCGGCGTGCCGGCGTGAGCGGTCATGGCGATCGCGGGGACGGCCCGCCCGGCACCGCCGCGGCCGCGGATCGCCGCGAGCAGCCCGTAGCCGTCGATGCCAGGCATGGCGATGTCGGTGAGCACGACGTCGGGCCGCCACTCCTCGAACACCTGGATCGCTTCGGCCGCCGAGGCGGCGATGCGGGCGTCCGCGCCAGCCGCGGCGAGGATGTGGCCGAGGAGATCGCGCCAGTCGGGCTCGTCGTCGACGGCGAGAATGCGCACACCGGCGAGCGGCGTCGCCACCGCCGGCCGCGCCGCTTCGTGCGAGCCGCTGCCGCGCGCCTCCGTCTCGAGGGCCGGCAGCGTCACCGTGAAGGTCGAGCCGCGGCCAGGGCCGTCGCTCAACGCGGCGACGCGGCCGCCGTGGCCGACGACGATCATCCGGGCCAGCGCCAGGCCGAGCCCGAAGCTTGACTGATCGCGCGGCATCGGGCCTGGCTGCTGGCGGAACGGTTCGAAGACGTGCGGCAGGAACGCCGGATCGATGCCCTCACCGGTGTCGCTGATGGCGATCGTCACCTCCGACTCGCTGCGCGAGGCGCGCACGGTGACCATGCCGCCCGCCGGGGTGAAGCGGATGGCGTTGGTGAGCAGATTGCGCAGCACCTGCTGGAGGCGGCGCGGATCGCCGCTGACCGTCGCGGTGATCGACGCGCAGTCGAGGCCGATGCCCTTGCGCTCGATCTCGGGGCGGATGGCCTGACAGGCCTCGTCGATTGCGTCCTGGATCCGCATCGGGCGCGGCTCGATGTGCACCGCGCCGCTGACGACACGCGACATGTCGACGAGGTCGTCGAGCAGCTGGCACTGCCGTAGCGCGTTGCGCCGGATGACGCGGAGGGCGTCGCCGACGTCGGCTGGCAAATCGCTGCGCGGCTCGAGCAGCTGCGTCCAGCCCAGGATGGCGTTGAGAGGGCTGCGCAGCTCGTGCGAAATCGTGTACATGAGCTCGTCGCGCCGATGCGCCGCCTCGAGCGCCGCGGCACGGGACCGCGTCAGCGCTTCGATGGTCTGTTCCAGTTCACGGAGGTGAGCACCAGGATCGACGGCCGGGGCGAAGTCGGCGCTGGCCGGGTCGCCGCGGCTGTCAGGGTGGGTTTCGTCGTCGTCGTCGGAACGGCGCTTCAACCAGAGGGTGCTCGACAGCAGGACCAGCCCGAGCACCGCCCAGGCCGACCACCCCGGCAGGGACGACAACGCGAGCAGCAGGCCGCCGAACGGCGTCATGCCTTCCCGCCAAGCAACATCGCTGCCGCGATGGACGGCCGCCGCGCGTGGCCGGCCCGCCGGTGGCAGGCTCGCCCCCGCGGATCGCGCCGCGAAATGGTACCGGAACGGCTGCGCGTGAGCGCACGCCTTCACAAGGTTGGTGTGCGAGTGCCGCTCACGGCGCGGCAGGGCGCGCCTCAGCTGTCCTGGAACCAGTCGCGAAGCAGGGCGTAGCGCACGAGCTGCAGCCGGCTGTTCATGCCGAGCTTGCGCATGCCGTTGGTCTTGTGGACTTCGACGGTCTTCACGCTCAGGCCCAGACGGTGCGCGATGTCCTTGTTGCTGTAGCCCCAGGCCGTGAGGCGGAGCACCTCGGTCTCGCGCGGGGTAATCGTGGGCGGCGACTTGGCGGGGCGGCCGCGCACGACCAGGCCGACCAATCCCTCGTTGAGCGAGGGATCGAGATATGGACGCCCGCTCGCCACGGTGCGGATCGCGCTCAGGAGCTCCGTGGAGCTGCTCTGTTTCAGCGCGTATCCGGCGGCTCCCGCGCGCAGCAACTCGCCCAGGTAGCTGTCCTCGCCATGGCGGGTCAGCGTCAGCACCTTCACGCTCGGCGCGAGCCGGCGGACGGCGGCGGTCGCCTGCAGCCCGTTCATCGCACCCGGCATGCTGACGTCCATCAACAGCACGTCCGGCTGCAGCGCTACCGCGGCGTCGACCGCTTGCTGCCCGTTCAGAGCCTCGCCGATCACCTCGAGGTCGGGCTGGGCGCTGAGGAGCAGTTTGAGGGCGTCGCGGACGATGGCGTGGTCGTCGGCGAGGACGAGGCGAATGGCGCTCACGGGTCGGCCTTCCTCGGCAAATGCTGATTCTACGCTCAACCTTTGGACTCGGCAGGGGCAATCCACGGCCCTCGCCGGCCGCCACGGGGCGGGCCGGGCCTGACACGGCTTCGTCATCACAGCGGCATGGGGCGCTGATAGAATCCAGCTCGTCGGAGTCGCCTCCCGATCGCCATGGGTACTGCCCCCGCCCGCCCGCAGTTCAACGCGCAGCTCAGCGGCGCTCGCTTCGAGCCCGCCCCCGGTGCCGCGTCCGATCCGGTCAGCGAGACGGTGGGGCGAACGGCGGCGCTGACCGACCTGACCGGCGGCGCCGCGTTCGTCGTCGATCCGGCGCTGCGCTGCCTGGTCGCGCAGGGCGACGCCATTCGTCTCGCCGGCCTGGCCACGGACGACATCGTCGGCCGGCCGATCGCCGAGCTCCTCGACCCGGTGCTGGCGGCGCGGCTCGAGCCGCATTGCCGGCTGGCCCTCGACGGGCACCCGTTCACCTACGAGCACGAGGCGCGCGGCCGCGGCTACCTGTCGCGCGGCCTGCCGCTGCGCGAGGCGTCGGGCGCGGTGTACGCGGCGCTCGTCGTCACCTACGACATCACCGATCGCCGGCAGGCCGATGCCCTGCGCCGGCGCAGCGAGGAAGCGTTCTCGACGCTCATCGAGCACGCGCCGTTCGCCGTCTACGTCGTCGACGCGAACCTCCGGCTGCGGGCGATGAACCACGGCGCCGAGGCGCTGTTCCATGGCATCGAGCCGCTGCTCGGCCGCGACTTCAGCGCGATCGCGCGAGCCATGTGGCCGGAGCCGCGCGCCGCCGAGGTCGTTCGCGTCTTCCAGCGGACGCTCGCCACCGGCGACGCCTACGTCGCGGAGCGCGCCGGCGCGCTCCGCGGCAGCGGCCGCATGGCGGCCTACGACTGGCAGATCCAGCGCCTCACCCTGCCCGACGGCACCACCGGCGTCGTCTGCTACGCCTACGACCTGACGCCGATCCGCGAGGCCGAGCGCGTGGTCACCCAGGCCGCGTCGCGCAACGCCTTCCTGGTCGGGTTCACCGACGCGGTGCGCGCGCTGCCGGGCGCGCGCGAGGTCATCGCGTCGGCGGCGGCGCGCCTCGGTCAGGCGCTGGGCGCCAGCCATGTGGCCTACGCCGACGTCGACGCCGACACCGGCGTCGACACCGTCGAGGACGACTGGAGCGACGGCCCGATGGCGTCCACCGCCGGCCGTCACCGCTTCGCGGACTTCGGCCACGGCGTCATGGACGAGCTCCGTGCCGGGCGTACGCTCGCCATCGCCGACGTCCGCGCCGACGAGCGCACGCAGCGGCCCGAGATCCAGGCGGCGTTCGCGCGGGTCTTTGTCGCGGCCTGCCTCGACGTGCCGCTGGTCAAGGCCGGACGCCTGGTGGCGGTGCTGGCGGTCTCCCAGACCGAGCCGCGCCAGTGGCTACCCACTGAGATCGCGCTGGCCCAGGAAGTCGCCGAGCGGACCTGGGCCGCGGTCGAACACGCACGCGCCGAAGCGCGCCTGCGCGAGAGCGAGGCCCGGCTCAAACTGGCGCTCGACGCGTCCGGCATGGGCACGTTCGTCTGGCACGTCGATGAGGGGCGCGGCGAGCCGGACGCCCGCGCCCTCGAGCTGTTCGGCATCACCGAGGCCAGCCCCTCGCCGCAGCAGGCGCTCGAGACACTAGTCCACCCCGACGACCGCCCGCGCTATGCCGCCGCGGTGGCGCACGCGCTCGATCCGGCCGGCGCCGGCACCCTGCGCGAGGACATTCGCGTCCTGGTTCCCGGCGGTGACGTGCGTTGGCTCGCGATCACGGCGCGGACGACCTTCGCCGGCCAGCAGCCCGTGGTGGAAGTGCCGCGTCGCGCCGAGACGGGCGAGGCGCCCGGCGATCCAGGCGCGAGGAGGGAGAATATCGGGAATATTCGACCGACGAGCAACGCCGAGCGCCGGGATGCATCGCCCGTCGAACGCAGCGGGACTTTCACCACGGGCTGCCAGCCGCGCCGCGCCGTGCGGATCGCCGGCGTCGTCGCCGACATCGACGACCGCAAGCGGATCGAAGCGTCGCTGCGCGAGCGCGAAGAGGCGCTCACCGGCGCCGACCGCCGCAAGGACGAGTTCCTCGCGATGCTGGCGCACGAGCTGCGCAACCCGCTGGCGCCGATTCGCGCCGGGCTCGAGCTGATTCGCCTGAACGGCGATTCGCGGATCGCGGTCGAGCGCACGCGCGCGATCATGGAACGGCAGGTCGGCCACATGGTGCGGCTCATCGACGACCTGCTCGACGTCTCGCGCATCAGCTCGGGCAAGGTCCACCTGCAGCGCCGGCCGACACCGGTGGACGTCCTGGTCAACACCGCCGTCGAAGCCAACCGCGAGGCCATCACGGCCGCCCGCCTGACGCTCGACCTGGCCCTGCCCGACACCCCGACCTGGCTGGATACCGACCCGACGCGCGGCGTCCAGGTGATCTCGAACGTCCTGCACAACGCCGTGAAGTTCACCGACGCCGGTGGCCGCATCGCGATCAGCGCACGGGTCGAGGACGGCGGCGGATCGATGCTGGCACTGACCATCACCGACTCGGGGATGGGCATCTCGGCCGAGATGCTGCCGCGCGTCTTCGACCTGTTCACCCAGGATCGCGCCGCCGGCAGCCGCTCGCACACCGGGCTCGGCATCGGGCTGGCGCTGGCGCGCCGGCTGATCGAGATGCACGGCGGCACCATCGAGGCGCGGAGTGACGGCGCCGGCCGTGGCAGCACCTTCACCATCCGGCTGCCGGTCGCGAACGCGGGCGAGACGCCGCCTCCCGCCGAATCGTCACACCTGGCGACACCGCGCACCCGCCACCGCGTCGTCGTCGTCGACGACAACGTCGATGCCGCCAACGCGATGGCCATGCTGATCACCGCGCTCGGCGGCGAGGCACGCGTCGCCACCGACGGACCAGGCGGACTGGCGCAGGTACTGGCGTGGTCGCCGACGCTGGTCCTGCTCGACATCGGGATGCCGGGCATGGACGGCTACGAGACGTGCCGCCGCATCCGCCAGGCGATGGGCACGCGGGTCATGGTGGTGGCGCTGACGGGCTGGGGCCAGGAACAGGACAAGCGCGACGCACAGCGCGCCGGCTTCGACGCCCACCTGACCAAGCCCGCCGATCCGGCCGCGCTGGAGCGGTTGCTGGCCGAGTACGGCCGTGCGGATTCTTCCTGAGCCAGGACTCCCAAGACACGCGCTAGAGAGCTGGCGACAGGATGGTCGCGCGCCGGCCGGAGGTTTCGTCGTAGGCGCGCGCGATGCGTTCAGCGGCGGCGCGTCCGTCGTCGGCCCGCGCCAGCATCACCACCGCGCCGCCGAAGCCGCCTCCCGTCATCCGCGCGCCGTAGATGGCGGCGTCCGCCTGGCCCAGCGCAACGAGCGCATCGATATCGGCGGTGGTGATCTGGTAGTCGTCGCGCA
The DNA here is from genome assembly GCA_031407765.1 of Vicinamibacteraceae bacterium. Lineage (GTDB taxonomy): Bacteria > Acidobacteriota > Vicinamibacteria > Vicinamibacterales > Vicinamibacteraceae > JBDSLU01. Next base: position 7,158 of record JANOIR010000045.1, read on the forward strand.
TCGAATCGTGCGAGTCGTTGAACAGCGCGCCGAGCGCCGGGAGGGCGGCGGCGCGCAGGGCGACGACCGCGTCCTGTACGCGCTGGTTCTCGGTGACGATGTGCCTGGCGCGTCGGGCCTGGACGTCGGGCAGGCGGGCGATGGCTGGCAGCGCGTCGACGCCGACGTCGCGCAGATGCGAGACGCCGAGCGCCGCCGCGGCGGCGAACGACTCGCGCCGCCGATCCACGTACTCGCCGCCGGCGTGCTGGTGCGAGACCCCGGAGTCGATCACCACGAGCTCGGCGGCGGCTGGCCACGCAATCCGCTCGAAGGCAACCGCGCGGGTGTCGATGAATAGCGCCTCGCCCGGCTGGCCGAGGCTGCAGGCCATCTGGTCCATGATCCCCACCGGCGCGCCGACGAAGTCGGTTTCGACGCGATGCGCCAGGCGCGCGATGGTGTGATCGTCGATCGGCAGACGGTAGAGCGCGCGCAGGCCGCGCAGCAGGCTGACGCACAGCGCCGCCGACGACGACACGCCACCGCCGACGGGGATCGTCGACGCGATCCACACGTCGAACCCGGCGATCTCGATGTCGTGATCGCGCAGGACGCGCGTGACGCCCTGGACGTAGTCGATCCATCCGTGCCCGGGTTGCTCGTCGCCGACCAGGTACGTGGCGGCGTCACCACCGAGCGTGGCACTGTAGGCGCGCACGCGGCCGGCCGGGGCCGCGCGCAGCCAGACGTGGGTGCGCTGCGGCAGGATCGTCGGCAGCACGAAGCCGTGGTGATAGTCGGTATGCTCGCCGATCAGGTTGACGCGGCCCGGCGCATGGGCGTCCACGTCGGGAGCGCTCCCGAATGCCCGCCTGAACGCGTCGTCGACCGCCTGATCCGCCATGGCTGGTCACGGTAGCGCAAGCGGCGGCGGTTGCGCCATGCGCCGGCATCGGGCTACACCACGTAGGGACCGCGCCCACCCGGCTCGGACGGCGGATCCTGGACCGGAACGGGCGCGGGGTCGGTCGGCGGCGTCTCGGGCGCCTCGTCGTCCGGGGCTGGCGGAGCCCTCCGGTCGCGCGGCCGATCCGTGGGCCGCTCCTTCTCATCAGCCGGCGGGCTCGCCGGCGCGTCGAACGTCAGTTCCAACTGGGCCATGCCTTCTCCCAGCGGCGGCGCCGCGCCTATGTGGGCACGCGCCGGCCGCTTTGCGGCAGCCGGCTACCTCCCGGACTGCCATGTCCATAGGTTGCAAGATTCGTGACGCGGCGACCCGGCCGTGCGTGGATCGGGAGGCGTGCGGGCGGCGTCAGCCGGACGCACGGGCGCGGCGGACGAGCGTCGCGACCGAGGCCACGAGCTCGGCCGGATCGACCGGCTTCGACATGTGCATCTCGAAGCCGCTACGCAGGGCCCGGGCCCGATCCTGCGAGCGGGCGAACGCGGTCAACGCCGACGCCGGCAGCTCGCGGACGCGAGGGTTGGTCGAGGCGCGGACCCGGCCGATGAAATCGAAGCCGTCCATCTCGGGCATCCCGACGTCGACGATCAAAGCGTCCGGCTGGTCGACCGCCAGGTGATCGAGGGCAGCGATCGGAGAGGCGAAGGTCACGACCTGGGCTCCCGCCGTTTCGAGGACCACGCGAAGCAGCGTCAGCGCGTCCTCTTCGTCGTCGACGGCGACGACGCACACGCCGGTCAAATCGGCCAAGGAGGCGAGCGGCAGCGTGGGGGCGCTGCGCGGGTGCTCGCGCCGCGAGTCGGGGCCCCGCGCGTGCACGATCATCAGCGGCAGCCGCACGCGGAAGGTCGCCCCCTGATCGATGCCGGCGCTGGACGCCTCGACCGTCCCGCCGTGCATCTCCACGATGTGGTGCACGATCGACAAGCCGAGCCCGAGTCCGCCGGTCTTGCGCGTGATGCCGGCATCCGCCTGGCGGAACCGCTCGAATACATAGGGCAGGAAGTCCGGCGCGATGCCGGCCCCGGTGTCGCTGACCACCACTTCGATGTGCGAGTTCACCTGCTCCAGACGAACCTGGACGCGGCCGCCGCGGGGCGTGAACTTGACCGCGTTCGTCAGCAGGTTCCAGACGACCTGCTGCAGCCGGTCGGGATCGCCGGACACGGGGCCGGCGTTCGGGTCGAGGATGGTCTGGACGCGCACGCCTTTGGCATCGGCTGCCGGCTGCGTGGTGGCGACGGCGTTGTCGACCACCAGCGGCAGATGCACCGGCTGCACGTCGAGACGGATCTTGCCGGAAATGATCCGCGAGATGTCGAGGATGTCCTCGACGATCTGGGTCAGCCAGTTGGCGTTGCGCTCGAGCGTCTCGAGGCCGCGTGCCTGCTTCTCGCCCGACAGCATCCCGCTGCGCAGCAGGCGCGAGTAGCCGACGATGGCATTGAGCGGCGTGCGCAGCTCGTGCGACAGCACGGCGAGGAACTCGTCCTTCATCCGGTTGGCGTCGCGGGCCTCGATCAGCAGCCGCGCGTTCTCGAGCGCGAGCGCGGCCCACCCGGCGATGCCCTCGGCCAGCCGCTCGTGCCGTTCGGTGAAGACGCCGACTTTGGAGTGCCCGAAGAACAGCCCGCCGATGACTGTCCCGTGCGTGCCCCTGACCGGCACCGCGAGATAGCTGCGGAGCGGCAGGTGGCCGAGCGGAAGGCCATCGTGCGGCGGGTTCCGACCGAACCGGGGATCGGCGGTGACGTCATCGAGGCGGACCGATCCCTCGCCGCGAAAGGTCGGTGCGACGATATCCGTCGCGCGCGGGTGCGGAAGCCTCGCCAATGCCTCCTTGGGCGCGCCCGACAAGGCGTACAGCATGTAGACGTCGCCCAACTCGGTGTCACGCGCGTTGTAGAAGAAGGCGCCGAACTCGGCGTGCGTCAGCTCGCGCGCGGTATCGGTCACCTTCTGCACGATGACGTCAGGATCGAGCGACGAGGCTACGGTGGCGCCGACCTCCGACAGCCTCCGGGTGATGTCGGCGGACTCGCGCGCGGCCGCACGCAGGCGCACCTCCTCGGTGACGTCGCGAGCGATCTTCGAGGCACCGATGACGGTGCCGGTGTCGTCGTAAATCGGCGACACGGTGAGCGAGATCGTCACGAAGCTGCCGTCCTTGTGCTGCCGGACGGTCTCGTAGTGCGTCACCGAGCGGCCAGCGCGGACGGTCGACAGGACGGCGTCCTCCTCGGCCTGCCGGTCCGCGGGGATGATCATGCGGATCGAGCGGCCGACGGCCTCCGCCGCCGTATAGCCGAACATCCGCTCGGCGGCCCGGTTCCACGAGACGATCGTGCTGTTGAGGTCCTTGCTGACGATGGCGTCGTCGGAGAACTCGACGACTTTCGCCAGGTGGCCTAACGCCAGATCGGGGAGCTGACTCATGCCGCGAAGGAATCTGAGCGCTGGTGCACAGGGTATCCGATCCCGGCGGGGTGGGGCCACGTCGACCCACGTGCGGTGCACGCAGCTCGACCGTCCCCACCTCGCTCACCGTCGGCGTATCAGCGGCGGCCGGATGCCTTCTTGGCGGCACCGCTGGAGCCGCGACCCGCCCCCGCCGCCTTGGTGGCTCCACCCGACTTGGCCGAGCCCACGGCCTTGGAGCCCACGGCCTTGATGGGCGCCCGCACCGGGCGGGCCGGCGTGTCGTCCTCTTCCGCCTCCGGATGGGCAGCGCTGGCGGCTTCTTGATTGATGCCGCCTTCCGCCAGCCCCGACAACTTCACGTCGGCCGCCTTCTCCTCATCGAGGATCTGCTGCAGCAGGTCGGCGGCGGCGTCGTGGCCCAACGCCTTGGCCCACGCGACGAGCGTGCCGTAGGCCGCCATCTCGTAGTGCTCGGCGCGCTGGCCGGAGGCGATGAGGCAGGCGTCCATCGTTGCGTCGTCGAAGTCCTCCTCCATCACCCCTTTGCCTTCCTCGATGATCCCGGCGATCCCGTCGCAGTGCTTGCCGCGGACCTTCTCGTCGAGGCTGGCGAAGACGTCCTCGAGCTTCGAGATCTGCCCCTGCGTCTCTTCGCGGTGAGTGATGAAGGCCTGCTTCAGTTCGGGTGAGCTGGCCTTCTTGGCCAGCTTGGGAAGGGCCTTCAGCAGTTGCTTCTCGGCGTCGTAGGCGTCGCGCAGCTCGTCGATGAACGCGTCGTGGAGGGTTCCAGCTTCAGCCATGATCGTGTGCTCCTTGTGTCGGTGGTGTCTGGCGCGCGTCGCTAGTGGCCTGTATCAGGCCACTAGACGCGCGGGGGATCGGTTTCGCGCTCGAAGTGGCGGTGCTTCGCCAGCGCGGTCAGGAAGGTGTCGACGATCGCCTCGCCGGCCTCGCCGGTGAGAAGGCCAGGATCGGACGTGCCGTCCGGCAGCGCGTCCGGGATGCCGGCCGCCCGCAGCACGGCGAGCGCCGCCCCTGCTGCGAGGATCGGCTTGCAGTGGCGGTACTGGTCCTTCATGAACTCCAGCACAGGCCCGGCCGCGGCCAACGTGCGCGCGGCCTGTTCGCCGTCGGGGATCGCGACGGCGTCGTAGAGGACCGCTGGCGTCGCCTCGAAGGACGTGTCGACCTCGAGCGGCTCACCCGACAGCGGCTCGACCCCACCGAGCGACAGGCCGACGATTCGCGGCACGGCGCCTTCGATGGTCAGTCGCTTGGCCAGGGCCTGCACGGCGACGCCGTCGCAGCCGTCGGCCACCAGGATGGCGACGCGGCGCGTCTGCACGCCCGTCGAGCCGGGCCGCGCGAACAGCGACAAGGTCGGTGACACGGCCACCTCGGGCGTCACGTCCTGCGGGCGGACCTTCGGCATCGGCGGCGGCAGGTCACGGATGCCGAGGCCCTTGGCCACGGCCTGGGCCAGCTCGGGTGCGACGTTGAGCAGCCCGGACACCATCCGCTCGCGGATCGCCGGCGTCTGCACCTTCGAGAGCTCGAAGCGGAACGCCTTGATGATGTGCGCCTTCTCGATCGGCGTCTGGCTGTTCCAGAAGAGCCGCGCCTGCGTGTAGTGGTCGGCGAAGCGCTCCGCCTTGCCGCGCACCTTGTGATCGCCCGCCTCGCGCGGCTCCGGGAACGACACGAAGCCCGTTGTGCCGGCCTGGAACGGACAGCCGCCGCCGAGAGAGTTCGGCTCGTAGGACACGCGGCCGCGGTTGATCGCCTGGCGGTGCATCCCGTCGCGCTGGTTGTTGTGGACCGGCGCAATCGGCGCGTTGATCGGAATCTCGTGGAAGTTGGCGCCGCCGAGCCGCGAGATTTGCGTATCGACGTAGGAGTGAATGCGGCCCGCCAGCAGCGGATCGTTGCTGAAATCGACGCCGGGCACGACATGCGCGACGCAGAACGCCACCTGCTCGGTCTCGGCGAAGAAGTTGTCGGGGTTGCGGTTCAGGACGAGCTTGCCGACCGGGAACACCGGCACCAGTTCCTCCGGCACGATCTTCGTCGCGTCGAGGACGTCGAAGGTGAAACCCTCGGCCTGCTCCTCGGTGAAGATCTGCACGCCCAGCTCCCATTCGGGATAGGCGCCCGCCTCGATCGCTTCCCACAAGTCGCGACGATGGAAGTCCGGGTCGGCGCCGGAGATCTTCACCGCCTCGTCCCACACCAGCGAGTGCGTTCCCGCGACGGGGTTCCAGTGGAACTTGACGAAGTGGGACGCGCCGGCGGCGTTGACCAACCGGTAGGTGTGCACGCCGAACCCCTGCATCGTCCGATAGCTGCGGGGAATGGCGCGATCCGACATCGCCCACATCAGCATGTGGGTGATCTCGGGCATCAACGAGGCGAAATCCCAGAAGGTGTCGTGCGCCGACCCCGCCTGCGGCATCGCGAAATGCGGCTCGGGCTTGGCGGCATGGACGAGGTCGGGGAACTTCATCGCGTCCTGGATGAAGAACACCGGAATGTTGTTGCCGACCAGGTCCCAGTTGCCCTCGTCCGTGTAGAACTTCACGGCGAAGCCGCGCACGTCGCGGGCGGTGTCGGTGGAGCCGCGCTCGCCGAGGACGGTCGAGAAGCGCACGAACACCGGCGTCTGCTTGCCGGCCTCACTGAAAATCGACGCCCGGGTGTATTGCGACAACGACTTGTAGCACTCGAAGTAGCCGTGCGCCGCGGAGCCGCGGGCATGGACGATGCGCTCCGGGATCCGCTCGTGATCGAAGTGGGTGATCTTCTCGCGGAGGATGAAGTCCTCGAGCAGCGTCGGCCCGCGCAACCCCGCCTTCAGCGAGTGCTGGTTGTCGGCAACCGGCACCCCATGGTTCGTGGTGAGCGCCCGCGCGGTCGAGTCCACGCGCACCCGATCGAGCGGGCGGACGAGCGGGTTCTGGCCGATGTTCGGCGAGCCGCTACCCGTCTTCTCGTTGCCGTTCGCCTCGGAAACCGTGCTCGCACCGACGATGGGATCGGCAGGCTTGACCGAAGGCCCGGCTGGCGGCGCGGTCGCGGCCCGCGGATCGTATTCGCTGGCCTTGTTCGGATTGAACGGGAACGCCGCCGCGAGATCGCCGGTGGCGGCGACCTTCTCGGCCAGGACGTCATCGCTCGATGGTCCCTGGGACTGCGCCGGCCCGCCGACGGTAGGGCGGCTACCGCGGACGTCGCGCGCGGGGGGCTGCTGTTTGCTCATGCTCGCGGGTGCAGAGCATGTGCCGTGCCACCTGGAGAACATGCCGCCACGCGAACCGTTGCGCCGGATTTCCGGACTCGCTGCGAGCGAAGCCACCCGCGACGCGTCCGGTGGGCAACCCGCGTCACAGGAAGGGCAACGGCCTGCACGTACTGGCGGGCCGAGGGGCGTCAGGGATCGCCCTAGCGTCCGGCCCGCGTGATTCGCGACAAGACTCCCGGGCGGGGTATCCCGGCTGCTGCGTGGCTCACTTAGAAGCGGACGGTCGCGCGCAAGGAAACGCTGCGGCCGTCCTGCGGAATCGCGTCCTGCCGGAACTCGAAGCCGACCGGGTGTCCGTACTCGCGATCGAACAGATTGCCGACGTGGCCGGCGAGGGTGAGGTTGCGCCCCACAGGCCTGTAAGTCAGGTGGAGGTTCGTCAGCCAGCCGCCGTCGACGGTTGTGCCCTGCGACGTGAGGCGCGACCCGACGTACTGCGACTCGGTTGCCAGCGTCAGATTGCGGGACCACGCGGGCACCGCGAGGTGCAGGAGTCCCAGCTCACGCGGCGAGTTCGACAGCTCGGTGCCGGCGAGCCGGTCCTGCGTGCGCTGCACCACGAAGCTGGCGCGGGCCAGGATGCCGTTCGGCCAGCGCCGCTCGCCTTCGACCTCCACGCCGCGCGATCGGGTCTGCTCGCGGTTTTCGAAGAAGAACGGGTCGAGCTGGCTCTGGGAGATCAAGTTCCGCGCCAGCGTCACGTAGCCGGTCGCCGTGAGACGCAGGCTGCCGCCGACGTACTGCTCGTAGACGACCTCCGTCGTCCGCAGCCGCTCCGGCCGCAGCGTCCGGCCCGACGGGTCCGGGTAGTAGTAGGTCTCGTAGACGGTCGGGGCGCGGTAGGCCTCGCCGTAGAGCGCCTTGAACGCGGTGTCGGCGTCGGTGCGATAGACGAGGCCCGCCCGCGGCGTCGCGGTCCCGCCGATCATGCTCCACCAGTCGTAGCGACCCCCGACCGTCGCGGTCAGCCGACGGTGGAGCTGGATCTCGTCCTGCCCATAGATGGCGAACTGGTTCGACGTGTAACGGGCGTCGACGGTCACGAGGTAGGGATCGGTGTACGCGTTGCCCTGGTCCTGGCGCAGGTTCCGCCGGTACTCGATTCCGGTCGCCACCTGATGCCGCGTGCCCAGGCGGCGGTTGGCCGTCGCCTCGCCCCCGATCCAGACGCCGTCGGCAGTATCGCGCGTGTCGGCTGGCCCCTGCTCCTCGTCGAGCAGGTACGACCCGCGGTAGCCGCTGTAGTCGGCGAAGCCGCGTGCCGTCAACGCGGCGCCGCGGAATGCGCCCGTTACGGCCGCATCGACCCAGGCCCGAGAGTCGGTCGTGTGCGTCCCGACGTCGCCCAGCACCGTCTCCCAGGCACCGGTAGGGACGTACTTGAGGCGGCTGTCGAACGCGCCCTGCAGCGTGAAGCGACCGCGCCCGACCGAGCCGAACAGGCTCGTGGCGCGTTCGCCGTCGGCGCCGCGGCTCAGGCCGAAGCCGGTCGACGCATCGTCGTACTGCGGGAAGTAGAGCAGCTCTTGACCGTGGGTCGTGTTGTACGACATCGACAGCAGCGAGTCGACCCCCGCCGTCGAGCGGTGCCCGTAGGTGGTGCGAGCGCGGTAGGTATGGTTGCTCCCGACTTCGAACGACGCCTCGGTGCCGCCGAACCCGCCGCCCGGCCGCACGATGACGTTGATCACGGCAAAGAAGGCGCTGGTGCCGTAGAGCGCCGATCCCGGACCGCGGATGACCTCGATGCGATCGACGAGCGCCAGGTCGATCGGGAAGTCCAGGCCGACGGGCGCCTGGTCGTAGATGTTGTCGTTGTAGCGATGGCCGTTGATCAGCAGCAGGATCCGGTTGTTGTAGTCGCTCGGCCGCCCGAACCCGCGCACGCCGACGTAGCTGTAGTTGCGGTCGTTGGTGGTGTAGAAGCCACGGACGCCGTTGAGGGCATCGGCCATCGTCGTCCAGCCGAAGGTGCGGATGTCCTCGGCGGTCAGGATCGTCACCGACGAGGGCGCTTCGGTCACCCGCTGCTGGCGCTTGGCGGCGCCGAACACCGTGTCCACCTCGACCGACATCAGGTCCTCGAGGCTCTTGTCCGCCAGGCCACCGGGCGGATCGGCCGGGGCGGGCTGGGCGTGCACGCGGGCGGCAGCGCCGGCGAGAACCGTGAGCAACAGGAGCGTGGTGGGAATAGTGGTTCGCATGGGGTGTCCTATCCGACGATGCGGGCGAGGCGGAGCAGGTGTGAGCTGATCTGGAGACCGGCGCGTGCGGCAGCGGTCGTATTGGCCTCGAAGCGGATCTTCGTGTCCGAGGTGTAGAAGTTGAGGACGACGCCGGCGGAGCCGTATCCGGAGGCGTCGCCGACCGTCAGAACGGGGCGGCCCTCGAACTGGCGTAGCAGCACGGGCAGCCGGTCGCGCTCGGAGGCGCCGATGAAGAGGAGCTGCGGCGCCGCCCCGATGTCGCCGCCCTTGCGCACCGCCCGCACCGTGATCGAGCGGCCGCCGATCTGTTGTCGGGCCGAGGCCTGCTCGATGGCCTTGGCGAAGTCGTCGGCGCCGAGGACGACAACCTCGATCGGCGCGCCGTTGGCGCCCGCCGCCTCAGGCCAGGTGACGAACTTGAGGAAGTTCAAGACGAACGCCGCCTTGACCTGGTGATCGTCGAACTGCGCCGTGAGGCGCGACGGCGCGAAGATCAGCGACGCCAGCACCAGTGGCAGGCAGACCTGCCGCATCAGGCGGCGGCGGAGGAGCGAGGCGGCATCACGCACAATCGGGCACTGACCACCCGGCCATCGGAGACAGGGGGCGTGATCACGCAATCGGCGGTCGCCGGCGCGAGAAGAGGCGCGACCGGCGCGATTCACGTCGGCCGCAGCGGCGCCGATTCCCCCCCTGAGGTACCAGGTGCGGCCGACGCACGTGCCAATGCCCCAGCAGCCCCAGCCGTCGATCCGCCGCAAGCTGACCCTGACGATTGCGATTACCAGCGCACTGGCACTGGCGTTGTCAGCCACTGCCTTGGTCGTCTATGACATCTCGACCTACCGCCAGGCCTTGACCCGGGATCTCGAGGCCCTCGCCGATCTGGTCGGCAACAACAGCACCGCGTCGATCGCCTTTGGCGACGCCACCGCCGCGCGCGAGACGCTGCAGTCGCTCGCCGCGCGCCCCGACGTCGAAGCGGCCGCGCTCTACACCGCCACCGGACATCGCCTCGCCGTCTACACGCGCACGGGCGACGCGCCGCCGGCATCGCTCGCGCTGACCGTCGGCATCGTCAAGGGTGGACGGGCGTTCGCCGTGGTGCGGGCCGTGACGCTCGACGGGCAGCTGGTCGGACGCGTCTTCGTCCGCTCCAACCTCGATCAGCTCGAGGCGCGCGTCTGGCGCACGGTCAGCATCACGACGGTGGTCTTCGTGCTGTCGATGGCGCTGGCCGTCGGCCTCGGCCAGCGCCTGCAGCGGCCGATCGCGCTGCCGATCCAGATGCTGTCGCGGGCCGCCAAGCGGGTCTCCTCGACGCGCGACTACAGCCTGCGCATCGAGGACGATTCGCGGGTCGAAGAACTGGGCGTCCTGGTCGGCACCTTCAACGACATGCTGGCGCAGATCCAGACCCGCGACCAGGAGCTGCAGCGCCACCAGGAACACCTCGAGGAGCAGGTCGCGATGCGCACGGCGCAGCTGAGCGAGGCCAAGGATCGGGCCGAGTGCGCCAGCCGCGCCAAGAGCGACTTCCTCGCCAACATGAGCCACGAGATCCGGACGCCGATGAACGGCGTCCTCGGGATGGTCGAGCTCGCGCTCGACGGGACCATGCCGGCGACGCAGCGCGAGCAGCTCCAGACAGCCCGCAGCTCGGCCGAATCGCTGCTCGTCATCATCGACGACATCCTCGACTTCTCGAAGATCGAGGCCGGCCAGTTGAGCGTCGCGCCGCTGCCGACCGCGCTCGGCACCCTGGCGTGGAAGACGGTCGAGTCGTTTGAGCTCCGGGCCCGGCAGAAGGGCCTCGCGCTGCGCTGCGAGCTGCCGGCCAGCCTGCCTGCGGCGGTCGTCGTCGATCCTGGCCGGCTCCGGCAGGTGCTCGTCAACCTACTGGCCAACGCCATCAAGTTCACGGCCGACGGCAGCGTGACGCTCGCCGTTGGACAGGAGGGGCCGCCGGTCGACGGGCGCGTCGAGCTGACGTTCGCGGTCCGCGACACCGGCATCGGCATCGCGGCCGAGCGCCTCGACGCCATCTTCCAGCCGTTCACCCAGGCCGATTCGTCGATGACCCGCCGCTTCGGCGGCACAGGGCTCGGCCTGACCATCTCCTCGCGGCTGGTCACGCTCATGGGCGGCACGCTGACCGTGCGCAGCACCGAGCGGGTGGGCAGCGAGTTCCTGGTTCGGCTGCCGGCGACGGTCGCCGCCGCCGCGGAGATCGGACCGGAGACCGCCGAACCACGCCCGTTGCCGGCCGACATCGTGGCGCCGGCGGCGCTGGAAGCGGTCGCCTCGCCGCCCCAGGACGTAATGCGGGTGCTCGTCGCCGAGGACAACCCAGTGAACCAGCGGATCACGCAGCAGCTCCTGCGCAAGCGCAAGCTGGTGGTGACCCTCGCCGACGACGGCCGACAGGCCGTCGACGCCTTCGAGAGCGGCCGCTTCGACCTGGTGCTGATGGACGTGCAGATGCCCGAGATGAACGGCTTCGAGGCGGTCGCCGCGATCCGCGCGCTCGAGCACTCGCAGGGCCGGCCGCACACACCGATCGTCGCGGTCACCGCGCACTCCATGGTCGGCGATCGCGAGAAGTGCCTCGAAGCCGGCATGGACGCTTACCTGTCCAAGCCCATTCGCCGTCAGCTGCTGTTCGAGCTCGTCGACGAGCTGCTCGGCGCCGACAACATCAAGCACTGATCGCCATACTTTCCCAACAGTTTGCGCATAGGCTGCTCTGCGGACAACGTCTGGTGTCGCGATGACGAGCTCTGGCAGCGCACGGCGGGCCCGCTGGTGGAACAGCCTCTACTGGCGGGTCGGCATCGGCTTCGTCGTGTTCGTCGTCGCGCTGCTGCTGGTGCAGAGCGCGATCTTCATCTACTGGATGGACCGGCCCGGCCAGGGCAATCCGCGACACACCCAGCTGCGGCGCGTGATGCGCGCGGCCGCCGAGATCGGCCGCGCCCTGGAGCGAGGGGGACCGATTGACGAGGCGCTGCTCGTCCGCGGCGAGGGCGAGCCCGGCGGGGCGCTCTACGTGGTGCTCGCGGATGGCACGGCGATCGGCGCCGGCGGCGGCCCGGTCCCGGAGGGAGCCAGAGAGACCGCGCGGCTGATGCTGCGCGGCGAGGCCCCGGGCTCGGACCAGCCGCTGGCGCTCGGAGGGCCGGCGACCTTCGTGCCGATCCAGGCGCACGGGCGCCTCGCGGGCTTCGCGATCGCGGCGCCGCCGCCGCTCGGCGGCCTGCTGCGCGAGCTCACCCGCGTACTCTCGCCGCAGAACTTCTTCCTGCTGCTGGCGCTCACCGCGCTCGCGGCGATCATCCTCGTCGGACCGGCGCGGCGGCGCCTCGGCGGCCTCGAAGCCGCGGCGCTGCGCGTCGCCGGCGGTGACCTCGGCGCGCGGGCCCCGGACGACGGCCGCGACGAGGTGTCCCGGGTGGCGCGGGCGTTCAACCGGATGGGCGCCGAGCTCGCCGCGCGCGACGCCTCGCTCCAGGCCGCGGACGAGTCGCGCCGGCAGCTCTTCGCCGACGTCTCGCACGAGCTGAAGACGCCGTTGACCGCGATGCGCGGCTACCTCGAGACGCTGCAGATGGACGACGGTCAGCTGGCGCCGGATCGCCGCCACCGTTACCTCGGAACTGTGATGGACGAGACGCTGCGCCTCGAGCGCATCGTCGCCGATCTGGTCGATCTCGCCCGCGTCGAGACGCACGCTGGAGCGCTCGACGTGCGGGTGTTCGCGCCGGCCCGGGTCTTCGAGCGGGTCGCACGGCGGCACGAGCAGGAGGCGCTGCGCCGGTCGATCGCCATCCGCAGCGATGTCGCAGCCGCCGCCGATCAGCTCTCCGGCGATCCTGACCGGCTCGCGCAGGTGATCGAGAACCTGGTCGCCAACGCGCTGCGCTACGTGCCGGACGGCGGCGCGATCGAGCTCGGTGCCCGGATCGACGGCGAGGCCGGCGTCCTCACCGTCGCCGACACCGGCCCGGGCATCGCTCCCGACCACCTCGCGCACGTCTTCGACCGGTTCTACAAGGCGGATCCGGCCCGGGTCGCGGGCGGCGTCGGCAGCGGCCTCGGGCTGTCGATCGTCAAGGCCATCGTCGAGCGGCACGGCGGCCGCGTCGACGTCTCGAGTGTCCCCGGCCGGACCGTGTTCACGGTGACGCTGCCGCAGGCGAGCCTCAGCGACGCGGGCCCGGCCGAGAGCGGCGTCGCGCCGACGCCGGCAGGCTAACCGACGTCGGCACCGTCCGCTGGCCAGACCGCGGACGCCCAGCGTCAGCCCCCGTCCGCGTACTTGTAGCCCACGCCCCACGCCGTCAGGATCACCTCGGGATCGCGCGGATCCTGCTCGACCTTGCGCCGGAGCCGGCTGATCACCGTGTCGACGGTACGGTCGGTGACGTAGGCGTCGTCGGGCCACACCGCTTCGAGCAGCGCGGTCCGGCTGAAGACCCGCCCAGGCTTGGCGGCGAGGTGACAGAGGACGTCGAACTCCTGTCGCGTCAGCTCGATCGGCGTGCCGCGCGCGGTCACGAGACGGCGGGCGGTGTCGATCTGCAGGACACCGCGGGCCAGCACCGGTCCGTCAGCCGCCGCCTCCTCGACCCGGGCATGGCGCCGGGTCACCGCGGTCACCCGCGCCAGCAGCTCGCGCACGCCGAACGGCTTGGCGATGTAGTCGTCGGCGCCGCTGTCGAGGCCCCGCACCTTGTCGGCCTCGGTATCGCGGGCGGTGACCATCAGGATCGCTGCGGCGGCGTTGGGTCCACCGGCGCGGACGCGCTGGCAGATCGAGACGCCGTCCAACCCGGGCAGCATCACGTCGAGGACGATCAGCTCGAACGCCCGCTCGTGGAGCAGGCGCATGGCGACGGTGCCGTCGGCCGCGGTCTCGACGGCGAAGCCGGCGCCGGCCAGGTGCAGCTCGAGCAGCTCGCGGATCGCCCGCTCGTCCTCGACGATCAGGGCCGGCCGGGCCTCACCAGACGCTGCCATAGACCTGCAACATGTCGTCCGTAGATTACTTCGTAGCGCACGGCCTGCTGCACGAGGACACGATTCATGTCACTGACCGATCATCCCCACGGCGATCACGACGACTTTGGCGGCCTCCACCGCGACCTCCTGGCCACCGGCCGAAAGGTCGGCCGGCGGCGCATGCTGCGCCTCGCCGGCGGCATCGGCGCCAGCTTCGGCGCCCTCCAGTTGATGGGGTGCGGCGACAGCCCGACCTCCCCGTCCACCAGCACCACCACCACCGGCACCACCACCACGGGGACCACCGGCACGGGCGGCACCGCGCAGTGCGCGTCCCGCATACCCGAGGAGACGGCCGGCCCCTACCCCGGCGACGGCTCGAACGGGCCGAACGTGCTGACCCTGACCGGCGCGGTCCGCAGCGACATCCGATCCAGCTTCGCCGGCCTGAGCGGAACGGCCGACGGCGTGCCGCTCGCGATCGCGCTGACCATCGTGTCAGCGTCGACCTGTGCGCCGCTCGCCGGCTACGCCGTCTACCTGTGGCACTGCGACCGCCTCGGGCGCTACTCGCTCTACAGCTCCGGCGCGACCAATCAGAACTACCTGCGCGGCGTCCAGGAAGCCGACGCCAACGGCCGTGTGGTGTTCACCTCGATCTTCCCCGCCTGCTATGCCGGCCGCTGGCCGCACATCCACTTCGAGGTCTATCCGACGCTGGCCGCGGCGCAGAGCGTGGCCAACAAGGTCGCGACCTCGCAGATCGCCCTGCCGAAGGTGACCTGCGACGAGGTCTACGCCACCACTGGCTACGAGCAGAGCGTACGCAACATGTCGCAGGTGTCGCTCGCCACCGACGGGATCTTCAGCGACGGCGCCTCGCTCGAGCTCGCCACGATGACCGGCAGCGTCAGCGGCGGCTACACCGCAACCCTGACCGTCGCGGTCTAGCAGCCTGCGGGCGCGACCGTCGCGGTGTAGCACCGGGAGCGGACGCGATGCACCGGCCCCACGACCCCGCACTGATCGGCCGGGTCGTGCGATGCTCTACCCGACGATGCTGCTGACATCGGGAGAGCTGCTCGACGGCGTCCGGATCTTGATCG
>JANOIR010000107.1:0-12106 GCA_031407765.1 Vicinamibacteraceae bacterium
GCGGAGATCGCGCAGGAGCTGAACAAGGATGCGGCCCCGGCCGAGACGCCGGCGCCGGCCGCAGCGCCCGCGACGCCCGCCACCCCCGAGGCGAGCGCGGCGCCCCCCGAGCTCGTCGACCCCGCGGGCCACAGCCCGCAGGCCCAGGCCGCCGTCGCCCGTGTCCGCGACGAGAAGAGCCTGGCGAGCTTCGAGCCGATCTTCGCCAACGTCGAGTACTGGAAGAAGCTCGGCGAGGAATTCCAGCAGCCGCTGATCGTCACCGGCACGGTGCTCTTCACGCCGCAGTCGAAGAGCGGCATGGTCTCGCAGACGCGCGAGACCTACGACAACCTGGGCCGCCGCGCCGTGGTGCCGACGCGTGTGTTCATGGAGCGCAAGGGCTACATCCTGCGACCGAAGTTCATCTTCATCGACGGCCGCACCGGCACGCGGATCCACTCCGAATCGTTCCGCGAGGAGCGGCTGTACCCGTCGCAGCAGAACGTGCCGGCGCTCTCCTCCTACTTCGAGCTGATGGACGACGTCATCCCCCGCTTCCTGAACGTGCTCAGCACGCAGAAGGTCCGGGGCACGCGCGTCCTGCTCAAGTAGTTTGTTTGCGGCCGTTTGTCGAACGACCCGGCCGAGGCCGGGTCGTCAACCTCACGGCGCCTCCGGCCATCCGCCTCGGCGTCCGTGGCCCCCTTAGAACGGCCGCGGCAGCCCCTCGAGCGTGCGACTGCTATTTGTCGACGCGCATTCGCGCATCGACCGGACGATGGCTCCGAACTTCGTCCTCGCCATTCGTCACGCGGCGCTGGGCGCGCCGCGGCGCCGCACGCTGGCTGCAGGCGCCGCCTCAGATCACGTCGCCCAGGCGGCGGATACCGTCGCGGATGTCGGCGACGCGCATCCGCGAGTAGCCGAGGATGATGCCGGGCCGTGACGGCTGCGCCGCGAAGTACGGCGCGATGCCGTAGACACCGACGCCGCGCGCCGCGGCCGCGGCGACGACCGCGGCTTCCGACCGCCGCCGATCCAGCCACAGCACGACGTGCGCACCGGCGCCGTCACCGGTGATGGCGACGCGGCCGCCGAGGTGCCGGCGCAGCGCCTCGAGCAGCGCCTCGCGCGCGATCGCGCTGCGCCGCCGAAGCCGGCGCAGGTGCCGCTCGTACATGCCGCCGCGGATGAACTCGGCCAGCGTCTCCTGCTCGAGCGTCGCGGTGTGGCGATCGCAGAGCCACTTGGCGGCGGTGAACGCCGGGACCAGTGACGGCGGCACGATCACGTAGCCGATCCGCAGCGCCGAGAAGATCGTGCGCGAAAAGGTACCGACGTAGAGAACGCGGCCGCCGCGATCGAGCCCCTGCAGCGACTCGAGGCGGCGGCCGTCGTAGCGGAACTCGCCGTCGTAGTCATCCTCGACGATCAGCGCGTCGGCGCCGTCGGCCCACTGCAGCAGCGCCTGGCGCCGGGCCAGCGGCAGGATCGCGCCGGTCGGGTACTGATGCGATGGCGTCACGAACGCCAGCCGGGCGCGCCGCGGCAGCGCCGCCGGATCGAGACCCTCGTCATCGACCGCGATCGCGTCGACCCTCGCCCCCGCCGCGCGCAGCACCTCGCGGGTGCCCTGGTAGAGCGGATCCTCGATGACGACGCGCTCGCCGGGCTCGATCAGGACGCGCGCGATCAGGTCGATCGCCTGCTGCGACCCGTTGACGACGATGACCTGCGACGCGTCGCAGACCACCGACCGCGAGCGCCGCAGGTGGGCTGCGATCGCTTCGCGGAGCGGGTCGATGCCGGCGGCGGCGCCGTAGTCGAGCGCGCGGACGGCGGTGCGCCGCGCGCAGCGGTGCAGCAGCCGCCACCACAGTGCGAACGGGAAACAGGCGACGTCACTGCGCCCGTAGGCGAAGTCGCAGCGCGGCGGCGCCGGACGCGGCGCCGGGAACTCCACCGCCGACCGCACGTCCGCGGCGAAGGCGCCGAAGCGCGACAGGCGCGGGCGGGCCGGTGCCGGGCCGGCCCCCGGCGGCGCCGGCGTCAGGCCGGCCGGCACGTAGGTACCGGCACCGATGCGGCCCACCACAAAGCCCTCCGACAGCAGCTGCTCGTAGGCCATGACCACGATCGTCCGCGACACGCCTAGCTGCTCCGCCAGGTCGCGCGTCGACGGCAAGCGCTCGCCGGCGCCGAACGTGCCGCCGAGGATCGCGTCGCGGAGTCCGCCGTAGATCTGGCGCGACAGCGGCTCGCGACCTCGTTCGAGTGGTATCAGAATTTGCATCGAAAGTGGCTCTTCCACGATGCCACACGAGGAACGTAGCGTGGGTGGGAATCACCAGCGCCCCTTCACCAGGAGTTCTCGCCATGCCCCTCGCTCGCCTGCTCTCGATTGCCGCGACGCTCGCCATCGCGGGCGCCGCGCCTCGCTCGGCCTCGGCGCAACTTTCCTCCCCTTCGTCTTCTCCTTCCTCACGGGCGCCAACGGTCGCCGCGGCGCCACGCGACGGGCAGCACGACTTCGACTGGATGGTCGGAAGCTGGAAGGCCCACCTCAAGCGCCTCGTCAATCCCCTGACGGGATCGAAGACCTGGATCGAGCTCGCTGGCACCCAGCGCACCTGGCACATCCTCGGCGGCCGGGCCTGCATGGACGAGTTCATCGTCGAGAACCCGGCCGACAAGACGAAGGTCGAGGCGCTCACCGTGCGCCTCTACAACCCGGCCAACCAGACCTGGAGCATCTACTGGGCGAACGCCAAGAACGGCGCCTTCAGCATGCCCGCGACCGTCGGCAAGTGGGAGGACGGCCGCGGCGAGTTCTACGACCACGAGGAGCTGAACGGCCGCTGGATCCTGGTCCGCTACGTCTGGTCGGACGTCACCCCGACGGCGGCGCATTTCGAGCAGGCCTTCTCGACCGACGGCGGGAAGACCTGGGAGGTCAACTGGATCTCGGACCTCGCCCGGGACAAGGCGGGCTCCTAGCAGCCCGTGGTGGAACTGTCGAGGTATCGGCTCGAGCCGATGCGTCGCGGCGCGCCGCACTTTCGCTGCTTGTTCGTGCCCTGAAAGGCGATCCGACAGCATTCGCCCGCTGGACGCCAACCCGTGGTTCCTGCTAGGCTTTGTGGTTCGTGCCGTGGCTCGGGCCCGCGCCGGAGGGTCCACCCTCCTCGTTTCTCGGCGGGCCAGGGTCGCGGACGGCAGGTTTTTTCGGGAGGCTCACGTGTTTGCGATCATCAAGAGCGGTGGACGCCAGTTGAAGGTGACGCCAGGCGCCATCGTCGAAGTGGACCGCGTCCAGCTCGCCACCGGCGACAAGGTGACCATCGACCAGGTGCTGTTCGTCGGCAAGGACGACGGCAGCATGCTGTCCGGCGCCCCGTACGTCACCGGCGCCAAGGTGCTCGGCGTCATCGCCGGCGAGTCGCGTGGTCCCAAGATCCGCGTCTTCAAGAAGCGCCGTCGCAAGACCATGCGCGTGTCGCGCGGACATCGGTCGACGCTGACCCGCGTCGAAATCAAGGGCATCGAGATCTAGGATCCCAGATCTAGGATCTTAGGGGACGTCGCCGCGCCGCGGTGACCACAGCAGCAGGACTACAGCAATGGCAACTAAAAAGGGCCAGGGCAGCTCGCGCAACGGGCGCGACAGCCAGTCGCAGCGTCTCGGCGTGAAGCGGTTCGACGGCAACCTCGTCTCGGGCGGGTCGATCCTGGTCCGGCAGCGCGGCCGCAGGTTCAGCGCCGGCCAGAACGTCGGCCTCGGCAAGGACGACACGCTGTTCGCGAAGGTGACCGGCACCGTGAAGTTCGAAGACCACGGCGGGCACGGCCGGTTCATCTCGATCGTCCCGGCCGCCCCGGCCGAGTAAGCCCTCCAGTCCCGCCGGCCGGCCGGCCCCGTCCGCGGGACCGGTCGGCCGCGGGAGCATTACAGTCATGTTCGTCGATGAAGTCGACATCGTCGCATCCGCCGGCAACGGTGGCAGCGGCTGCATGAGCTTTCGGCGAGAGAAGTACGTACCGCGTGGCGGCCCCGACGGCGGCAACGGCGGGTGGGGCGGCTCGATCTATCTGGTCGCCGCACCCAATCTCAACACGCTGGTCAAGTTCCGGTATCACCCGGAGTTCAAGGCGGATCGCGGCGGCAACGGCGAAGGCTCGAACCGCACCGGCCGGAGCGGCCAGGACCTTGAGATCCTGGTGCCGGCGGGAACGGTCGCGACTGCTGTCGACGAGCACGGCGAGCGCCGCCAGGTGGCAGACCTGATCTACGACGGCGATCGCGTGCTCGTGGCCCGCGGCGGGCGTGGCGGACGCGGCAACGCGGTATTCGTCTCGTCGACCAACCAGGCGCCGCGGCGATCCGATCCCGGCGAGCCCGGCGACATCGTCTCGCTGCACCTGCATCTGAAGCTGCTCGCCGACGTCGGGTTGATCGGCTACCCCAACGCCGGAAAATCGACGCTGATCTCGGTCATCTCGGCGGCCAAGCCGAAAATCGCCGACTACCCGTTCACGACCCTCGTCCCGAACCTCGGGGTGGTCGACATGGGCGACGATCGCAGCTTCGTGGTCGCCGACGTCCCCGGCCTGATCGAGGGCGCGCACACCGGTGCCGGCCTCGGCCAGCGCTTCCTGGGCCACGTCGAGCGCAGCGCGGTGCTGGTGCATCTGGTCGACGTGTCGTCGCTCAGCGGTCGCGACCCGATCGAGGACTTCGAGATCATCCGCCGCGAGCTGGCGCTCTACGAGCCCGACCTCGGCACCGAGCTCGGACACACGCCGATCGCCGAGCGTGTCCAAATCGTGGCGCCGTCGAAGATCGATGCGCTGGACGACCCGGAGCGGCTGGCGGCGCTGGTGCGCCACGTCGAGGCGCAGGGGATGCCGTGCGTCCCGATCTCGGCCGTCACCCGTGAGGGTGTCGGCACGCTGCTCGAAACGGTGTGGCCGCACGTGGCGGCGAGCAAGGTGGCGGCCGCAGCCGCGCGCCTGGCGGCGCAGCGGGCGCTCGAGGCCAACCCGGAGCCCGCGCCCCGGTCGCACGCCGCCGGCCAAGCCGCCGCGGATCGACGCGCAGCGCAGGAATGACGCCGTTCGGCATCCTCGGCGGGACGTTCGATCCGATCCACAACGGCCACCTCGGCGTGGCCGCGGCGGCGCGCACGGCGCTCGGGCTGGCCACCGTCCAGCTCGCCCCCGCCCGTGTCCCCCCGCATCGCGCCGGGTCGCTCGTCTCGATCTATCATCGATTTGCGATGCTCGCGCTCGCGGCCGAGACCGACGCGTCGCTCGTCGCGTGCGATCTCGGCCTCGATTCGCCCGACCCGTCGTACACCGGCACGCTGCTCGATCACTTCGCGCGGGCTGGCCATCCGGCGTCGCAGATGGTGTTCATCATCGGCGCCGACGCGTTCGCAGATATCGCGACATGGCGGTACTATCCGGCCATCCTCGACCGCTGCCACTTCGCCGTCGTCTCCCGTCCCGGTCTCCGTGTCACGACGCTGTCCGCGCAGCTGCCGGACCTGGCGGCCCGCTTCTCCGCGCCGACGCCGGACTGGCCGGCGGCTCCGCGGATTTTCCTGATCGACGCGCCGACGCCGAACGTCTCTTCCACCGAGATCCGGGCGCGCGCGCTCGCCGGCGCCTCGCTCGAGGGGCTGGTGCCGCCACCGGTCGATCGCTACGTTCGCCGGCACGGCCTCTACCAGGCCGCCTGACCGGCAGGTGCCTTGCATGACGAAATCGACGCCGAGAAAGCGGACCGCGGTCACAGCCGGCGCGGCCAAGAGCACGGGGACCCGGAAGCGCAGCGCGGCGCGATCCCCGGGTGCGAAGACGGCGGCCCGCAAGGAGACCGCGACGAAGAAGTCGCTGGCCGCGGCCGGTGAGCCCAAGGCGGCGCGGAAGGCGCCGGAGCCGAACGAGGAGACGCTGACCCTGGCCGACTACCCGGCCGAGGTCCAGGCCGCCGTGCGGGCGGCGTCGGCGAAGAAGGCCGAGCGGATCATGGTCCTCGACCTGCGCCACACGTCGGCGTTCACCGACGTCTTTGTGGTGTGCACCGGCCAGAACGCGCGGCAGGTGAGGGCGATCGTCGACAACGTCGAGGAGGCGCTCCGCACGACGACCGGCCAGAAGCCGACGGCGGTCGAGGGCTACCGCGACTCCGAGTGGGTGCTGGTCGACTACTTCGACTTCGTCGTCCATGTCTTCACCCCAGAGACCCGCGAGTTCTACGCGCTCGAGCGGCTCTGGGGCAGCGCCATCCGGTTCGAGTTCTCCGACGAGCCTGCCGGGGCCGTCCTCGGCGGAGGCCGGCGGCCGGCCTGATCCTCGGTCGGACGACTCCGGAGTCGTCCAGCCCGCCGGGTTCGATCCTCCCCCGGACGACTCCGGAGTCGTCCCGCGTCGCCGCTGGCTCGACACGGCGCTCACCCTCCTCTTCGCCCCGCCGTGCGCGGCCTGCGCGCGGCCGCTCGACCGGCCGTCCGTGAGCGCCGTCTGCGACGCCTGCTGGGCCGCGGTCGGGCGCTGGACGCCGCCCTGGTGTCACGGCTGCGGCCAGCCGCAGTCGCCGTGGCGGGCCCAGGCGGAGGTCTGTCCACGCTGCCGGCGGATCGCCGGAGTGCTGCGCGTACGCGTCGTCGGCCCCTACGAGGGCCGCCTGCGCGATGTCCTGCACGCCTTCAAGTACGACGGCCGCCGCTCGCTGGCCCCGGCCCTGGCGGCCCTGGTGCGGGCGCAGGCGGCCGATCTGCTGGCCGCCGCCGACGTGCTGGTACCGGTACCGCTGCACGGGGCTCGCCGGCGCGCGCGCGGCTTCAACCAGGCACACGATCTCGCGCTTGCGCTCGGCCTGCCGGTGATCCCGGCGTTGCGCCGCGTCCGCGCCACGACGGCGCAGACCGCCCTGACCGCGGCGGCCCGCCGGCGCAACGTCCGAGGTGCGTTCGAGCTGGCGCCGGCCGCCTACGGCCGCGGCCGGTGGTCGACCGCGGCGCGTCGGCGCGCCACCGCCGCGGCGATCGCCGGCCGCGTGGCGGTGCTCGTCGACGACGTGATCACGACCGGCGCAACGCTCGACGCCTGCGCGGCGGTGCTGCGGGCAGCCGGCGCGGCGGAGGTGCGTGCGGTCACGGTCGCGCGAGCCGTGCTCGGACGGCGGCGCTGACCGAAGCCGCCACGGCCTCTTTCGGCTGTTCGCCGTCGACGAGCGTCCAGTTCGCTGTCGTCGCCGCTTGCCGCCGATAGCTCTGTCGCACGCGGGCCAGCAGCGCCGTATCGCGCTCGTAGCGGTCGCGCCCCTGCTGCTTGCGGGCCACGGCCGTTTCCGGGGCGATGTCGAGGAGCACGGTCAGGTCGGGCTGCGGCAGGTGGCGCTGGATGTCGGCGAGCCAGACCGGATCGAGGCCGAAGGCCTCGCCGTAGGCCACGCTCGAGGCCAGGTAACGATCGCAGATGACGACCGCGCCCGCGGCCAGCCACTCCAGGATCATCGGCTTGCGCTCGTGCCGGTTGGCCACGTAGAGCAGCTGCATCACGTCGGGCTGCCACCGATGCCCGCTGGCGAGCTCGGCCCGAATTTCCTTGCCGATCGGCGTGGTGTCGTCGGGGAAGGTCAACGCCTCGACGCGGCGCCCGCCCGCTTCGAGCTCGGCTCGAAGGCGCGCCGCCTGGGTTTCCTTGCCGCTCTGATCGAGCCCTTCGAACGCGATCAGGGGCATTCGAGCCGCACCATGTCGTCGACGGTCTGGCGGCGCCGGATCACCCGCCAGCGCCCGTCGTCGACGAGTACCTCGGGCGCCAGCGGCCGCCGGTTGTAGTTCGAGCCCATCGCCGCGCCGTAGGCGCCGGCGTCGAGAATCGCGACCAGCGCGCCGACCTCCGGCGCCACCAGCGTGCGATCGCCGAGGAAGGCGTCGCTGCTCTCGCAGACCGGGCCGACGATGTCGCACGGCACGGCCGGCCCTGCCGCCGTCTCGACGCGGACGATGCGGTGGACGGCGCCGTAGAGCGCCGGGCGCATCAGATCGGTCATGCCGGCGTCGAGCACCACGAACTGGCGCGCCGGGCGGCCCGGCGGAGTGTCATCGTCCGGCGCCGGCTTCATGTCGATGATCTCCGAGAGGAGCGCGCCCGCATTGCCGGTCAGCCAGCGGCCCGGCTCCACGATCAGCGCGAGCCCGGTCGCCCGCGCCGCGGCGGTGACGACGGCGGCATAGGCCTCGACGTCGGGCTCGGCGCCGCCGTCGTAGCTGATGCCGAGACCGCCGCCCAGGTCGAGGTGCTGGAGGCCGACCCCGTCCGCCTTGACGTCGGCGGCGAGCGCGATCATCCGCTCCGCCGCCCGCGACAGCGGCTCGAGCGTGGTGATCTGCGAGCCGACGTGGACGTGGATGCCGACGACGTCCAGACCCGGCCGCGCCGCCATCTCGGCAAGCAGGGCCCGGGCGTCGCCGATCGGCACCCCGAACTTGTTGCGCCGCATGCCGGTCGAGATGTGGGGATGGCTCTTGGCGTCGACGTCGGGGTTGACCCGCAGCGCCACCCGCGTCCGCCGGCCCTGACGCACCGACTCGGCGTCGATGCGCTCGAGCTCGCCGCGCGACTCCGCGTTGATGGCCTTGAGGCCGAGCGCCACCGCCCGGGCAATCTCGGCGCCACTCTTGCCGACGCCGGTGAAGACGATCTGCCCGGGCGTGAAGCCGGCCGCGAGCGCGACCTCGATCTCGCCGATCGAGTTGCAGTCGGCGCTGGCGCCGAGGCTCCGGATCAGGTGGACGAGGCCCAGCGTCGAATTCGCCTTGAGCGCATAGTGGATGCCGTGCCGGGAGCCGGCGAGGGCGGCGACGAGCCGCGCGTAGCGCGTCCGGACCAGCCCGGCGCTGTAGACGTAGCACGGCGTGGCCACCGCGTGCGCGATATCGGCCAGCGGGACGCCATCGCAGTGCCAGGCGCCGTCACGCTCGACGAAGCCCACCCGGGAACCGAGCACGGGGGAGGAATCGCTCACGGAGTAGGGCGGGGCGGGCGAGGCGGGGGCGGCTGGATCGGACGTCACGGGACCAGGAGACACGCGCCAATTCTACCAGCGTCAATTCGAGCAGTCTGGGGCTCGGCCGCTCCTTCGCCGGACCTTTGGCTTTCCCGGGCCGGTTTGCTATCCTCCACGCCATCCCGCCGGCCCCCCGGGTGACGCCGACCATCACCGTGACCCAGCCCGATCCCAGCCTGACCGTCGCCCCTATCGATCAATTGATCGAGCGCTGCCTGGCCGGCGACCAGCAGGCGTGGGAGACGATCGTCCAGCAACACCGCCGCCGGGTCTTCAATGTCGCCTACAAGTTCGTCGGCAAGCACGACGAGGCCGAGGACCTCACCCAGGACATCTTCCTCAAGCTGTTCAAGTCGCTCGACACCTTCGACCGCCGCGCCAACTTCCAGACCTGGCTGATCAGCGTCAGCCGCAACCTGTGCATCGATCACTACCGCCGCGTCCGCAAGGAGCGCGAAACGGTGGACCGCGACGTCGACGCGGGCGAGCTGGCCCCGGCGTCGACCGACCTCGGCCCGTATGTGCAGCTGGAGCGCAGCGATCGACGGGAGCTGCTGCGCCGGGGCCTCGACGGCCTGGCCCCGACACTGCGCTCGGCGGTGATGTTGCGGGACATCCACGAACTGTCGTATCAGGAGATCGCCGACCGTCTGGGCGTGCCCGAAGGCACGGTCAAATCGCGGATCAACCGGGGCCGGCTCGAGCTGGGGCGGCAGATCCGCAAGGTGCAGGAGTCGGGCGGCGTGCCCCGCGAGCGGGTCGGCACGATGCGGCGCGACGGAGAACGGGCATGAAGTTGACGACGGAAAATCGCGGGGACGTGGCCATCGTGCGGGTCGGCGAAAGCCGCATGATGTACCCGCTCCTCAACGAGTTCTCGACCGCGGTGACCAATCTGATCGGCAGCGGCACGCGCAAGGTGGTGATCGATCTGTCGGGGGTCGGCTACATCGACAGCGCGACGATCGGCTGCCTGATGGACCTCTACCGGCAGATGAGCGCCGCCGGCGGCGCCGTCCGCCTCGCCGGTGTGCAGAAGCGGGTCGAGACGATGCTGACGATGACCGGCGCGCTCAACTTCCTGCAGGCCCACCCGGACGAGGCCGGGGCGCTGGCCAGCTTCGGAGGCGCGGCATGAAGACGATCCAGACGTCGCGCGGCACGGCGATCCCGCTCGACAACGATCTGCTCGCGATCCTCGAAGCGCTCTACCGCGACGTCACGGTGCGGCTCGATCTCGATCGCTCCTTCGACGACATGATGAAGGAGATTCGCAGCCTGGTCGCTCAGATGACCGACGAGGAGCGCGCCGAATACCTGGTCGAGAGCCTGTTCCTCAACACCGTGACCTACGAGAACGAGCGGCTCGGCGCGCTGATCCGCAAGCTGCCGCACGACGAGCCCACCGACGGCCCGCCGGCCGAGCCGTCCTAGGCCTGCGTGTCGCTCAACTTCCAGGCCACGCGCTTCCGCTGCTCCTGGCCCTGGGAGACGGCGGTCATGCTGTGCGACGGCCGCGTCGTCTGCGGCTGCGCCGACCCCTACGCCAAGCGCGTCCTCGGCGACGCCCGCACGACACCGGTCGGCGCGATCTGGACCGGCGACACCGCCTCCGCCCTGCGCCGCGACCTGAACGCCGGTGGATCGACGTTCTGCGGCGACTGCCCGCTCAAGCTGCCGCTCGCCGACGACGAGCCCGTCCGCGTGCGGCCGCTCCACGTCGCGGGTTCGAACGGGGGCGACGACGGCGTCACCCCGCTCCCCCGCCGGCTCTATGTCGAGACCACGGCGGCCTGCAACATCTCGTGCCTCGACGCCTGCTGCGCACCAGAAACCGGGATCACCAAGACGCGCCAGGCGGGCATGCTCGATCCGGCGCTGTTCGAGCGCGTGCTCGACGAGCTCGGGCCGACGCTGGCGCGCATCGACTTCTTCAACTACGGCGAAGCCTTCCTGCACAAGAAGGCGGTCGAGATGTGCGAGCTGGTCAAGAGCCGCTACCCGCACATCTATCTCTACACGAGCACCAACGGCCTGGCCTTCACCGAGGAGCGCGTGCGGCAGCTGGTGCGGGCCGGCCTCGACGAGATGACGTTCTCGATCGACGGCGCCTCGCAGGACGCCTACGTCCGTTACCGCCAGCGCGGCGACTTCGAGAAGGCGACGCGGAACCTGCGCGCCGCGGTCGACGAGAAGCGGCGGCTCGGGCGCGACCTGCCGGTCATCAACTGGCGCTACATCCTGTTCACCTGGAACGATAGCGATCGCGAGATGCAGCGGGCGCGGCGGCTGGCGACCGAGTTCGGCATCGATCGCCTGTGCTGGGAGATCACCGATCACCCGGAGCACGCCTACTCGCGGCGGTTCGCGCCGGGCACGCCCGATCACGCCGGGATCCGTCACGAGATCTGGGATCACAGCAATCTCGGCAACGCGATCCCGGGCGCCATGCCGCGGGCGCGGATCGAAGTGCGTGGCGCGCCGCCGGACGCTAGGTTGTACGTGACGCCAGGTTCGACGGTTCGCATCGAGACGCGGGTCCGCAACCTGTCGCAGCGGCCGTTCGCCGCGACCGCGACCTACGGCCGACGCCACGTGCGTCTCGGCGCGCAACTCGCCAAGGCCGACGGCGCCATCGTGGACCGCGACTGGGCCCGCGCCTTCCTGCCGCACCCCATCGACGGCGGCCAGCGAGCCGACGTGGGGATCGAGGTGCCAATGCCCAAGGAACCGGGACGCTACACGCTGCGGTTCGATCTGGTCAGCGAAGGGATCGACTGGTTCGAGACCTGCGGCTCGGAGCCGACCGTCCGAGAACTGGTCGTCGGCGCAGGGTAGGGCTCGGCCCCTCAGCCGACAACCACCAGCGAATCAGCGCGCACTACAAGGGCACACCGTCCCGTACTCCTGGACTATGGCACGCGCACTCACGAACCGCCGATGACCTGCCCCCAGATCCGCTCCATCGATGATGTGAATCCTGCGGGTTAGGTGAGGGACGGGGTTTATCGGACCACTACGACGGTGAGTTCGCGGCTATCGCTT
>JANOIR010000128.1:0-2787 GCA_031407765.1 Vicinamibacteraceae bacterium
ACCTGCTCGCGTACCGGGTCCCACGTGAGCGAGCGGCCGAGCCGCGTGGAGAGGTTGCCGAGGTGGCACATCACCGCCGACAGATGGCCTTCCTCCACGTCGGCGTTGGGACGCTGCCGCGACTTCACGCAGTCGAGGAAGTTGCGGACGTGCTGCTCATCGAGGTTGGTACCCTTGACCTCGCGTGCGGCCATCGCCGGCGTCCGTTTTGCCGGAGCCCCGGAAGGATCATCGCCGGTCCAGGTTTCGGGCCGAATCGTGTAGCCGGACCGCGCCAGATCGAGGGTCCCCTTCGTGCCGTAGAAGACCAGCCCTGCGGGACCGCCTTCGTTGACCTCGCGTGTGCTCCACGAGACGACGCAGTCGTCGGTCTTGCTAGCGCCGACGTCAGTCGGCGCGGCATGACTGCTTGGCTGAGCGGTCGAAGACGGCTCAGCAAGGAACTGGTAGAGGACCTGCTGCACGTCCGGCGTCTCGCCGCCGTCCTTGATCGCATACCGGCCGCCGAAGCCGGCAACGGCCTTCGGTGCGCGCGCGCCGAGCGCCCACCGCGCGATGTCGAGGTGATGCGCGCCCCAGTTCGTCATCTGGCCGCCGGAATAGTCCCAGAACCACCGGAAGTGGTAGATGGCGCGAAACGGATCGAAGGGGACCTTCGGCGCCGGGCCGAGCCACATGTCCCAGTCGAGGGCGTCGGTCAGGCCGCCGCGCAGCTCGCGGGCGACGAAGCCGGGCATCGCATTCCGCGTCATGCCGGCGTGGACGTGATGGACCCTGCCGATGCCGCCTTCGCGAATCAGCCTGACCGCTTCGACGTAGTGGGCGCCGGATCGCTGCTGGCTGCCGACCGCGCAGATGCGCTTCGTCCGGCGCGCCTCGTCGACGATGACACGCCCTTCGCGCAGCACCAGCGACAACGGCTTCTCGACGTAGACGTCCTTGCCGGCCCGCAGCGCCGCGACCGCCATCAGCGCGTGCCAGTGATCCGGCGTGGCGATGATGACGGCGTCGACGTCCTTGCGGTCGAGCACCTGTCGAAAGTCCTTGAGGCCGATCACCGCGGGATTCGCGCCGGGGCTGCTCGCCTCCGCGCCTGCCGCGCTGCCGCCGCCAGACGTCGCCGTCGCCGTCGTCCGGGTGAACGTGCCGGCTTTCACCGCTGCCAGCGCCCGCTCACGGAACGGCTCGTAGACGTCGGCGACCGCCACCACCGAGGCATCTGCCATCTTGAGGAAGCGATCCGCCACCTGGCTGCCGCGTCCGCCGCAGCCAATCAGGCCGATCGCGACCCGGTCGTTCGCGCCCATCACCCGCATGCTGCCCAGCGCCGTGGTCACGCCCAGCGCAATCGAGGTGCGGGCGAAGTCCCGTCGCGTCACGTTGCCCATGGTTCCTACTGTATTCCCCGGAAGCTGTGCCGAGAACCGTACATCGCACCGACGCTGGCGTCTTTGTCTGAAACGGCGGCGGATTTGTCCTGAAAGGATCGTCAGGCGCGGCGCGAGCTTCGGGGCGAAGCGGGGCGTGCGGTCGGGCGTCGCGCCGCGGCGCGATCCCGGGGCGACAGCCCGATGACCGTGCTGACGTCGTTCACGAAGTGCGGATCGATGTTCACGTCACGGCGGATGCCATCGTGGTGGGCGCGGCGCCAGGCCGCCGGCGACGACCCGACGAGGCGCGTGAACGTCCGCGTGAAGTGATGGATGCTCTTGAAGCCGGTGCGTGCGGCGACGTCCTTGAGCGCGAACTCGCGGTGCGCGATCAGATCCTTGGCGCGGTCGACGCGGTACTGCACCAGATAGCGCGGCGGCGACTGGCCCAGCGCCTGCTGGACGCACGTGCGCAGGTGCCGCTCGCTGATGCCGAGCACCCGCGACAGCTCGCGCAGGGATAGCGGATGCGCGTAGTGCTCGTGCAGGTAGCGGACGGCGCGGCGAGCCACCGGGTCGGTCAGCGCGGCAAGGGACACGTCGAGGGCCGGCGGCTCGAGCCTGTCGAGGGCGGCGTGGGGTCGCGCCGGTGCGGTGCCGCTCCTGGCCGCGGCCTGCCGCTGCGCCGCCTCCCGGCGGACCAGCGCAATCAGGATGTCCAACAGCGACGCCGCGCACTGCTCGCGGAAGTACGGCTGCCGCAGCTCGCCTTCATGCCGGATCCGCTCGAGCAAGTGGGCGAGTCCCTTGTCGGCGCGCCGCCATACCGCCGGCAGATCCAGGAGGTGCCGGCGCAGCCGTGTCTCGCGGACGCGGAACTTGATGTCGAGCGTCTTGACCGCCGTCGACGCCACCAGGCCGTGCGAGTGCGCCGGCGCGATCAGGAACAGCGTGCGCGGCGCGAGCGGGTGAGTCTCACCCGATAGCGTCAGCGTGCCACGGCCGCTGAGGCAGTAGATGATCTGGAAGAACGCGTGCTGGTGCGGCGTCAGCGTCCAGCCGGGCTCGTAGTCATAGCGCGCCGTCCACAAGACGTCGACGAGGGCGGTAGCCATGGTGGTCCCGCGAAATGGGTGGCGCGGCGGCGCGACATGGAGCCCTTAGTCAGGCCGGTTCGGCCTGGAGCGCCAGGTTGATCTGGGTCGCGGCGTGACGGACGAGCTCGGCGAACGGGCGCACGCGGGCCTTCGGAAACCGGGACGCCGGGGCCGAGATGCCGATCGCCGCGATCGTCTTGCCGTCTTGATCCCGGATCGGTGCCGCGAGGCAGCGCACTTCGTCCCGGTACTCGGCCTCGTCGACGGCGTAGCCGTCGACCCGGACCTTGGCGCAGGCCTTCTCCAGCTCCGACAGCGAG
>JANOIR010000164.1:0-1980 GCA_031407765.1 Vicinamibacteraceae bacterium
GGATACCACTTCTTCAAGGCGGGCCTCGACGCGAGTGGCAAGCTGATCGCGTATCGCGATTTCGTCCCCAGCACCAACTCCGTCGTCCCCGCGAACGAGTTCCCGCGGGGCTTCGTCGAGAACGTGCTGATCACGTCCCAGAACGTGGCGCCGTTCGGCATCCCCGTCGGGGCGCTGCGCGCGCCACCCACCAACGGCATCTCGTTCGTGAAGCAGGGCTTCATCGACGAGATCGCCGTCGCCGCCGGCAAGGATCCGCTGCAGTACCGGATCGATCTGCTGAACAACCCGGTCGGCGCCGGCGCCGCTGGCGGATTCAATCCCGCGCGGGCGCGCGGAGTGCTCGAGGCCGTGCGCGAGATGTCCGCGTGGGATCGCCGCGGTTCGCTGCCCAGGGGCACGGGGAAGGGCGTCGCGTTCCAGTTCGCGCACGCCGGCTATGTGGCGTATGTCGTCGAGGTCTCGGTCGGCGCGAACAAGGCCGTCAAGGTCAATCGCGCGTGGTGTGCGGTGGACATCGGCCGGCAGATCGTCAACCCGAGCACGTCGGAGAACCTGGTGCACGGCGGCTTCATCGAAGGCATGAGCCACGTGATGTCCTGGACGATCACGATCGACAAGGGACGCGTGGTCCAGAAGAACTTCCATCAGTACCAGCCGACGCGCATGATGCACGCCCCGGTCAGCATCGACGTCCGGTTCCTCGAGACGGACTTCGATCCGACGGGGCTCGGCGAACCGTCCCTTCCGCCGGCCGTCCCCGCGATCACCAACGCCATCTTCGCGGCGACCGGCGTTCGCATCCGGTCGTTGCCGTTGGACACGCAAGGGTACCGCTGGACGTAGGCCGGCGGGCCGGCGACCCGCCCGGCCGGGCAGGTCGCGTCAGTTCACACACCCCGAACCGATCGTCGAGGCCGGTTCGGGGTTCTTCGTTCAAGCCCCCATGCCCATCGCGAGACCGACGCTCATCGCTGCCGCTCTGGCCGCCGGCCTGATCGGCCTTCACGCGCAGCCGTCGCCGCAGGGGCGGGCGCTCGTCGAGTTCGACTTCACGGCGTCGGGCCAGGGATGGGTCGTGTCCGGAGACACCGGCCAGACAGAACCCGTGTTCCACCCGTCGGGTGGCAACCCGGGAGGTCATATCTCGCATGTCGACGAAGCCGTTGGCGAGACGTGGTACTTCCGTGCGCCCGACAGCGTGTTGAGGCAGTTGGCGGCAGCCGAGAACGGCACGCTGAGCTACAGCCTCAAACAATCCAGCGACGATACGGGGTTCCTCGATGACGACGTGATCATCGTGGGACCCGCGGGCCGGCTCTCGATCCGGCTGGGCACGTCGCCCGGCACCGGCTGGACGCCTTTCGCTGTGAAGCTCGCGGCCGCGGCCGGGTGGCGCTGGAACTGGAACGCGCGAGCGACCGAGGAACAGATCCATCGCGTGCTCGCCAATCCGACGAGCCTCGAAATCCGCGGCGAGTACCAGACCGGACCCGATGAGGGCGCGCTCGACAACGTCGTGCTCAGACCCGGCGGGTGACTGCAATGAGGGTTTGGCGGGAGCCAGGCAAGTGAAGCTCCGCTTTGATCTATAGTTAGGCCGCGCACGAACGGGTCTCCCCTCTTCCTTTTGTCTCGAAGGGAACGCTACATGGCTCCGAAGAAGGACTCCTCGGACGGCCTGAACCTCAGCCGCCGCGGTTTTCTCAAATCCACCGGAATTGTTGGGATTGCCACGGCGGTCGTGTCGCCGGCGGTCCCCGAGGCCCAGGCCCGGATCGCCGAGGTGGGGCCGGGCGAAGTGCCCGTGCGGCTCACGGTGAACGGCCGGCCGCTCAACCTGATGATCGAACCGCGCACCACCCTGCTGGACGCGCTCCGCATGCGCGCCGACCTGACGGGCAGCAAGCGCGGCTGCGACCGCGGCGCGTGCGGCGCGTGCACGATGATCGTCGACGGCCGGACGGTCTACTCGTGTTC
>JANOIR010000282.1:0-42682 GCA_031407765.1 Vicinamibacteraceae bacterium
GCCGCCGCTCGGCTCGCGGCGGCCGAGCAGCCGCGCCGGGATCACCCGGGTGTCGTTGACGACCAGGACGTCCCCCGCGTGCAGCCACCCGGGCAGGTCGGCGATGTGTGCGTGGGTGAGCCGGCCGGTCGCGCGCTCGAGCACCAGCAGGCGCGACGTCCCCCGCTCGGCTGGCGGCGTCTGGGCGATCGCCTCGGGCGGCAGCGGGAAATCGAAATCGGACACCAGCACGGCTGCCATCCTAGTGTCCCGAATCAGAAGTTCGCCGACATATTCCCGGCGGGGCATCCCGCCTCGCGGCGTTGCTCATCGCTCGTTTATGCCCGACAAATTCGCTCTTCGCGCCTTGCGATCCGGGCGCCGCGCCCGGAATATTTGTCACCGAATCTCTGACTCGGGACACTAGACGAAGCTGGTCATCCAACTCGCCAGCTGCATCCATGCGCCCGTCGTCATCAGCATCAGCCGGCCCACGTAGGACGCGATCAAGAGCAAGGTCCCGGCCAGGAACACCCGATTCACGCGCCCGTGGCGCCAGGCGTCCAGGCCGAGGCAGAGCACGGCGAGGACGGACGGGAACCCGAAGAACCACAGCGGCCCGAGGGCCTGAAGAGCCGCGATCGGGAGCCGCGCGATGGCCGGGGGCACGAAGTTGATCGCGGTCAGCAGCATCAGGCTCTTGTGCGCCGCCGGCTGGCGCCGGTAGTAGATGGCGGCGCCGAAAAAGAGCGCGAACATCACGAGATCGACGAGTGGGACGATCAGGAACGCGAGCGCTGGAATGTCCGGCGGGCTCGCAGCCGAGCCGTACTTGGCGGCGCGAAGCGCCGTCGGTACGCCGGTGGCGATGACGAGCGCGGCCAAGGCGATGGCCGCGTAACCGAGGCGCTGGTGCAGTCGGATCCGTTTGGCGGCGATCAAACGGATCTGCGTGACGAACAGCACGACCCACGCCGTCATCAGCAGGCCATGCAGGTGGACGAGCCCCGACGGCAGCGGGGGCGCTCCAAACAGGCGGCCGGCGTAGTAGGTCCGGGCGAAGCCTGCCAGGACGATCACCGGGAAGGCGATCGCCGCGGCCAGGTACAGACGTCGGTCGAACAGTCGCCGATCCAACATCGCCTTGCCGTCGGTATGCGGCACGGGGTGGCTCATGCCGGCAGGATACGACAGACCGGACCCGGACCGCGCCCCTCACCACGCGGTGAGCCCGCGCGGGCGCCCTTTCCGCGATCTCCTCATGAAGGGCCGGTGGCCGCCGGCGGCAATCCGTCCGCTGCGGCCTCCAGACCCATCGGGAGACCTGACATGAGCGCGCTCACGCGCCTGCGGACGCTGATTCCGCCGACCCTGACCATCATGACCATGGCCTGTTCCGCTTGCGGCGGCGATTCGCCGTCCAAGGCCGCCCCCGCCTCCACGCAGGGCGCCGCGTCCCCGGCCGCCACCCAGACGCCGAGCCGGACCGCCGCCGCGGCCAATGTGGTCGAGGGCCGCGATTACACCGTGCTGCAGCGCACGCGTTTCATGGACGCCTCCGGCTTCGAGCAACCGGCCGAGGCGTTCAGCGTCCTCTTGCCCCGCGGTTGGAAGCACGAAGGCGGCGTCGTCTGGAAGAGCCTGCAGGCCTGCCGCGGCGAGATGGTCGGCGCCAGGTGGAGCGTGTCCTCGCCTGATGGCGCCATCCGCTACGAGGCACGGCCCATTCACGCCTGGGGCTCGGCCTCGGATCCGATGATGACGCAGACCCTCCACATGCAGCAGCGCCAGGGCGGCTGCGAGGTCGGCGGAATCGTCGATGCCACGCAATACATGCGCGAGGTCTTTGCGCCGCGCGAGCTGGCCGGCGCCGTGCTGACCGACGTCCGCGAGAACGAGCCGGCTACCCGGGAGATGCGGCGGCAGGCCGACACCACCCTGGCGAGGCTGGCGCAATACAGCGGCGGCGGACGGATGGAGGTCGTCGCCAACGCCGCCATCGCGCGCGTCCAGTGGCCCGACCGGAGCGAGGGCATCGCCTTCGTGTCGGTGCTGAACATCGTCACCACCGTGTCCAACCCGTTCACCGGCTCGGCGCAGCGCCTCACCAACAGCCACGCGTCCGAGCGGAGCGTCATCCGCTTCCCGGCGGACCGGCGGCAGGAAGCGGAGACGGTGCTGGCCACCCTCAAGTCCAGCCATCGCACCAACCCGCGCTGGAAGGAGGCGATCGACGGCTACTTCGAGCGCATGCGCCAGCAGCAGGACGCGCTCCACCACCAGCGCATGGACGCGATCGCGATCCAGACGGCGGCCAACGCCCGTGCTCACGCGCAGCGGATGGCCGACATTCAGCGTCAGGGCGAGGCCAACACGCAGCGGTTCGCGCAGCGGATGGCCGACATGGACCAGAGCCTGCGCACCTGGGAGGCGCAGCAGAGCAGCCAGGACCGCATGCACACCGCCTTCGTGCAGACGATCCGCGAGGTCCAGACCTGGCAGGGCGGCGACGGCCGGGTCGAGCTGAGCAGCGGCTACGACCACGCGTGGAGCCGCGGCGACGGGACCTATATCGTCAGCAACTCGCCGTCCTTCGATCCGCGCAGCGTGTTCCTCGACCAGAACTGGCAGGAACTGAAGCGCGCCGACCCGTAGCCAATCCACGCTTCGTCAAGCCGCCGGGACCGTTGGTCAATCCGACGGTGTCCCGAACGGAATCCTCGCTACGCTCCAGTCCTCTGCCTGTGTTCGTTGATTGACGCGACCGCGCCGTGCGGCAGGCGTCCGGGTGCAACCGCCGGTGGCCGGCGGCTGGCCGGAGGTCTGTCCCGTCGGACGGGCCCGGACGGTCGGCTCGCGTCGTGGAGGACTGATCGTGTTGAACAACTGGAGTTTGGCAACCGGCGGTACAGATGCCGCGGCATTCGACCGGCGGCCGCCACGCTGGCGCGCCCTGGCGGCGTGCGCGGGGATGCTGCTCGCAATGGCATCCGCGAGCGCGGTGGCGCAGTCCACGCGCGGCTCGGTGGCAGGAACGTGCGCGACGCGCAAGGCGCGGCGGTGCCCGGGGCGACGGTCGAGCTGACCAGCCCACGGCGCAACGACACGCAGGTGACGACGGCCAACCAGGCCGGCGACTTCGTGTTCCTGAACCTGTTGCCCGATACCTACACCCTGAAAGTGACGATGGACTCGTTCAAGACGATCGAGCGGGCCAACGTCGTGGTCAATGCCGCGGATCGGCTGTCCGTCGGCGTCGTCACCCTCGAGCTCGGCGCGGTGTCGGAGACGGTCAACGTCAGCACCCGCGTCGTCGAAGTCCAGTCCCGTGACGCCACCCGCAACTTTTCGGTCGACTCGGCGGCCATCGAGAACCTCGCCGTCAACGGCCGCGATCCGCTGGTCCTGGCGCGCCTGGCGCCCGGCATCGCCGACGCCACCGGCGGCGGCATGGGCATGAACGTCAACGGCGGCCGCGACAACACGATGAACTACACCGTCGACGGCGTGAGCAACGTCGACACCGGCAACAACGGCGTGCTCGGTTCGATCAACCTCGACGCGGTGGAGGAGTTCAAGATCCTGACCAACGCCTATCAGGCGGAGTACGGCCGCTCGTCGGGCGCGCAGGTGTCGCTCGTCACGAAGAGCGGCGGCCGCGACTTCCGCGGCTCGGTCTACGGCTACCGGCGCCAGGAATCCCTCAACGCCAACAGCTTCATCAACAACCGCGAGCGCGGCCGC
Organism: Vicinamibacteraceae bacterium; assembly: GCA_031407765.1. GTDB lineage: Bacteria > Acidobacteriota > Vicinamibacteria > Vicinamibacterales > Vicinamibacteraceae > JBDSLU01. The sequence continues at coordinate 3,724 of JANOIR010000282.1, forward strand.
GCCCTCGCCACCGACCCCACCTCGAAGGCCGGCCTCAAGCCGATCAACCGGCAGTCGGACGTCGGCTTCACCGTCGGCGGCCCGATCCCGCTCGGCGGCTACAACAAGGACCGCAACCGGCTGTTCTTCTTCTTCGCGTTCGAGAACCAGGGCCGCAACATCCCGCCGGCCAATCCGAACCGGGTCAAGGTGCCGACGCTGCTCGAGCGTCAGGGCGATTTCTCGCAGTCGGTCGACAACAACAACCGGCCCTACAACCTGATCCGCGACTTCCAGTCCGGTGTGCCCTGCACCGCGACCAACACCAGCGGCTGTTTCCAGGACGGCGGCGTGCTCGGCCGCATCCCGGCCAACCGTCTCTACGCGCCGGGCCTGGCGATTCTCCGTGCCTTCCCCGAGCCGAACGTGCCCACCGCCGCCGGCTACAACTTCGAGTCGCAGACAGCGGTCCTGATCGATCGGCGCGAGGAGATCTTCCGGGCCGACTGGCAGGCGTCGTCGGCGTGGCGCGTCTACGGGCGCTACTTCCACAACTCGAACAACGCCGGCGCCGGTATCGGTCCCTACGGCTCGTTCAACCTGACCGGCAACCTGCCGGGGATCAGCATCAGCGACATCCGTCCGGTCTACAACGTCTCGATCAGCGCCACCGGTGTGATCAGTCCGACGCTCTTCGCCGAAGTGACGTTCGGCACCGGCCACAACTCGATCTACATCCACGACGAAGCCGGCACGTTCACGAGGAACGATCTGGGCGTGTCGGCGCTGCCGCTGCTCTACCCGGACGCGGTGCAACAGGACCTGCCGCCATGGTTCCAGCTGTCGGGTCGGTTCGGCAACCAGGCGAACTTCAACTCGAGCCAGTCGCCGTTCACGAACTTCAACACGACCTACGACGTCCTCGGCAACCTGACCAAGGTCTGGGGCCGGCACACATCGAAGGTCGGGATGTACATGCAGAAGAGCCTGAAGGATCAGACGTCGTTCACCAATCACAATGGCGTGATCAACTTCAACGAGGACACGAGCAACCCGTTCGACACGAGTTTCGCCGCGGCCAACGCCGCGACCGGCGTGTTCAACAGCTACACGCAGGCCAACGCCTACTCGAACGGCCAGTACCGCTACTGGAACATCGAGTGGTTCGCCCAGGACAACTGGAAGGTCAACGATCGCCTGACGCTCGACTACGGCCTGCGCTTCTACTGGGTGCAGCCGCAGTTCGACGAAGCGGGCCTGGGCTCGAACTTCATCCCGTCGCTCTACGAGCAGAGCCAGGCGGTCCGTCTCTATCGGCCGGGCCTGAACACATCGGGCCAGCGCATCGCAGTGGATCCGGTCACCGGCCAGCAGCTCGCGGCGGTCAACATCGGCCGCATCGTCCCGGGCAGCGGCAGCCTGACCAACGGCATCGGCCAGTCCGGCGACGCCGGCGTCCCGGATCGGCTGATCCAGGACAACGGCATCCTGTTCGCGCCGCGCTTCGGCCTGACCTACGACATCACCGGCAATCAGTCGTTCATCTTCCGCGCCGGTGGCGGCGTGTTCTACGACCGCTACGAGGGCAACATCTCGTTCGCGCTGATCTCGAACCCGCCGACCACCTTCACGCCGCTCATCCGCTACGGCCGGCTGCAGGAGCTCGATCCGAACAACGCGCTGCTGGCGCCGTCGGGACTGAACGCGCAGGCGTCGACGGGTGAGGTCCCGAGCACCTACAGCTTCAACGCCGGCTTCCAGAAGAAGCTGCCGGGCGGGATGATCTGGGACATCGCCTACGTCGGCTCGATTGCCAACCACCTGCCGCGCCAGGTGAACGTCAACGCGGTACCCTACGGCGCGCGCTTCCTGCCGGAGAACCAGGATCCGACGCTGCCGGCGAGCTCGCTGCGGGGCCAGAACGCGCTCGACGCCAACTTCCTGCGCCCGTTCGTCGGCTACGACAACATCAACCTGCGGGCCTATGACGCCAACTCGAACTACCACGGCCTGCAGACCCAGATCGATCGCCGCTTCGCCAATGGGCTGTTCCTGAACGCCAACTACACGTTCAGCAAGGCGCTCGACACGCAGGACCTGAACACCGACTTCTCGCGTCCGGATCAGTACGATCGGCAGGCCAACTACGGGCCGGCGGGCTTCGATCGCCGCCACCTCTTCAACTTCAACTGGGTCTACCAGGTCCCGAAGATGGAGAACGCCGGTGTCCTGCTGGGCGGGCTGGCCAACAACTGGCAGGTCTCGGGCGGCTACCGCCTCGAGAGCGGGCTGCCGTATGGCCTGACCTGGAGCATCAACGGCATCAGCACGCAAACCAACATCGCCGGCTCGAACACCGAGAACGCCAACCGGCCGATCATCAGCGGTGATCCCGGTCCGGGCCACGACGTCGGCGATCCCTACCAGCAGGTCGCGCTCGGCATCTACTCGCAGTCGCCCGTCGGCAGTCTCGGCCTGGAGTCGGGCCGCAACTACCTGAATCGCGCGCCGATCAACAACGTCGACCTGTCGGTGGAGAAGGGCTTCGGGCTCGGCGCGGGGCGGCGGCTCGCCTTCCGCGTCGACGCCTTCAACGTCTTCAACCACACCCAGTTCGACGCCGTCGCCAACAACATCCAGTTCCAGGGGCTGGGGAACAACTCGATCGTCAACCTGCCCTACGACGCGTCGACGGGCGCGCTGGTCCGGACCAACGGCTTCGGTGCGGTGACGAGCGTGCGCTCGCCGCGGGTGCTGCAGCTGCTGGCGCGGTTCACGTTCTGAGTCGTTGTCGACGCGCGCCCTCGGCGCGCCTTCGCCATCGCTGATGGACACCAGCACGGGTCGGGGCGCATCGCGCGCTCCGGCCCGTTCGTGATCTCAGCCCCCGACGCAGGGGATCGGTCCGGTGACCGACAGGCGAGGCGAGGCGTCCAGGAGCTGCGCCTCGCGGACGGGTGCTCCGGGCCGGCGCAGGTATTCGATGATCAGGTCCCGGACCAGAGGCGCGCCTCCATCGACGGGGAAGCCGCCGGTGGGCATGATGGGCCCGAGAATGCCATCGCCGCCGGTCGCCAGAAAATTGCTGGTGGCGAGGATCACCGCGTCGTCGTCGCCGATGGTGGTTCCCGACGGACGCGTCATCGTCACGGCGAGCGCGCCGGCCTCGCACCCGGCGACGACGCGGAGGCCGGAAAAGCCGAGCCCGCGCCGCTGCTGCTGGATCGCGGCCGAGAAGACCTGGCGCAGCTGCCGGCCGGTGATGCGCAAGCGGACCAGCAGGTTGTCGAACGGCATCACTTCGAAGACGCTGCCGTACGTCAGCGGCCCCGCCGGCAGGTCGGCGCGAAGGCCGCCGCCCGAGTTGTTGATCGAGACGTCCGCGCCGGCCACCGATGCGAGCAGGGCATCGGTGACGAGATGACCGAGCGGTGACTCCGGCTGCAGGCGGCGGATGGGTGTCTCCAGGACGACGCCGATCGGCTTCGCCTTGAGGGCGCGGACCGCTTCCAGCGCCGGGGCGAGCACTCGCTCCACCGCGGCGTCAGGCGTCACGGGCGCGCCTTCGTACTCGGCCGGCACGAGCGCCGCGTTGGACCGCGGATCGCACGCCTTCGTCGCCGGATCTTCCCGCTCGCACAGATCGCGCGGCGGAAAACTGCGTCGTCCGACGACGGCCCGCGTCCGGCGATCGATGGTGAGGTCGATGCGTCCGAAGGCCCGGCCACCCGAGTAGGCCTCGGTGATGGCGATGCCCTCGATCTGGTGCGCGATCGCGGCATGCGTATGGCCGGCGACGATGACATCGACCAGCCCGCGCGGCAGGCCGCGGGCGACGGCGAGGATCTCGGAGTCCGGGTCACAGGACGACAGGTCGTCGGGGCGATCGAGCGCGGTGCAGCGTCCGCCGGCGTGGGCGGTGACGACCACGACGTCGGCGCCCTGGGACCGCAGTGCGGCCGCATGCGTCTTGATGGTGTCCGCCAGCGGTGCCACCGACAGCCCGCCGACGTTGCCGGCGATCGTCGCGCTCAGGGCGCGGAGGGTCATCACGCCGACGATGCCGATCTTGATGCCGGACGCCTCCACCACCGTGGTCGGCCGCACGTTGGTCCATCGGGGCGGCGCGCCGGTGGCGACCTCCATCAGGTTGGCGGCGAGGAACGGGAAGCGCGCCTCGGAGGCCCGCGCTCGCAGCGCGCCGCGGGGATCGTCGGTCGGCGCCTGTGGCGTCGTCGACTTACCGACCGGTCCGAAGTCGAACTCGTGGTTGCCGAGCGCCGCGGCCGTGTAGCCCAGCACGTTGTAGGCGGCCACGACGGCTGCCCCTTCGCCGATGTTCGACTCGAGCGTGCCCTGGAACATGTCGCCGGCGTCGATGAGCAGCACCGCGCCGCCGTCACGGGCCCGGACCGCGCGCAGGTTCTTCAGGTAGCCGCCGAGCAGTGGCAGGCCGCCGCGGCCGTCGCGCGCCACGAGGCCGCCGTGCAGATCGTTGGTGCCGACGATCGACACCGTGACGGTGGCCGGGGAGGCCGGTGCCGTCGACGGCGCGGGCCCGACCGCCGGGGCGCACCCGGCTGCGGCGAGCAGGGCGCACACGGCGAACACGCGCGTCGAGAAGAACGGGACGTCGGACACACGGGCCTCCAGGAAGCGGGAATCGAAGTGTGGCACGACCGGGCGGTCAGCGCCCGGCGGGCACGCCGCCCCAGGCCGACGGGCCGGGGCCACGCCGCGCCGCGCGGTCGCCCGGATTGGCGAGGGCGCACCGCTCGAGCGATAGACAGCCGCAGCCGATGCAGCCGGTGAGGCCGGCCTTGAGCTGCTGCAGCTCCGCGATGCGCGCGTCGATGCGCCGCGACCAGCCGTCGGCGAGACGGCTCCAGTCGCCAGCATCGGGGACGCGGTTGTGCGGCAGCTTGGCGAGCTCGATGGCGACCTCGTCGAGCGAGAGGCCGACGCGCTGCGCGAAGACGATGAAGGCGATCCGCCGCAGCGCGGCGCGCAGGTAGCGGCGATGCCCGGCGTCGGTCCGGTCGGCTTGGATCAGGCCGCGCGCCTCGTAGAAGCGCAGCGCCGAGGTCGCGACGCCGCTGCGCTTCGCCAGCTCCCCGATGGTCACGCCCCCTGTCATGACAGCAGTATGGCCGGCCCGACGCTTGACTTCAAGCGCACTTGAAGTTCTACCCTCGGGACATGCCCATTTCCTCCGAGATCCCCTCCGCGGCCACCGTCCACACCCACCCCGACGTCGACCGGAACGACGCCGGTATCGTCCTGGTCAGCGAGTTCGAGGTCGGCAGCGCCCCCCAGCAGCAGGCCCTGTTCGAGGCCTCGCGCGCCGCCTGGGACACGCTGCCGTGGCCCGACACCCTGCTCTCCATCACCTGGCTCGCCAGCATCGACGGCACGCGCGCGCTGGCCTACGTCCAGTGGCGCGACGACTCCGAGTTCGAGGCCTACGGGCGCACGCACCGCCCCGTGCTCGCTGCCCGGCTGAAGGAGGCCATGCCGGGGCTGACGCTGACTCCGCCCGTGTTCTACCGCCGTTACCGCAGCGGCCGTCGTCCCGACGCGCCGATCCCGGGTTGCATCGTTGTGGTCTCGGTCGAGTTCGACGGAGTCGACGAGACACGGCAGCGCGCCTGGGTCGACACGGTTTTCGACGCCATTGCCGCCGAGCCGTCGCCGCCCGCCGGTGGGATCGGCGCGCACTTCCATCTGAGCCTCGACGGAACGCGCGTCCTCAACTACGCCGAGTGGGTCGACGAGGCCTCGCATCGCGCCGCGCTCGAGCGGTCCGGTATCGGGGCCGTCGGCTCCGGGCCGAAATGGCGCGAGGTGCAGGCGTTTCCTGGTCTGAAGGCCAGCCGCGTCGTGCGCTATCACCTCGATCGCCGCCTGGTGCCGGCGTCGGCGGTGGAAGGCCGGTCATGAGCCAGCCCCGCTTCCGCCTCGCCGTCATCATCGGCAGCACGCGCGAAGGGCGACTTGGTCCGGCCGTCGCCGCCTGGTTCGCCGATCAGGCCGCGGCCCGCGCCGATGTCACCGTCGACCTCATCGACATCGCCGATCTGGAGGTGCCGATCGGTCCGCGCCTCGCCGCCGCCGACGCGTTCGTCGTCGTCACCCCGGAGTACAACCACAGCTTCCCGGCGCCCCTGAAGCAGGTCATCGACCGCTTCTCCGTCGAATGGCGGGCCAAGCCCGCCGCCTTCGTCTGCTACGGCGGCATCTCCGGCGGGTTGCGGGCGGTGGAGCAGCTGCGCCAGGTGTTCGCCGAGCTGCATGTCGTCACCATCCGCGACACGGTCAGTCTGCACGGCGTGTGGAGCCACGTCGGGCCGGACGGCCGGCTGATCGAGGACGCCGCCCGCGCCGGCGCGGCACGGGCGATGCTGACGCGCCTGGTCTGGTGGGCGCGGGCCCTGACGGTGGCCCGGGCCGCCGAGCCCTACGTCGCCTAGACGGCCACCCCTGCCTTGACAAGCCCAGCCGTGACCCGTTAGCGTCCGCCGCACGACACCGGGGACCACCCGAACGTCACTGCCATCGAGGGATTGGTCCCCGCAATCGCACGAGCCGCCCCCCCGGGTGGCCCGCCACCAGGCCAGGCAAACGTGCACGTGACAGGAGGACGTATGAGCAAACCGAAGGTGCTCGCGGCGCTGGCCGCGGCCACCGTGGCGATCGCAATGTTCGCCGCCCCGGCCGCCGCCGGCGGCCCGAAGAAGTTCAGGGCGACGCGCGCGTTCGTCGTCGACCGGCAGACCGGCGCGCTGCGGATGCCGACGCCGGCCGAAGTCGACGCCGTGGTGACGACCCTCGAGACACTCGGCCAGCAGCCGGCCGATAGCCTGCCCTCGTCGCCGACCGCCAGCGGGGCGGTCGCGATGGATCTGGCCGGCGGCTTCGCCGGCGTGGTCCTGGCTCGGCCCAACGGCGACGGCACGTTCGAGACGCGCTGCGTGTTCACGGTCGAAGAAGGCGCCGAGTTCCTCGGCCTCATCGAGGAGGTCCAGTGAACATCGCCACCATGCGCACCCGTCTGGTGTTCCGCACCGCGACGCTCGCCGCCGGCGTGCTCGCCTTCACGGCCGCCGCCGCGGCCGGCCCGGCGCAGTTCGTCATCGTCAACCTCAATCCGGCCGGCGTCGGCTTCAACGATCCCACTCCGGCGACGCCGGTCGGCGGCAACCCGGGTACCACGCTCGGCGAACAGCGGCTGATTGCGTTCCAGTACGCCGCGAGCATCTGGAGCGAGCGGCTCGACAGCGCCGTGCCGATCCGGATTCGGGCCCAGTTCACGCCGCTCGCCGCGGGGGTGCTCGGCAGCGCCGGGCCAGTCAGCGTGGTGCGCGACTTCCCGAACGCGCCCCTCACCGGCACCTGGTACCACGTCGCGCTGGCCAACAAGCTGGCTGGCATCGACCTGCTGCCGGTCAACGACGACATCAACGCGAACTTCAGCACCAACTTCGACTTCTACCTCGGGCTCGACACCAGCCACGGGCCGAAGAATGACCTCGTCACCGTGCTGCTGCACGAGTTCGCGCACGGCCTGGGCTTCAGCCAGACGGCCAGCCTGACGACCGGCGCCCTGCTCGCCGGCTTCCCGGACCACTACAACAGCAAGCTGCTCGACACGACGCTGGGCCTGTACTGGCCGCAGATGACCAACGCGCAGCGGCTCGAGTCGGCGACCCGGTTCGGCCGCGTCGTCTTCGACGGCGCGACCGTGACCGGCGCGCTGCCGAACGTGCTGGTACTCGGCAGTCCGACCGTCGACGTGAACAGTCCGGCCAGCATCGCCGGCAGCTACCAGTTCGGCAGCGCGGCGTTCGGTCCGGCCATCGGCAATCCGAGCGTCACCGCCAACGTGGTCGCGGCGGTCGACGCGGTCGAAGCGGTGGCCGGGGCGACGTCGGCCGACGGCTGCTCGCCGCTGAGCAACGCCGCTGCTGTCGCCGGCCAGATCGCGCTCGTCGAGCGCGGCACGTGCGGATTCGCGGTGAAGGCGCGCAATGCCACCGAGGCCGGCGCCGCGGCCGTGATCATCTACAACAACGCGGCCAATGTGAACGCCGGGCCGCCCGGGATGGGCGACGACGGCATCAACGGGGTGTTCGTGACGGTGCCGACGGTCAGCCTGCGGCGGGTTGACGGCGTGGCGATCGTCGGCCAGCTCGCCGGCGGCGTGAGCGCGGACATCGGCGTCGACCTCTCGATCCATGCCGGTGCCGACGCGCTCGGTCGTGCCCGCGTCTACGCGCCGTTCCCGGTGGCGGGCGGCTCGTCGATCTCCCACTACGACACGGTCGCCTCGAAGAACCTGCTGATGGAGCCGGCGATCAACCCGGACCTGCGCCACCGCCTGAAGGTGCCGCACGACCTGACCTACGAGCTGCTGCACGACGTCGGCTGGACCGAGCCCGACGCCGACGGCGACAGCTTCCCCGACGACGAGGACTGCAACGCCAACTCCGACGTACGGCCGACGGTCATCCTCGGCAGCGTCGATACGGGCGCGCCGAATCGCGTCTTCTGGGGCGGCTGCAGCATGACCGACGAGATCCTCGCGCTCAAGGCCGGCGCGCGGAACCAGGCCGCGTTCGTCTCAGCCGTCGCACGGCTGACCAACCTGTGGCAGTTTCAGAAGGTGATCACCAGCCAGCAGAAGAGGGCCATCCAGAGCGCCGCCGCCAAGCTGAAGTAGCACCACTACCACCCGCCTGGACTCCGGAGTCGTTCCGCGACGACTCCGGAGTCACTCTCAAACGACTCCGGAGTCATTCCCCGACGACTCCGGAGTCATTCCCTCCGTCGACTCCGGGGTCGTCATCCGGCCGCTTGACACATTCCCATATGGGAATGTATAACCACGTCATGCCCCGGGCTTCGACGCGCTCCGATCCGTTCAACGCCATCGCCGAGCCGCGACGGCGGCACATCCTCGAGCTGCTGGCCGGCGAAGAGCGATCGGTCACGGAGATCGCCGCCGCGCTCGAGCTCAATCAGCCGTCCACATCGAAGCACCTGCAGGTGCTGCTCGAGGTCGGGCTCGTCGACGCCCGGCGCGACGGCCGCAGCACGTTGTACCGCACCAACCCCTACCCCCTTCGCACCATCCACGAGTGGAGCGGGCTGTTCGCCCGACACTGGCGCGCGCAGCTGCAGCGCATCAAGACCCACGCAGAGGAGAACCGATGACCACGACCGCGTTGGCCGCCGACACGTTCACGATTGCCGAAGAGATCCACGTTCGCGCGACGCTCGAGAAGACGTTCGCGTCGCTGATCGCCCAGATGGGCCGCCTCAACGAGACGCCAGACGGCAAGCCGCTGCCGATGATCCTCGAGCCGTTCCCGGGCGGTCGCTGGTATCGCGATCTCGGCGGCGAGAACGGACACCTGTGGGGGTTCGTCCAGAGCATCAAGCGGCCCGTGCTGCTCGAGCTGTGGGGGCCGCTGTTCATGTCGACCGGCGCGACCTCGAACCTGCAGTACCGTCTCACGGACGTCGACGGCGGCACGCTGATCGCCTTCACCCACAAGCTGGTCGGCCCGCCTCCCGGTGAGGACCGCTCCCGCATGGGCATCGGCTGGGCGGCGCTGCACGCACGTGTCCGAGCCGCGGCCGAAGCCGGCGGCGCCGGGAATTAGGAGAACCCATGCGTATCATCGACGCCTTGATCGGCGAGCTGGAGCAGGAAGCGAAGACCACGGCGCGAGTGCTCGAGCGCGTGCCGCAGGCGCACCTCGCATGGAAGCCGCACCCGAAGTCGTACTCGCTCGGACAGCTGGCGCTGCACGTCGCCGGCGTGCCCGGCACTGTCGCCGCGCTGGCGGCGCAGGACACGCCGTCGTCACCTGGTTTCGCGCAGCGGGAAGCGGCGTCGACGCGCGAGCTCCTGCCGGCGCTCGAGGCCAGCGTCGCCAAAGTGCGCGAGCACCTCGGCAGCTTCGACGACGCACGGATGACCGCGACGTGGCGGCTGATGGCCGGCGAGCGAGAGGTGATGGCCATGCCGCGCGTGGCGTTCGTCCGCGCCGTCATGCTCAACCACTGGTACCACCATCGCGGGCAGCTGCTCGTCTACCTGCGGCTGCTCGACGTGCCGGTCCCGTCGGTCTACGGCCCGACCGCCGACGAGCAGAACGCCTTCGCCTAGCCGGTGATGGAAGTGCCGCGTCGCGTCGAACGCGGAGGGACTTCCACCACGGGCTGCTTGGGGGTGATACAGTCGGCGGTCCCCGCGTCGGGGGATCACGCCGATGGATCAGATCGAGAGCCGGACGCTGCTCGAGACGCCGACCGTCGAGCTCTGTGACGTCTGCTGTCCGGGCCTCCCGGTCGAGCCGACCGAGGACGAGTTCACCGCCGGCCTGCAACTGGTCTTCCCGTATCGCGGCGTGTTCGTCCGCCACGTCGGCGACGACCAGGCGGTGGCCGAGCCAAGCGCGGTGCTGTTCTTCAACGCCGGCGAGGCCTACCGGATCAGCCATCCGGTGCCCGGCGGCGATGCCTGCCTGAGCCTGGCGATCAGCGAAACCCTGCTGCGTGAGCTGACGCCGGCGGCGCTACTGCGCCCGGGGCCCGGCTTCGTCTTCCGGCAGCAGCGGCTGCGGATCGATCCGCGCGCGCAGGCGCTCGTCGCGCTGCTGCGGCACAGCACCCAGCGCGGGATCGCCGAAACGCTGGAGGCCGAGAGCCTGGCGCTGACGCTGGTGCGGCGCGCGCTCGGCCCCAGCACCACCCACACCCCGGGATCGACGCCGGCGCGTCGCAAGCTGGTCGATCGCACCAAGGTGCTGCTGGCGTCCGACCTGGCGCGCCGCTGGACGCTGGCCGATGTCGCCGCCGAGGTCGGGCACTCCCCGGTCTACCTGACGCAGATCTTCCAGCAGGTCGAGGGCGTCCCGCTCTACCGCTATCAGCTGCGGGTCCGGCTGGCGCGGGCACTCGATCTGCTGGCGCAAACGGACGATCTCACCACGCTGGGCCTCGATCTCGGGTTCTCCAGCCACAGTCACTTCACGTCGGCCTTCACCCGTGCCTACGGCCGGTCGCCCTCCGAGTTCCGGCTGGCCGTGAAGGGCAGCTAAAGATCCCGGAAGCGCCGGTGTCACGCGGGATGGTTTACTGCCTTCACCCTGGATTTTCGGGGTTGAACGGAGGATGCCATGACCGAGAACACCTGTGCCGCCTGTGACTGCCCGCTCGACGAGAGCTCCATCAAGGTCACGATCAACGGCCGGACCGTCGAGGTCTGCTGCGAGGACTGTGCGCGCCTGCTGAACGAAGCGCGCGCGTCGGTCGAGACTCCGAAGCGCTGAACCGGCGCGCCCTCGGGCGCGCCGTGGCACGTCGGATTGTCTGGACGGCTTCGGTCAGGGGTCGAGGCCGTCGTTGTCTCTTCCACAGAAGAACGGGGGGCGTGATGAGGCGAGAAGCCTTGCAGGACGGACGTGTGCCTTGGCGCCGGCGGGCGCTGTCGGCGGTGGCGCTGATGACGATCGCGGTCGCGGGCGAGCGGGTGACGATGGCCGCGGCAGGGCGCGACCTCGAGAACGGGCGGATGGCGTGCGGTGATGCGCCGCACCCGCCCGTACGGTTGTACCTCATCGATCGCGCCGGGCTCTCGGCTGACGCGCGCGTCGAGCTGATGCGCGAGACGCTGGCGCCGTGGCATGCCGCCGGCGCCACGCTGGAGTGGTCGACGCAGTTGCCGAGCCGACCGGCCGGCCTCGGCGAGCCGAAGGATCTCTATGTCTTGATCGAGGCCGACGCCGACGAGACGGCCGATCTGCGGCACCTGCCGATGGCCTCCATCCTGTTCACGAACGGCCTTCCGACGACGCACATCACCGTGCACGCTGGCTACGTGGCGCGGCGACTGGCGACGCTGCGCCTCGACGATCGGGTGCTGGCGGACCAGCCGCGGCTCGTCCGCGACCGCGTCCTTGGCCGCGTCCTCGGCCGGGCGGTCGCGCACGAGGTCGGACACTTCCTGCTCGGTTCGCGCGAGCACCAATCGAGCGGCCTGATGCGGGCCAGCCACCGCATCGACCACCTGATGGAGCCCGATCATCCGATGTTTCGCCTCCGGCCGGCCGCGTCGGCGGGGTGTCTCGTCGCCCGCCGCGAAGGTGGATGAGGGCCGGCGTCGCGCTGTCGCCACACCGGCGTCATGCAGTAGTCGGCCAGCGGTCACTCTCCCGTCGTGTTCGCTGGCCATACTCCCCGCTTCCTCGACATGGTCGAGGTCGCGGAGGGGTACGATGATGATTCCACAGACACATGCCCGCATCATTCGGATGATCGCCATCGCGATCGCCGCCGGCTTCATGGCGTGTACGACTGCTCTGGCGCAGTCCACCTTCGGCAGCTTCACCGGGGTCGTGACCGACGCCAGTGGTGCGGTCGTGCCCGGCGCCAATGTCACGGTGACCAACGTCAACACGGCCGCGGCCCGGACGACCGTCACGGCCGGCGACGGCAGCTACCTGGTGACGAACCTGGATGCCGGCAGCTACGAGATCAAGGCGAGCCTTTCCGGATTCGCCGACGGCGTCCGACGCACCGTCCTGCTCGCCCGCGAAACCGCCCGGGTCGACGCCAGGCTCCAGCCCGCGGGCGCCGCCGAGCAGGTCGTGGTGACAGCCTCGCGCGCGGTCATCGAGAGTAGCCGCGCCACCATCGACAACTCGAAGTCGGGCGATGACATCAACCGGCTGGCGATGAACTTCCGGGCGACCAGCGCCACCAGTCCGATCCAGGTGGCGGTGCTCGCACCCGGGGTGCAGCAGGACCTCGGCGGCAACATCTCGATTGCCGGCAGCCTGCCATTCATGACGTCGTATTCCATCGACGGCATCGCCAGCCACAGCAGCCGCAGCGGCGGCCCCGCTCGCGAGATGTTCCCGTCGGTCGAATCGATCGAAGAGTTCAAGGTGAGCAGCGCCAGCAACAACGCCGAGTTCATGCAGGTCACCGACGTCACCACGACCAGCCGCAGTGGCACCAACCAGCTGCGGGGCAGCGGCTTCTGGTTCCTGAACGACAGCACGTTCAGCAGCGTCAACCGCTTCGCGCCGAAGGACGCGTCGGGCAAGGCGATCAAGCCGGACGTCCGGACCAACACCTTCGGGGCTTCGGTGGGCGGGCCGGTGCTCACCAACCGGACGTTCTTCTTCGCCACCTTCGAGGGCGTCCGCGAACCGAACGAGGCCACGCTCTCGCACACGGTGCCCCCCGACGCGTTTCGCACGGGCGACCTGTCGAGCGTCACCGCCACGATCCGCAATCCGTTCACCGGCCAGCCGTACGCCAACAATCAGGTGCCCGTGCATCCGGCTTCGGCCCGCATCCTCGAGGCGATGTACGAGCGGCCGAATCAGAGCACCGGCGCCGCCATCAACCGGCCGAACTACATCGTCAACGCCCCGGGCAACTACGAGCAGAACGGGCTCGACGTCCGCGCCGACCACAACATTTCGGCGCAGCAGAAGTTCTTCACGCGCCTGACGTGGAAGGATCTCGATCGCGAGGATTTTCGCACCAATACCAAGCTGGGCGCGTTCACCCAGGCGACCGACGTGCGCCAGTTCGCCGGCTCGCACAACCTGATTCTGAGCAGCAGCCTGCTCAACGAGTTCCGGGCCGGTTTCGCCTACAACCTGCAGTCGACCGACTACGCCCTCAGCGGCCAGGGCGCCCAGATCATCAGCGACATCGGCTTCACCGGTCTGCCGCCGACGCCGGCGTCCGGCGGCGTGCCGTTCTTCGAGTTCGGCGACGGCAGCTTCATCAGTACCGGCGGCAACAAGCCCACCAGCGTCCTCAGCCGATCGATCCAGTTCAGCGACATCCTCACCTGGACCAAGGGCCGCCACACCATCAAGGCCGGCGTCGACATTCAGCGGGTCGAGTACCGCGACCAGTCGTCGTTCTTCTCCGGCGACGAGTACGGTGCCTACACCTTCACGGGGCAGTTCACCGGCAGCGCTTTCGCCGACTTTTTGGTCGGGCTTCCCGCCAACACGAAGTACGCCCAGAACCCGCCGGACGCCGAGCCCTACACCACCCAGTACGCGGGCTTCTTCCAGGACGACTGGCGCGTCTCGCCGAAGCTGACGCTGAATTACGGCCTGCGCTACGACCTGCGGCCGCCCTACCTCGATCGCGGCAACCAGCTCGCCAACTTCGATCGCGACTATCCGGGTGGGCGGATCATCGTGGCCAACGAAGCGGCGATCGCGTTGATCCCGCTCTCGGTCCGCAGCGCTGTTCCGAACACGCCAATCGTGACCGCGGCCGAAGTCGGCCTCTCGGAGCGGCTGCGCAAGACCGACACCAACAACATCAATCCGCGGGTCGGCTTCGCCTACCGTCCGACCGCCGACGGCAAGACCGTGCTTCGCGGTGGCTACGGCATCTACACCGTCCCGCTCTACGGTTCGATCAGCTACTCGATGTACGCGGCGGCGACGGGTGACGTGCCGTCGTTCCAGAACCGGGTGCTGCCGGCCGGTGGCTACGCGCTCCAGTTCCCGAACGTCTTTCCGCAGTCGCTGCGCGGCATCCCGGGCGCCGGGACCCAGGACTTCCGCCGCGCCAACCAGATCGATCTGCGCGATCCTCAGGCGCAGCAGTGGACGGCGACGTTCGAGCGCGAGATCGGCTGGGGCACCGGCGTGCGGGTCAGCTACGTCGGTTCCTACACCAAGGACCTCGTCTACAGCCCGGACCTCAACCAGGTGCAGTCGAACACGGCCGGCTACGCCGCGGTCCGCGACCAGCGCCCGTTCGGAGACTGGAACGTCGTCACCACGCGCGACAACGGATCGTCGGCTCGCTACGATGGCCTGACCCTCGAGATGTCACGGCGCTTCAGCGGCCGTCTCAGCTTCAATTCGTCCTACACGCTGGCGCGGCAGAACTCGGATTCTGCCGGCGCCGTGCCGACCGGCTTCACCGGGGAGAACGGGCCGTCGATCCTGAATCTTTACCGCGGCGACGATGACTACGGCCCGGTCGCCTACACGCGGCGGCACCGCTCGATCACCACGTTCTTCTACACGTTGCCGTTTGCCAGCGAGCGCCGCGGCCTGGACGCGCTGATCGGCGGCTGGGACGTCACCGGTATCCTGCTGCTGCAGTCCGGCTCGTTCGAAACAGCGCAGTTCTCGAATCGGGACCCATCCGGGACCGGGGCGACGGTGCGTGGCTTCACTGCGACCCAGCGTCCGGACCAGATCGGCGATCCAAACCTCACCGATGCGACGCCGGAACGCTACTGGGACGTGGGCGCGTTCGTGCTGCCGGCCAACAACATCGGCCGGTTCGGCGACGCCGGAATCGGCACGCTGAACGGTCCGGGGACGCGGGTCTTCTCGCTGACGATGGGCAAGAGCGTGCGAGTGCTGGCCCGGCAGCGGCTCCGTTTCGAGATGGCGTTCGCCAATCTGTTCGACCTCGAGAACTTCGACGTGCCCAACCGCACGATCACCTCGAGCAGCTTCGGTCGCATCACCGGCACGCAGCGCGTCGATCAGGCAGGGCCGCGAACGGTGCAGTTCTCGCTGCGCTACTCGTTCTAGCCGGCGGGCACACGCGTGTCGACTGTCGAGGTCCCGCTGCCGGGGTTTGCGCCGGCGCTCGTGGAAGCCGGCCAGCACGGCCGGCTCGTGCGCTGGCGCGCGGTCACGGCGATCGCATTGCTCGCCGGCTACGGCGGCTACTACGTCTGCCGATCGAACCTGTCGGTGGCGACGCCAGCGTTGCTCGCCGATCCGGCGAGCGGCCTCGATCGCGCCGCCATCGGCCTGATCTCGTCCGCCGGCATCTTCGCTTACGCAGCCGGCAAATCGGTGACCGGAATTGCCGGCGACTTCCTCGGCGGCCGCACGCTGTTCCTCGGCGGCCTGTTCCTGTCGGTGCTTGCGACGCTCGCCTTCGGCGCCGGCGGCGGCCTGCCGACGCTGCTCGCCATCTGGATCGCCAACCGCTTCGTCCAGTCGGCGGGGTGGGGAGGGGTCACCAAGATCGCGGCACACTGGTATCCGGCGACCCGCTACGGCGCGGTCATGTCGCTGCTGTCACTCAGTTTCCTGTTCGGTGACGCCGCCGGACGCTACCTGCTGGGCAGCCTGCTGTCGGGCGGCGTGTCGTGGCGGATGTTGTTCGTGGTCGCCGCGGCCGTGCTGGCGACGATCGGCGTGATCGATCTCGTGGTGCTGCGCGACACGCCGCTCGATCGCGGCCTGCCGGAGCCGCCGGTCAGCCCAGACAACGTGTTCGGCGCGGCCGGCGCGGCGACGCGGCCCGCCAACCTGCGCGACTTGCTGGCGCCGTACCTGCAGTCGCCGTCGTTCTGGATGGTCTGCGGCATGGCCTGCGGCACGACCCTGATCCGGGAAGCGTTCAACACCTGGATTCCGATCTACCTGGTCGAGGTGCACCGCCTCGCGCCGGGCCTCGCCGCCCGCCACAGCGCGCTCTTTCCGCTGATCGGCGGCGTGTCGGCGCTGCTCGTCGGCGCCGCCACGGATCGCTTTCGCCATGGCAACCGGGCCGTGTTGCTGGCGCCGGCGATGGCCCTGTGCACAGCCTGCCTGGCCGTCCTGGCCGTCGCGACGACGGCTCGCGACCTCACCTGGTCCATGCTGGCGATCGGAACCACGGCGTTCTGCCTGCTCGGACCTTACACGTTGCTGGCTGGGGCGATCGCCATGGACCTTGGCGGGCGCAAGGGCAGCGCGACCGCGGCCGGGCTGATCGACACGGCCGGCTACGCCGGCGGGGCGCTGGGCGGGTTCGCGATCGGCGGCATCGTCGACGCCGGCGGCTGGGTCCCCGCCTTCCAGGCTATGGCCATCGTCGCGGCGGCGGTGGCGGCGCTCGCCTTCGCCTATCGCGCCGACCGGCGCCGGCCGCTGCCACCGCCGCATCCGCGTTTCGCGTGAGGGCTCGATGACGCGACCGCTGCACGGAGACTGGACCGATCGCCTGCTCGATCTGCTGCGCGACGGTGGCAGTGCCGCCTACTTCGGGGAGCCCGTTACGCAGCTCGAACACGCGTTGCAGGCCGCAGCGCTGGCCGACGCGGCCAGGGCGTCCGATGCGCTGGTGGTCGCGGCGCTGCTGCACGACATCGGGCATCTCCTGCACGGCCGCGGCGAGCACGTCGCCTCGACCGGCGTCGACGCGGAACACGAGACGGTCGGCCACCAGTGGCTGACCGCGCACTTCGAGCCGGCCGTCACTCAGCCGGTGCGACTGCACGTCGCGGCGAAGCGCTGTCTCTGCGCCATCGATCCGAGCTACGCGGCAGCCCTCTCGCCCGCTTCCCGCGAGAGCCTGGCCTTGCAGGGCGGGACGATGACCGCCGGGCAGGCGTCGCGCTTCCTGGCCCAACCTTGGGCGGCCGACGCGCTCGCGCTGCGCCGCTGGGATGACGCCGCCAAGCTGCCGGGGGTCGACGTTCCCGGCCTGTCGGCTTATCGTTCACGGCTGGAGGCCGTCCGGCGATGACGCCGCCATTCCAGCTCGCCGTTTTCGATGTCGCCGGCACCACGGTCCTCGACGGCGACCTGGTGATGACCTGCCTGCACGAGGCGCTCGCCGAGCACGTGCCCGTGTCGCAGCACGACCTGCTGCGGGTGATGGGCCTGCCCAAGCCTGTGGCCATCCGGCAGCTGCTGGCCGGACGGGTCCCCCTGGCCGGCGAGGCTCTGGGTGCCGCCGTCGATCGTGTCCATCGGGTTTTTCGGGCCGCCCTGCTCGACGCCTATAGCCAAGACGGCGCACTGACGCCGGCTGATGGCGTCGAGCGGGTGTTCGCGCGGTTGCGCGCCGGGGGCGTGCAGGTGGCCCTCGACACCGGTTTCGATCGCGACATCCTCGACGCGGTGCTGATTCGGCTTGGGTGGGACGACGGCTCGACCATCGACATCAGTATCGCCAGCGATGAGGTGGCGCGCGGCCGACCGCACCCGGACCTGATCCGTCGGGCCATGGTGCTCGCCGCCGTACGCGACCCGGGGCGCGTGGCGAAGATCGGCGACACGGTCTCCGATCTGGACGAAGGCCTCGCGGCGGGCTGTGGCCTCGTGATCGGCGTGACCCACGGCACCCACACCCGCGACCAGCTCGAACGCCCGGGCGTCCACGTCGTCGATCGTCTGACCGACATCCTGTCGCTGATGGGACTGGCCCACGAATGACCGCCGCGCGCGACGCCGTCGTCGGGGCGGGCATCGTCGGTCTGGCGCTGGCCCGGGCGTTGACGCGGCGCGGCCGCGAGGTGACGATCTTCGAAGCCGGCCCGGCGGCGCAGGGCGCGTCGCTGCGCAACTTCGGGACCTTGTGGCCGATCGGCCAGCCGGCGGGCGCGCGTCGCCGTCTCGCGCTCGCCAGTCTCGCGATCTGGCGTCAGGTGCTCGACGAGGCCGGCGCGTGGTCTGCCGCACACGGCTCCCTGCACGTCGCCTACCACGACGACGAGCTCGCGGTCCTGCGCGCATTCGCGACCACAGCGGCCGCCGACGGCTTTGCCTGCCGCTGGCTGTCGCCGGCGGACGCGATGAACCGTTGTCCGGCACTGCGGCCCGAGGGGCTTGCGGGCGGGCTGTGGAGTCCTCACGAACTGCAGATCAACCCGCGGCAGGCGCTGCCCTTGATTGGCAGCCACCTCGAAGAGCACGGCGGCGTGCGGGTCGAGACCGCGACGCGCATCACCGGCTGTCGCGGTGGTGAGGTCCGGTCCGGCGCGCGCGTCTGGCCGGTCGATCATGTCTGGCTGGCCACCGGCGACGACGCGCAGACGCTGTATCCGGATCAGTTCGCCGCGCTCGGCCTGAGGCGCTGCAAGCTGCAAATGATGCGCACGGCCCCGGTCGACTGGTCGCTGGGACCGATTGTGGCAGCCGGGCTGACGCTGAGACACTACGAGAGCTTCGCCGGCTGCGTCGGCCTTGCTGCCCTCGAGCGGCGACTGGCCGCCGACTGGCCGCGGCAGGTCGCCGCGGGTGTACACGTGCTCGTCTCCCAGCACGAGGCCGGCCACCTGATCATCGGCGATTCACATGAATACGATGGCGACGTGTCACCCTTCGACAAGCCGGCCATCGACGATCTGATCACGACGTACATGCGGACGTTCGTCGCTGCCGACATCGGGCCGATCGTCGAACGGTGGCACGGGGTGTATCTGAAGCACCCGACCGCCCCCTATGTCGTCTGGTCGCCAGAGCGCGGTGTGACCGCGCTCGGCGCGCTCGGCGGCCATGGCATGACGCTGGCGTTCGGGTTGGCCGAACAGGTCGTCGGCCAGGTCCTGACAGATACTCCCGCCGGGGCGCCGGCGGGGGCCTCACGCGTGACGGCCCGCTCGCGCCTCCAGCCGCGTTGAGGCCGCGCAAAACGCTGCCGATCCGCGCCGTCTTGGCGCCGACGCAGGGTTTAACACCGCCGACTCGTTCTTGTTACGTCGCCGTCACAGCCCCCTCATAGCCTCGGCTGGCGCGTACAAGGCCGCGCCGTGACCGGTGGGATGGGGATTTCTATGACCCGCGGCGCGCAAAGGAGTCGTTCTTCCATGCAGCACATTTCAAAGTTTGGGCGGGCCCTCGTCGTGGTGGTCGCGCTCGTCTCCATGCAAGCCGTGGCGTTCGCTGAGAACGACGGCAGCTTCAGCGGCACTGTCATCGACCCGTCGGGGTCAATCGTGTCGGGCGCGACCGTCGTCGCCATCAACGAGCGGACCGGTGAGGAGCGCGTCGTCGTCGCCAACGCCGATGGCCGCTACATCCTGACCGGCCTGCGGCCGTCGATCTATACGATCAAGGTCACGTTTCAGGGCTTCGCCCCGGTCGAGTACACCGGCGTCCAGCTCGCCGCATCGCAGGAGTTCCCGCTCGACCTGACGCTGCAGGCGGCGGGCGTCACCGAGGCCGTGACGGTCCGCGGCAACGCGACCGCGATGGACCTCAGCTCGGCGCGCATCGGCGTCAACGTCACCGAGCGCGAGGTCCAGAACCTCCCGGTGAACGGCCGCCAGATGTCGCAGCTGATGCTGCAGGCGCCGGGCTCGCAGAACGCCGGTACCGGCACCTGGAACGACGTCCGCTTCAGCGGCCGCGCCAACCAGCAGAACGTGATCAAGTTCGATGGCGTCGAGGGGTCGGCCATCATCGACGCGGCGCCCGGCAACATCGCCGGCCAGATCGCCTCGCCCTTCAAGTTGCAGGCCAGCCTCGAGAACGTCCAGGAGTTCCGGGTCGAGTCGAACAACTACCCGGCCGAGTTCGGCACCGGGACCGGCGGGCAGGTCAGCGTCGTCACCAAGTCCGGCTCCAACCAGATGTCGGGCTCGGTGTTCGAGTACTACCGCAGTGACAAGTTCGACGCGCCGAACTACTTCGATTCGACCCGCAACACCGACGGCAGCGTGATCCAGGCGCTGCCGAAGTCGGCCTTGCGGCAGCACCAGTTCGGCGGCTCGATCGGCGCGCCGATCCTGAAGAACCGCTCCTTCCTCTTTGCCAGCTACGAGGGCTACCGGCTCGACGCCGGCGTGAACTTCGTCGAAGCGTCGCCGAGCGCGGCGGCGTGGGGCCGCGCGGTCCCGGCGATCGTCGCCCTGCGTCAGGGCTTCACCGCGCCCGGTGCGGTGCTGCTGCCCGGCGCATCGGCCAACGCCGACTTCGACATCTACCAGCTTCAGAGCCTCGAGACGGTCGACGAGAACTCGTTCAGCGTCCGCCTCGATCAGCGCTTCGGCAGCCAGTGGTCGTCCTACCTGCGCGTCTTCCACGATCGCGGCACGCAGCTGCGGCCCGAGGGCATCAGCGGCCGCACCGTCGAGGTCACCAACAACCCGACCAACGCGATCGTCAACGTCCAGGGCACGCTGAACGCCGGCCTGCTGACCGAGTTCAAGATCGGCTACAACATGCCGAAGGCGCGCATCAACGGCGTCGCCCCGGTCGTC
Source organism: Vicinamibacteraceae bacterium (assembly GCA_031407765.1). Taxonomy (GTDB): domain Bacteria; phylum Acidobacteriota; class Vicinamibacteria; order Vicinamibacterales; family Vicinamibacteraceae; genus JBDSLU01. The sequence goes on from JANOIR010000282.1 coordinate 24,701, forward strand.
AACGGCATCGACTTCGGCAACCAGGCATTCAACCTGAGCGGCTCGATCGCCAACACCGGCATCGCCGGCCAGGGCGCGTCGTCTGGCATCGTCGTTCCCGGCGGCCTGGTGCGCGCCAGCAGCGCCACCAACGGCCGCGCAGCCATCTACGACCCCTCGTCGATCGCGTTCGCCAACACCACGACGCTCGTGCGCGGCAACCACTTGACCAAGTTTGGTGCCGACGTGCGGCTGATCGGCATGACCTTCGACCAGCAGGGCGGCACCACCTACTCGTTCGCCAACGTCGCCGCCTTCCTCGCCAACACGCCCTCCGGCATCCAGTACCTGGGCGACATCAGCGCGCCGAGCGTGTTCAACAACGGCGCCACCGGCATGCGCGAGACCCGTCAGCAGTACTTCGTCGGCTTCGCGCAGGACGAGTGGAAGCTGTCGCCGCGCCTCACGGTCAACTACGGTCTGCGCTACGACTACTACACGCCCCTGAAGGTGAAGGACGACCTGTTCGTCAAGTTCAACCTCGAGACCGGCACGCTCGATCCGAACACCGTCGACCTGCACGGCACGAAGAAGAACAGCTTCCAGCCGCGGCTGGCGGCGACCTACAACGCCGGCAAGACCGTGCTGCGCGGCGGCTTCGGCGTGTTCGTGGGGCCGGGTCAGGGCGAGGACCTGATCCAGCCGATCGAGAGCGACCGAGTCAGCACCACGCTCAGTACCGGCTCCCTGCTCGCGTTTCCGATCAACACCGACGCCTTGGTCGCCAACTTCACCAGCAACCCGAACAATCGCAACTACCAGCCGCGCGCCTACGCCGCCGACTACAACATCCCCGAGAAGGTCTACCAGTACACCGCATCGGTGCAGCGTGAGTTCCGCGACGGCCTGACGGGGACGGCGGCCTACGTCGGCAGCCAGGGACGCAACCTGTTCCTGCGCAGCGTCGGCAACCAGATCGTCGAAGTGGTGACCAACCCGACGCCGGCCAGCGCGGCGTTCGTCATCCGCGAGTTCGCGCTGGTCGAGCGCAACGCCGCCGGCCAGGTGACGCGCGTGCAGAACCCCTACGCCGAGGTCGACTTCAAGACCAGCGGCGGGCACGACGAGTACAACGCGATGATGCTGTCGCTCAACCGCCGCTCGGCCAGCGGCCTGGCGATGAACGTCCAGTACACGCTCGGCCGCAGCCGCGGCACGTCGGGCGGCTCGAACGAGGCGAATACGGCCGGTAACAACGCGCGCACGCTCGAGCAGTTCGAGTACGAGAACGGCTACAACAACTTCGACGTCCGCCACACCTTCAACCTGAGCCTGCTCTACTCGGTGCCGTTCGGGCAGGGCCGCAAGTTCGGCAGCGACGTCGGTCCGCTGACCCAGGCGCTCCTCGGCGGCTGGGAGGTCGGCGGCATCGTCAACGCGCGCAGCGGCCTGCCGGTGCCGGTGCAGATCGTCCGGCCTGACATCGTCTACAGCGACGCGGCGGGCAACGTCTTCGCCAACCCGGCGGCTGGCCGCACGGCGATCATCAACGTGCCGGGCGGCGGCGCCTCGCGCAACGTCCGCCGTCCCGACGTGGTACCCGGCGTCGATCCCTTCATCAGGGACGGCGGCCTGCTGTTCCTGAATCCGGCCGCGTTCGCCACGCCGGCGCCGGGCACCTTCGGCAATCTGGAGCGCAACGCCATCCACGGGCCGGACTCGAAGCAGGTCGACATGTTCTTCGCCAAGCACTTCAACGCCGGGGCGCGCCGCGACCTCGAGTTCCGCGTCGAGGTCTTCAACCTGCTCGACACGGTCAACTTCGCCAACCCGATCGGCACGCTGCCGCAGGCGATTCCGACGACGGCGCTGACCGAGGCCAACCGCCTGCAGCCCGGCCAGCCCTACACCGCCGCCGCGGCCGGCACGTTCGGTCGGCTGAGCAGCACGGTGGGACGCACGGTCGGCCTCGGCACGCCGCGCCAGATCCAGTTCGCGGTCCGCTTCTCGTTCTGAGAGTCGGCAGAGCGGGTACGTCGGAGGGCCGCCGAAGAGGCGGCCCTTCGCGTGTACACTCGCGTCGCCCCACGCGCGCCTCTCCACTCCGGAGTCGCGGCGTGGCTGGCCGTCCCGAGGGCACTCCGAGTGGCGAAGGTCGTGGTCGTCGGCAGCACGAACACGGACATGACGGTGCGCGTGCCGCGGTTGCCCGCCCCGGGCGAGACCGTGAGCGGCGGCGCCTTTCGCGTCACCGGCGGCGGCAAGGGCGCCAATCAGGCTGTGGCGGCCGCGCGCGCCGGGGCGCCGGTCGTGTTCGTCACCGCGCTGGGCACCGACGACATCGGTGACCGGGCGGTCGTCAGCCTCGCCGCCGACGGGATCGACCTGCGCCTGACGCGCCGTGTCGCCGGTGCGCCGTCGGGCGTCGCGCTGATCCTGGTCGACGACGCCGGCGAGAACGTGATCGCCGTGGCCTCCGGCGCCAACGCCGAGCTGCGCCCGGAGGATATCGCCCCCCTCGAGACGCTCGTCGAGGCCGGCGACGTCGTGCTCGTCCAGCTCGAGATCCCGCTCCGGACCGTGGAGGCCGCCATCGGCGTGGCGCGTCGCCGCCAGGCGCGGCTGATCCTCAACCCGGCGCCGGCTCGGCCGCTGCCGGACGGCCTGCTCGCCGGCGTCGCGCTGATCACGCCGAACGAGCACGAGGCGGCACAGCTCACCGGCATCGGCCCGGGCCTCGGCTCCGGCCCCGCCCAACCTCCAGGGCTTGCTCCCGGGCTTTCTCCCGGGTTCGGGGTCGGCGATGCCGATTCCCTGGCGCGCGCCGCGGCCGTCCTGCACGAGCGCGGCGTGCCCGACGTCGCGATCACGCTCGGGGCGGCCGGCGTCTATGTCTCGAGCCGTGGTACCTCGTCGCGGCTGCCGGCCTTCCCGGTCGAGGCAGTCGATACGACGGCCGCCGGCGACGTCTTCAACGGCGCGCTCGCCGTGGCGCTGATCGAGGGCCGTCCGCTCGTCGATGCGGCGCGCTTCGCCAGCGCGGCCGCGGCCATCTCCGTCACCAGGCCCGGCGCACAGGCGTCGGCGCCGCATCGCGCCGAGATCGACGCCTGGCTGCACCGGCATGCGTCGTCGGCGGCGGTCTCCTGATCCGCGTCCACGATCGAATCGAGCCCATGATGATCTCGCCGTTTCGTCTTCGCGCCGCCGGGCGCGCCACGCTGTACGTCGCCGCGCTCGCGATCGCCGGTCTCGCCACCGCCTGCGGCAGCAGCCCGGCGCCGGGTGCCGACCAGGCGGCGGCGAAGAAGGCACCGCCGCGGGTCGCGCTGGTCATGAAGTCGCTGGCCAACGAGTTCTTCGTCACCATGGCCGACGGCGCCAAGGCGCACCAGGCGGCGAGCGGCGGCGCCTACACGCTGATCGTCAACGGCATTCGCAACGAGAGCGATCTCGCGCAGCAGGTGGCGCTGGTCGAGCAGATGATGGCCCAGGCCGTCGACGCGATCGTGATCGCTCCGGCTGATTCGCGGGCGCTGGTGCCGGTGCTGGCCAAGGCGCTTCGCCAGAAAATCGTCGTCGTCAACATCGACAACAAGCTGGACGAGCCGACGTTGCAACAGGCCGGGATCGACGTGCCGTTCGTCGGGCCCGACAATCGCGCCGGCGCGCGCGGCGTCGGCCTGGCGCTCGCACCGAAGCTGGCCCGCGGCAGCAAGGTGGCGATCCTCGAAGGGATTCCCAGCGCCTTCAACGCGCAGCAGCGGCGGCTCGGCTTCGAGGACGCCATGCGCGAGGCGGGCATGACGATCGTCTCGACGCAGAGCGCGCACTGGGAGCAGGACGAGGCCAACACCATCGCCGCTGCGCTGCTGCGCGAGCATCCCGACCTGGCGGCGATCCTGGCGAGCAACGACAACATGGCGCTCGGCGCCGCCGCGGCGGTGCGCCAGGCGGGCAAGGTCGGCGCGGTCGCCGTGGTCGGCTTCGATCACATCGCGGCGGTCCAGCAGCTCCTCCGCGAAGGCCGTGTCGTCGCCACCGCCGATCAGCACGGCGATCGCCTGGCGGTGTACGGCATCGAGTACGCGCTCGGCATCCTGAAGGGCAACACGGCGCCCCAGGATCGCCAGACGCCGGTCGACGTGATTACGGCGAGCCGATGACGGAGCCCGATCCGCGCTGCACGGTGCGCACGGAGGCTGGCCGGTCTGCCGAGGCCGACCCGGCGCCGGTGCTGCGGCTGCGCGGTCTCGGCAAGCGCTACGCCGCGCCCGTGCTCGCCGAGGTCGACCTCGATCTGGCGGCTGGCGAGATCCATGCGCTGATGGGCGCCAACGGCGCCGGCAAGTCGACGCTGTCGAAGATCGTGAGCGGCCTGGTCGCCGCGGATGCCGGGACGATGCGCCTTGGCGGCGTCGCCTACCGCCCGCGCCACCGTCGCGACGCGCAGCACGCCGGCGTCCAGATCGTGCTGCAGGAGTCGAGCCTGATCCCGACGCTGAGCGTCGCCGAGAACCTGTTCCTCGCCGATCTGCCGCACCGCGCCGGCGTCGTGTCGACGGCGGCGCTGCACGCGCGAGCCGTTGCGGCGCTGCGGGCGGTGGACCTCGCCGGCCTCGACCCGGCGACCCCGGCCGGGCGCCTCGGTGTCGGCCAGCAGCAGCTCGTCGCGCTCGCTGCGGCGCTCGCCCAGCCGTGCCGGGTGCTGATCCTCGACGAGCCGACCTCGGCGCTCACCGCGACCGAGATCACGCAGGCGTTCGCGCACCTGCGCCGGCTCGCGGCGGCCGGCACCGCCATCCTCTACATCAGCCATCGCCTGGAGGAGATCCGCCAGCTCTGTCACCGGATTACGGTGCTGCGCGACGGGCGCATCGTCGGCGCGCGCCGTGCCGAGACGGCGTCGCTCGACGAGCTGGTGTCGCTGATGATCGGCGCCGGTGGCGCGGAGACGAGCGCGTCCGCGCCGCGTGCCGGTGGGGCGATCGCGCTCCGGGTCGCCGGGTTGACGCGCGGCGAGCGGCCGCACGATGTGAGCTTCGAGGTCCGCCACGGCGAGATCCTGGGCCTTGCCGGTCTGGTTGGATCCGGGCGGAGCGAGACGCTGCGCGCCATCGTCGGCGCCGATCGCCCGACGGCAGGCGAGGTGCGCCGCGGTGACGGGCCGCCGCTGCGGATCCGCGGTCCGCGGGACGCGATCCGGGCCGGGATCGGCTTCATCCCCGAGGATCGCAAGGTCGACGGGCTGTGCCTGTCGCAGTCGGTCCGCCTGAACCTGACGCTGGCGATGCTGCCGGCGTTGGCCCGATGCGGCTGGATCGATCGCGCGCGCGAGACGGCGGCGGCCGACACGGTCCGCGACCGTTTCGCCATCGGCAGCCGGTCGCTCGAGCAGCCCGCCGAGGAGCTCTCCGGCGGCAACCAGCAGAAGGTCCTGATCGGGCGCTGGCTGCTGCGCGACGCCGACGTGCTGCTGGTCGACGAGCCGACGCGCGGCATCGACGTCGGCGCCAAGCGGGCGGTTCACGCCGCGTTGCGCGAGCAGGCGTCGCGGGGGCGGGCGCTGGTTGTGGTCTCGAGCGAGCTGCCAGAGCTGATGGCGTTGTGCGATCGGATCGCCGTGCTCTCGAACGGCCGCCTGGTCGCAACCTTCGATCGGCCCGTCTTCGACGAAGGCGCGATCACCGCGGCGGCGTTCAGCGGCTATGCCGGCCGGCTCGCGCCGACTATGGCCTTGTCCGGCACGGAGGCACAGTGACCGAGGGGTCGGCCACCAGCGTCACAGGCTCCGCGCCCGTGCCGGCGCCCGCCGCACCCGCGGCCGTCCGTCGCCGCTGGCGACCGGCACTGGCGGAGTACGTCGGCCTTGCCGGCGTGCTGATCGCGCTCGTCGCGCTGTTCGGCGTGACCACCGACCATTTCCTGACCCGGCTCACGTTCACGACGCTGGCCAATCAGATCCCGGCGCTGACGGTCATCGCGGTCGGCCTGACGCTGGTCCTGATCGCCGGCGGCATCGACCTGTCGGTGGGCTCGGTGATGGCGCTCGCTTCGGCGGTGCTGGCCATGGTGCTGGTCGAGTGGCGCCTGCCGCTGCCGCTCGCGATCGTGCTGTGTCTCGCCATTGGCCTGGCCGCGGGCCTGATCAACGGTTTCGTCACCGTGCGCTGGGCGGTGCCGTCGTTCATCGTCACCGTCGGCATGCTCGAAGCGGCGCGCGGCGCCGCGTATCTCGCCACCGGGTCGCGATCGGTGTTCGTCGGCGGGAGCATCGGTGCGATCGGCACGCCCCTGGCCGGCGTCGGTCTGTCGCCGGCCTTCCTGCTCGCGGTGCTCGTCGTCGTCGCCGGCCAGCTGCTGCTGACGCGCACCGTGTTCGGCCGCTACCTGGTCGCGATCGGCACGAACGCCGAGGCGGTGCGGCTGTCCGGCATCGATCCGCGACCGGTGGTCGCCGCCGTGTTCGGCTTGTCGGGCGCGCTCGCTGGCGTCGCCGGCGTCTGCCATCTCGCCTACCTCGAGTCGGCCGACCCCAACAGCGGCATCGGCCTCGAGCTGTCGGCGGTCGCCGCGGTCGTGATCGGCGGCACCAGCCTGATGGGCGGGCGCGGCTCGGTGGTCAGCAGCTTTCTCGGCGTGCTGATCATCGCCGTACTGCAGAGCGGGCTGGCGCAAGTCGGTGCGACCGAGCCGGCCAAGCGGATCGTGACTGGAGCGGTCATCGTCGCGGCCGTGATCCTCGACGGGTGGCGTCGGACGCTGGCGGCCGGGCGCCCACGCGCCTGACCGTGCTACCGTCGCCACTTACCACTCGTCGTCGGCGTGATTCCCGGCACCGCGTGCCGTTCCAGTCCTGGAGCGTCCCATGAAGCGATCCGCTGCCGTTGCCGTCATTCTCTCGGTCGCCCTGCCGGTGCTCGCCGCTGCCCAGGCGCCAACGACGACGACGGTCGCCGTCCTGCGCGACAAGATCAAGGGTGGCTGGGCCGGTCAGACCATCGGCGTGACGTTCGGCGGGCCGACCGAGTTCCGCTACAACGGCACCATGATCCCGGACTACACGCCCATCGCGTGGCACGACCGGCGGCTCTCGGAAGCCTTCGATCGATCGCCCGGGCTCTACGACGACGTCTACGTCGATCTCACGTTCGTCAACGTCATCGAGCAGCACGGCATCGACGCGCCGGCCACGCGCTTCGCCGACGCGTTCGCGCACGCCGGCTACCAGCTGTGGCACGCCAACCAGATGGCGCGCTACAACCTGCTGCGAGGGATGGCGCCGCCGCTTTCAGGCCACTGGCTGAACAACCCGGACGCCGACGACATCGACTTCCAGATCGAGGCCGACTTCATCGGCCTGATGTCGCCAGGGCTGCCGGGCGCCGCCGCGGAACTCTCGGATCGCGTCGGCCACATCATGAACTCCGGTGACGGGTGGTACGGCGGGGTGTTCGTGGCGACGATGTACTCGCAGGCGTTCATCCATGACGACGTCAAGGCAATCGTCACCGAGAGCATCAAGGCGATCCCCGCCGGCACGCGGTTTCGCCAGACGATCGACGGGGTGATCGCCCTGCACGCGAAACACCCCGACGATTGGAAGCTGGCGTGGTTCGAGATCCAGAAGCAGTGGGCCGAGGACGTCGGCTGCGCCGAGGGCGTGTTCGCGGCGTTCAACATCGACGCCCGCCTGAACGCGGCCTACGTGGTGCTGGGCCTGCTCTACGGCGGCGGCGACATGACGCGCACCATCGCCATCTCGACACGGGCCGGCCAGGACTCCGACTGCAATCCGTCCTCGGCGGCCGGCATCCTCGGGACGATGCTCGGCTACTCCAAGATCCCGGCGTTCTGGACCCAGGGGCTGGCGGCAATCGAGGCGAAGCCGTTCCCGTTCGCCGGCCTGTCGCTGAACGATGCCTACGCCCTGAGCCTGAAGCACGCGCTCGAGCAGATCCGCCGGGCCGGTGGCACGGTCGCCGGGGACCGGGTCGAGTTCGCCCGTCAGCCGGTCAGGCCCGTTCGCGTCGAGCAGAACTTCGAAGGCCACTTTCCGGTAGCGGAGATGGTGTTGCGCCAGCGCGTCACCGACGAGACGACCTTCACGTTCGACGGCGTCGGCTTCGTGGTGCAGGGTAGCGCGCGCGTCGAACCGGCGGCGGACGTCGTGCTCGTCGCCGAGGTATCCGTGGACGGCGGAGCAGCGGAGATCGTCGAGCTCCCGACCAACCACGCGCGGCGCCGCTACGCGCCCTTCTGGCGCTATCAGCTCGCGCCGGGGCCGCACACCGTCAAGGTGAAGATGCGCCCGCTCCCGCCGGGCGCGGCGCTATTCCTGGAGCGCGTGGTCGTCTACGGCGCGGAGCCGAGGCGCCCGCCGGTGTGAACGAGGTCCCCTTCGGACGGGAGGCATCCGCGTGAGCACGAGCGCGATCATCGTGGCGCATCCGGGACACGAGCTGCGCGTGTTCCACTGGATGGAGCGCGCCCGCCCGCTCTACTGCTGTCTCACCGAAGGCTCGGGCGGCGCGGCGTCGTCGCGGATGCCGTCGACCGACGCGATCCTCGCACGTATCGGCGCGCACAGCGGTCCGCTCTACGGGCGCTACGCCGACAAGGAGATCTACCGGCTCCTGCTCGCCGGCCGGATCGACGTGTTCGTCGGGCTGGTCGACGAGCTCGCGGACACGCTCGCCGCCGCCGGTGTCGACGAGGTAGTCGGCGACGCGGTCGAGGGCTTCAACCCGTCGCACGACATCTGCCGCTTCGTGATCGACGGGGCGGTGGCGCTGGCCAGGCGGCGCACGAACCGGGCCATCGCCAACCGCGACTTCGTGCTCGAGGCGCGGCCCGACACCTGCCCCGAGGCGATCCGCGCCGCGACCATCTGGCTGCGTCTCGACGACGCCGCGCTCGATCGCAAGATCGACGCGGCGATGGAGTACCCGGAGCTGCGGCCGGAAGTGGAGGCGGCGCTCGAGCGCTTCGGCCGCGGCGCCTTCGCCGTCGAGTGCCTGCGTCCGGCGACGACCGGTCTGATGCTCGACCGCTTCCGCAGCGAAGTACCGGCCTACGAGCGCTACGGCGAGATGCGGGTCCGTGAAGGGCGCTACGACGAGATAATCCGCTACCGCCAGCACGTGCTGCCGGTGCGCGCGGCGATCGAGGCGGCGGTCAAGGGCCGCGTCGCCGACGCCGCCCGGTAAGCAGGCGCGGCCGAGATTCACATGCGATCGAGCGTGCCGATCAGCTCCTGCAGCGGATGCCCGGACCGTTCGCGTGCCGCGCGCCAACGCAGCAGCCGGGGCGCGAGCGGGATCCGGAGCAGGCGCGCGACGACCATGTGCAACAGGTCGCGCTGCCGCAGCGGCCCGGCCAGTCCCTGCACGTAGCGGCTCGCGGCGCGCAGCTCCGCCGCCGGATCGTCGACGGCGCCCACCCGCTCGGCGAGGACCTGGGTGTAGAGATCGAGCAGCTCGTCGACCAGGGTGTCGTGGCCGGCAGTCTCGCGGACGCGACGCGACACCGCCGCGGCGTCGGCCGGATCGTAGCGGGCCAGCTCGCGCGCGACCGCTTCCACCGACGGCGCCGTCCGCAGCGTGCGGATCCCGAAGTTGAGCGGGCGCAGCTCGGCGAAGTTCTGCGTCGTCACCATCGGTCCCAGGCCGATGGCGTCGGCCAGCACCACCGACGTGCCGATCGCGGCCGCCTCGAGAGCCGCCTTGGCCTTGGCGAAGACGATGTCGTACTGGCCCAGCACGTCCTGCGGTCGTGCCAGCACCTTGCCGGCGCGATAGCCGGCGACGTCGAGGGCGATGCCGGCTGCGGCGCACGCCCCGGTGATCGCCTCGAGGTAGCTGCCACCAGCGGCGTTGCCGAACACCAGCGCCCGCTGCGGCCGCGCCGGCAGCGGGCCGCGCGGCTTGAACTGCGCCAGGTCGATCGCGTTCAGGCGGACCTCGACCCGATCCTCGGCGAGGCCGTGCTCGAACACGAGGCGATCGCGGCAGGTGCGATCGACGGCGACGTAGCGCGCCACGCGCGGAAAAATCACCGGCGCTTCGGCCCAGCCGAGCCAGCTGTGACAGACGTGCACCGCCGGCACACCTGGAAAGGCGAGCAGTGCCGCCAGCGTCTCGAGGCCGTGGTGCCCGTGGATGATGTCGGGTGCGGCGCCGACCTGGGCGAGGTCGTCCACGACGGGCACCGTGCCGGCGCGGATCTCCGCTGCCATCTCGCCGAGATACGGGCTGTAGACGATCGGCAGGTGACCACGGCGCAGCAGCGAGGCGGCGAGATCGCGGACGTAGACCTCGGTGCCGGTGCGCGTCAGCAGGATGCGGTTGGTGATGAGGACTCGAAGCCCCGGGTGGCTCACGCTACGCTCCTGCACTGCGCAGCACGGTAAGCCCCGCGTGGCGCGAAGTCAAACGGCGGCGCCGCTCTGGGGCGCGGCAACGTTCAGTTGAACGCGCACCGTCGTCGGAATGCTGGCGGCCTATCGGCACGCCCACCCTACTCTCGTTTGATGTAGGGATACTCCTCGTCGGACACGATCTCGATCGGCCCGCCAACAACGAACCTGCGTGTGATTGGCATCACGACCGCGCCGGAGAAGGGAGTCCTCCATCCTTCGTTCAGTCGGCCAAAACCGTCCATCGGAAGCAGGCAGTCGTGGAGTGTCATGTCGGCAAACCACTCCTCAGTCGAGTGGCTCCATGTGCCAGTCGCCGACACCTTCTCACGGCCGATCTCAATCTCTTGCGTGAAACGTCCATTGGCGTCCAGACGCAACGAGCTGTGACCGGCCGGGAACGTCATCTCGTAAGTCCCCACGAGCTTCGCGCGCGAAATGGCGGCAGGACGCGACGTCACAATGCAGCCGGCCATCCCGAGCAGCGTGACTGCAACTACCAGTGCAATAGCCAGACAGATGCTACGCAAGAGATCGCTCCTTCGGATCCACACGGCTTTCGGTCCTTGCAAGGGCGCGTCCTTCCAAGTGAGGTATGACGTCACAGTATGCGTGGAGCCGGAGTCCCTCGGGGCGATGGGCACGTGCGCGAGCCAGCCTCGGCGCTCTTGCGGCGGGCTGATAGACTCGCGCCCGTGGCGACGGCCTATCCGGCATCCGCGCCCCATCGGCCGTGGTCGCGCCCGCCGGCCTCGTCGCGTTCGCGCTGCTGCGGAGGCGAGTGGTGGCGTTGCTGCTGCGCCGAAGAGCGCGGTCAGCGACGGTGCTGGGCAACTTCTGGCGGAACTATCTGGCCGGCACACCGCACGGCTGACGCTGCAGGCAGCTCGTGGTGCAGCAAGCGCGGGAATGTCGCAAGAGGCGCGGGGCGGCTTACACTGCTGCGCCGCCACGAGGAGGTCCCACATGCGCTGCGTCTCGAGAATCGCCTTCGCCCTTGTCGTCGCCATCGCCGCCCCGATCGCCACGCCTGTCGCGGGCCAAGCCCCGCCCCAAGGGGCGCCTGGAGCCACGCCCCCCGGGCCATCCGCCGCCGCCGCCGGACGCTGGTCCGAGGCACGCGCGACCGAGTGGTACCGCGCGCAGCCCTGGCTGGTCGGTGCCAACTACAATCCCGCGAGCGCCATCAACCAGCTCGAGATGTGGCAGGCGGACACCTTCGATCCCGAGCGCATCGATCGTGAGCTCGGCTGGGCGGCAGGCGTCGGCATGAACACGATGCGCGTGTACCTGCACGACCTGCTCTGGCAGCAGGACGCCGCGGGCTTCACCCGCCGCATCGGGCAGTTCCTGACGATCGCCGAGAAGCACCACATCAAGCCGATGCTCGTGCTCTTCGACTCGTGCTGGGATCCGCTGCCGGCGCTGGGCAAGCAGCGCGCGCCGACGCCCGGTGTGCACAACTCGGGCTGGGTGCAGGCGCCGGGGTCGCAGGCGCTCCAGGATCCGGCGCAGCAGGCCCGGCTCGAGGCCTACGTGAAGGGCGTCGTCGGCGCCTTCGCCAACGATCCCCGAGTGCTCGCCTGGGACGTGTGGAACGAGCCTGACAACATGAATGGCAGCAGCTACAAGGACAAGGAGCCGGCCAACAAGCAGCAGCTCGTGATCGCGCTGCTGCCCAAGGTCTTCACCTGGGCCCGCGCGGCCAAGCCGACACAGCCACTGACCAGCGGCGTGTGGCAGGGCGACTGGTCGACGGACGACAAGATGTCCGAGACCGCGCGGTTCCAGATCGCCAACTCCGACGTGGTGTCGTTCCACAACTACGACGACGCGGCGGAGCTCGAGAAGCGGATCGGCTGGCTGAAGCGCTACAACCGCCCTTTGTTGTGCACCGAGTACATGGCCCGCGGCAACAAGAGCACCTTTGCCAGCTCGCTGCCGGTGCTCGAGAAGCACGGCATCGCCGCCTACAACTGGGGCCTGGTCGTGGGCAAGACGCAGACCAACCTGCCGTGGGATTCGTGGAAGAAGCCATACGTCGGTCGTGAACCGGAGATCTGGTTCCACGAGGTCTTCCGCGCCGACGGCTCGCCCTACAAGGCGGACGAAACGGAGCTGCTGAAGCGGCTGACAGCGAAGCACCGCAAGGCGGCGTGAGCCCGCTGAAGGCGTGAACCCGGCCTGGCCGCCGCGCGTCAGCGGGCGCCGCTGCGGCGGTAGGCCGCCGGCGTGAAGCCTGTGGCGCGCTTGAACGCGGTCGTCAGCCGGCTCTGCGTGCCGAGGCCGGTATCGAGCGCGATCGCCGCGAGCGGCTGCGTGGTCTCGCCGATCAAGTGCCGGGCACGGGCGATTCGTCGCGCCTCGACGAACGCGCGCGGCGTCTGGCCGGTCGAGACGCGGAAGGCGCGAGCAAAATGAAAGACGCTGAGCCCGGCCCGGGCGGCGAGGTCGGTGAGCGGGAGCCGGCGTTCGAGGCCGGCCTCGACATAGACCTCGACGCGCCGCAGCGCGGCAGGTGACAGCCCGCCGCGTAGATGCGGCGATCTCGCCAGCGCGGCCGGCTGCTCCAGCCACCCGCGCAGGGTCTCGGCCTGACGCGCCTGGATCGCGCGCGCCCGCTCGAGAAACTCGCTCATCAGGCGCAGATCGCGCGACGGATAGCGGCTCAGGAGACGGCCGCCTTCGACCTGCAGCGGTGTCCAGATCCGCGTGATCCACTCGCGCGCGTGCGAGGTCAGCTCGATGGTCGTGCCGCGCCGGCGCGCATAGCCGGCGCGCTCCAGTCGATCGATCGACGGCATGATCTGCCGGCGCGGCCGCTCGAGTGCGGCGGCGAGCTGATCGATCGACGAGGGACCGCCGAAGAGCAATCGCGTCATGCACGGCAGGTCGGCGCGCTCGAGGGCGAGCACCGCCGCCGCCGAGTCGTCGAACGCGCCCGACTCCTCCTGGAAGGCGACGACGCCGCTGCCCAGGCGTGCGATCGCCGCCTGGACGTCCGTCGCAACAGGACGGCCTCGAGAGGGCGGGCGCGGGCGGAGCATCTTCACGCGTCCATGATCGCAGGGTCGCGCGCGAGCTGCCAGCCTTCGGCGCCGCCGACCGCAAGAACCAGCAAAACGGCGCAGGCCGTCGAAAGACGCGCGTGCCGGTCCGCGCCATGCTCGGGGCATGACGGTTCCTGCATCGCTCACGTTGTGGCTGTTCGTCGTGAACCTCGGCGTGGCGTTCGGGGCAGGTGTCTACGAGCAGCGGATCGTCGCGCCGCGTTGGCTGGAGCGGCGGCCAGGCAGCGGTGGACGGTGGCACGCCGATGCCGCCCGACAGGACGATGTGGGCCGTCGCTTCTGGGTGTTCACCTGCACGCTCCCCCTCACGGCGCTCACCATCGCCAGCCTGGTGCTGGCCTGGCCGGCGTCCGACGCCGCGGCGGCCTGGTGGCTGGCGGCCGCGTCGCTCGCCGGCGTCGAACGGCTGGCGACCGCCGGCTACTTCATTCCCGTGATGGTGCGGCTGATGCGGGCGGCGCATACCCCGGACGTCGTGAGGATGGCGATCCGCTGGTCGCGCCTGAACCTGGTCCGCCACGCGCTGGTGCTCGCTGCCTGGCTGGCGGCGCTGCGCGCGTTCGAGCTCGCCGGTGGGTCGTGAGCGGCGCGTCGTCCGTCACCAAGCCGCCCCCTCGCGGACGCCGGGGCCAGGCCATCGGGCATAATCGGTCCCCGCGTCGGCGGCCGCTGGGCTTGTCACCGCCGGCTGATACAGGCCACAGGAGGATCGGTGTCACACCACATGTTGCGCGTCCTTGCCCCCGCCCTCGTTTGCCTCGCCCTGGCCGCACCCGCCGCGGCCCAGGCGAAGAGCAGCCTGATGAGCGACCTGCTCGCCGACGTGACCGATGCCGAGGGCAAGATCGTCGGCCTGGCCAAGGCGATGCCGGACGCGGCCTTCGACTGGCGCCCGTCCAAAGACGTGCGCTCCACGAAGGAGGTCTTCGTCCACCTGACCGGCGACAACTATTTCATTCCGACCGGCGTGGGCAGCGCGGTGCCGCCGGCCATCGGGATCAGCGAGGACTACAAGACCGTCGAGGCCTTCGAGAAGCGGACTCGGACGCGGCAGCAGGTGATCGCCGAGCTCGAGGCATCGTTCGCGTTCCTGAAGAAGGAGATGGCGGCGGCCACGGACGAGAAGCTGGCGACGCCCTCGAAGTGGCCGAAGACGTCCACGCGGCAGCTCTGGATTGCCTCGACGACACATCTGCACGAGCACCTCGGGCAGCTGATCGCGTACGCGCGCAGCAACAGCGTCACGCCGCCGTGGAGCAAGAAATAGGCCGGCTCACCCGAGCCGCGCCCGCAGCTCGTCCAGGAACGTCTCCATCGTCGCGCCGTAGCCGAACACGAACCGTGCGACGGCGCGAAAGACCGGGTTCCGGATCTCGCCGCGCTCGGTGATCGTGAGGCGCGTGCCGTCGCCCTCGGCGGCGAGGTCGAAGGTCCATGTGCCGCCGAACGGCAGGTCGGGATCGGCGATGCGCGTTACCAGGCGGTACGGCGGCTGGCGCTCGACGTGCTCCATGGCGATGCGGTCGCCGCCGCTCACCTCCGTCCATCGTTCACGGCCGTCGAGCGGCGGCCGGACCTCGACCGCCGACAGGCTCGTCCGCCACGCCGCGTAGGAGCCGACGTCGGCGATCACCGCGAAGACGGCGGCGGGCGGTTGCCGCAGCCGTGTACTCCGCGTCTCGATGTGATCGCGCGGCAGCAGCACCCCGACCAGCGCGACCACCGCCACGAAGGCGACGAGCGTCGCCAGGACGATCAGGGCGGCCCGGGCGAGCGTCACCGCGGCCCCCGCGACGGCAGCGTCCGCGCGGCGCGGCCGAGCAGCGTCAATCCGTCGACGGCACGGGCGCGATCCGCGGCCGGCAGCGAGCGCAGGAGCGCCTGGACTCGTGCGGCTTCCAGCACCGACGTGGCCCCGAGCGCCTCGGCGCCCTTCGCCGTCAGCCGCAGCTCGACGCCGCGGCGATCCGTGTCCGGC
Source organism: Vicinamibacteraceae bacterium (assembly GCA_031407765.1). Classification (GTDB taxonomy): domain Bacteria; phylum Acidobacteriota; class Vicinamibacteria; order Vicinamibacterales; family Vicinamibacteraceae; genus JBDSLU01. The sequence continues at coordinate 40,146 of JANOIR010000282.1, forward strand.
GTCGATCGCGCGACGTAGCCCAGCGTCTCGAGGCGCCGCAGCGCGGCGGACACCGTCGGCGCGCCGACGCCCATGTGCCGGGCCAGCGCCGCCGGCCGCGTCGCGCGATCCTCGTCGAGGTGGACCAGCAGCGACGAGTCGCGCGCCGACAGGCGAAAGGCGCTCGAGCGGGCCCGCGTGTGCTGCGTGTGGCAGGCGAGGTAGATCTGCGGGTAGGCGATCTGTACCGCTCGCACCGATGCGGCCAGGGAGGCGCGCGGCGACGAGACAGCAGGCGTACGGCGGAGACTCGACCGTGGCATGACGCGCATCGTAGGGAGCCGCCGCATCGTTCGTCAAAGCGAACGATCGGCCGAGCCCCCGCTTCACGCGCGCTTCGGCCCCCGTCCCTCGTGCGCGATCGTCTCGGCCCAGGCGGTCAGCAGCGTGTCCTCGACGTCACAGCCGGCGATCGCCGCGGCCAGGCCCATCACACCGCCTTCGCCCGAGTAGACGCCGCGCGCCTGCATGAACGCGGCGCCGCGGTCCCAGGCCGCGAAGAAGGCGGCTTCGCGCCCGTCCCGGGTCACCGCGTAGCAGGCCTCGTGGCACCAGCGCGCGCGCTCGAGGATGGTGTCGTCGCCGGTGAGCTCGCGAGCGAGATCGACGAAGGCCGCCTGGCGCCACGTGCCCCACGTCCGCAGGTGGCCGGCGACCGAGCTGCGGACCAGAGGCAGCACCACGAGGCCGGCCGGGTAGCGCGTGATCGGCGGCAGGGCCCGGACGCGCGAGTCGGCGTCGAGGAAGATGGCCGTGTCGAAGCGCTCGAGCGCCGCCTGCAGCGCGAAGCGCTTGTCGTGATACGCGGCGGCGCCGCTGCCGGTCGAGACCGTGTGTCGCAGGTAGTCGACCGCCATCGGGCCGGTCGGCTGGTGGGCGACCGCGCGGACCGGCAGATCGGCGAAGTCCTCCGGGCCGTCGGTCAGCACCACCCACGGCGCCGGGAACGAGGCCTGGCACAGCTTGCGCGCCCGTTTGCGGTACGGCGCGTGGATCGCCATCGTGCAGAAGCAGATGCGGCTCGGAGTCGCGACGGCGGTCACGGCCGCACCAGGCGCCATTGGCTCACCGACCACGGCTGCGCCTGCGGCAGGCGCTCGTGGACGACCGCGACGACGTCGGGCCACGTGACCGTGTCGTAGTCGTCGCCGGACAGCCAGCCGCCCTGCGCCACTTTGGGGAGCCAGGCCGCGATGTCGGCGCTCAGATGCTCGCGATCGTGCCGGGCGTCGAGGTGGACCCAGGCGAGCGAGGCGTCGGCGAAGAGCGTCGAGGCGGCGATCGAGTCGGTGACGATGAGCGACACCGCGTCGGCATAGCCGCACAGGATCACGTTGCGGTGCAGCTCACTGGCAAAGGTGCCGCGGCCCTCGGCCACGGCGTCGCGATGGTAGTCCTTGCCGCGCGGCCCTTCCGGTCCGCTGCCGCGGCAGGTGTCGACGCCGACGAGCGAGAAGCGCTTGCCGCTCAGCGCGGCGACCTCGGCGAGCGAGCACAGGCTGCGGCCGAGGAAGTTACCGACTTCGACGAAGCGGCTCCCGGCGGGGAAGTGCCGCGCCGCCTCCTCCTGGCCCGTCCGCCACTGAAACCACCCCGGGATGTCTGTCCAGTGCACGGCAGCCGATCCTATAGGTTCTCGTCGCAGCGTGCCCGGCCTCCCCGTGCTGCAGATCGCGGCGCGGCTCGGGCCGGGCGTGACCCGCGAGGCAGCGCATGCGGCGCTCGCGGTGTGGGCCTCGCGCGAGATACCGTCGGTGACGGGCCGGGTCGACCCCTCCGCCGTGCCTTTACCGAGCAGGAGGCGATCGCCCGGGCGCCCGTCGCGATCGTGTCGGAGGCCACGGCGCGGGGGCTGTGGCCCGGCCGCGAGGCCCTCGGCGAGATCCTGCGCTAGCCCTTGTACGTAGCCAGCCACCACACGTGGCCGAACGGATCGACGACGCCGCCGGAACGCTCGCCGTAGGCCTGGTCGGTGACCGGCATCACTTCCTGCGCCCCGGCGGCGATTGCCTGGGCGAACCGCGCGTCGACCTCCGGCACGTAGAGGTACATGTGCAGGCTGGTGCGGCCGCCCAGTGCGGACGGGTGCATCGCCGACACGCCGCGGAACTCGAAGTTCTCGGCCAGCATGATCGGCGAATCGCCGATCCGGACTTCGGCGTGGCGCACCTTGCCGGTGTCGTCGACGCTGAGCGAGGTCTGCACCGCGCCGAACGCGCGGGTGTAGAAGTCGATGGCCGCGCGGGCATCAGGGACGATGACGTAGGGCGTGACGGTGTAGTGCCCGGCGGGCGCGTGAGGGGTGGCTGCTGCAGTCTGGGTCATGAATGTTCTCCTGGCACCCAGCGTAGAGACCACCCGGGCGGTGCGTCTTGGAGATTTGTTCGTTGGCGACAGACCAGGAGGAGGCGGCGCGGCACTTCCCCGCCGGGAGCCGCTTCGTCGAAGTCGGTAACTTCCTCGGCCGCAGCCTGTGCTCGCTCGCCGAGGTCGCCGCG
>JANOIR010000216.1:0-6451 GCA_031407765.1 Vicinamibacteraceae bacterium
CCCTGCTCGGGGGGGTACATCACCACCACCTCGCCGCGTCCCTGATCGCCGGCGCTTCCCGCCGCGAATCCAGGCGCCCCGACCGCCACGTAGTCGAGCGGGCCATTGTCGCTGAAGCCGGCGGTCAGAGAGAAGCCGAAGTTGTCGCCGTGTTTGGGCACGCCTGGCACGTCGTCCTTCCCTTGTCGGAGGAAGCGCGGGGCGGCCATCATCGAAGGGCCACTCGCGACCAGGCCAACAGGCGAGCCGTGGATGAGGACGACGGCGCCGGCACCCTCGACGCCGTCGACATCTCGTCCCGGAATGCCGATGGCGAGGTCCAGGTACAAGTCCGAGTTGAAGTGGCCCCAGACCAAGGCGAAGCCGAAATGGTCGCCCTCGTGCGGGGCAGCTGGCACGCCCGCGCTGGCCAGCGTCCAGTGCTGTGCGCGAAGGGCGGGGCTGCCCGGGACCGTGCCGTAGATGACATCGACGGCTCCGGCTTCGGGGATGCCGCGCCCCTCGCCGGTTTCGTAGTAACCCTCGTAGGGCACGCCGATCACCCGGTCCGGCGCACCGTCAGCGTTGAAGTCCTGCGCCGCGGCATCGAGCGCCGGCACCCACGCGCAAGCGATGAGCAGAACCTGCAGGATCGGGGCTCGGCTAGTCTGGCTCGTTCGGAACATCATCGTCGGGCTCCCATCTGACGAGCTGATCGCACCCTCGGGACGGTGACAGCGCGTCCACTCCGTGCTCAGGAACGGCGTCACCAGGTGAACGTGATCCGCGGCAGGCCCCCGGCGCCGACGCTGGCGCCGAAGCCGTCGCCGGGCTCGGTTCGCTCGCCGGCGCCGAAGATGCTGTCCTGGGTCAAGGTGCCCTTCGGGACGAACGCGCCAGTGGCATCGGGCCCGAACACCTTGACGACTCCCCCTTCGTCCAGTCTCCCGGGAGAACCCACGAGGAGCCGGCCCCACACCGTCCCCCCACCCGTCCCCTTCGCCTCAAGAAGCGCCTGCAACGACCATCCGAACTTGCCGCCGCCGAAGGAGCTGGAGAGCACCTGCGCACCGACAGCGGTCGGCCCGCCGGCGACGCCATGGATGATGTGGACGCTGCCGGCGCTGCTGTTTTCGCCCGGAGCGCCCACCGCGATGACGCCGTCGGCGACCACCACCGCCAAGCCGAAGAGATCGCCGGCCTCGGACACACCGGGAAGTTTCCCGCCCAGCATCCAGCTTCCCTGACTGCAGGTCGTCACCTTCGTGGGATCGAGGCCATCCCACAACGAGCCTTCGATCACGTGGATCGCGCCCGCACGAACGCTGGCGCCGAAGCCGACGGCGCGTAGCGGTTCACCGATCACGAGCTCGTCCGGAAACTCGTAGCCTTCGCTGCCCGTCAGCCGGCCGGCAGCCAGCGAAAACCCGAACCACGAATGGCTTTGGGTTGTTTCCACGAACGTACTCTGCCTGAGGAGCTGGGCGTTTTCGAAAGACAGGCGTCCGGGAACCTCTGACTGGCGTGCCACGTAGAGGACCTCGACCGCCCCGGCATCCGTGTTGCCCTCGAAGTCCTCACCAGGAACACCGATCGCAAGCGCGTGGTCGAACTCGAAGCGACCGAAATATCCAGTCGCGAGCGAAAATCCGAACCAATCTCCGGGCTCCGGGGCGCTGAATACCTGGGTCCACAGTTGATTGCCGCTTTCGTAGTCCGGGTAGATCACCACGACCTCACCCCGTCCCTGGTCACCAGCGTCTCCGGCCGTGAATCCAGGCGCGCCAATCGCCAGGTAGTGTGTCAATCCGCCCTCCCACCAGAGACCGGCGGCCAGAGAAAACCCGAAGTTGTCGCCCTGTCTCGGAATGCCCGGGACAGCGTGTGCTCCTTGCCGCAGGTATCGCGGCGCGAGCTCCTTCGACGCGCCACTCGCGGCCAGGCCCTCGGCGGAGCCATAGATGATGACGACCGCGCCGGCGTCATCGATTCCGTCAAGATCCCGGCCAGGAATGCCAATCGCGAGATCGATGTACTTGTCCGCGTTGAAACGGCCCCACGCCACTGCGAACCCGAAGTGATCGCCCTCGTATGGCGTGCCGGGCAGGCCCGCACTGGCCAGCGTCCAATGTTGCGAGTGCGGAACCGCCGTGCCGGACACGGTGCCGTAGACGACGTCGACTGCACCAGCTTCGGGGACGCCGCGTCCCTGGGACAGAGGCTCGTAGTCCTCGTACGGCACGCCGACGACGATGTCGGCTGCACCGTCAGCGTTGAAGTCCGGCACGGTGTAGAAGACGGAATCGGCCGAGGCCTGCAGCGGTGGTAGCCAGGCGCAGGCCATGAGCACTGCCCGCAGGATCCACGATCGACGAGTCTGGCTGGTTCCGAGCTTCATTGTCGGGCTCCGTTTCACGAATAACGTCGACGCCCGGCAACTGTGACAGGCCCCCTGCACGCGGTCGCCACATGAACAGGTGGGAATCTCGTCGGAGCGGCCACGGCGCGCGTTGCTGGCCAAGCGCCCGTGCTATCCTCCGCGCCGATCGAGACCGAACCGGGTTCCCACGCATGGCTTGCCGCGTTGCTCTCCTCGGCCCGCTCGTTGCGCTCTCGCTCCTCTTCGATGCAGCGCCTGCGGCGGGGCTCGATCCCACCAAGACGATTGGTCAGTACGTCTACGAGGTGTGGGGCGTTCGCGAGGGCCTGCCCGTGGCGTCCACCGTCGGGATGGCCCGGACACCCGACGGCTATTTGTGGGTCGGGACCGAAAGCGGCCTCTTGCGATTCGACGGTGTGCGTTTCACGCTGATCGATCGCCGCCTGTTCCCGGACCTGAAGGCCGACATCAGCGACCTGCTCGTCGACCGGGCGGGCACCCTGTTGCTAGGGACCGACCGCGGGCTGGTGCAGTGGCGCGACGGTGCCACCCGTCGGTACACCACGGCCGACGGCCTGGTCGACGACCGAATCCTCCATCTCTTCGAGGACCGCGGGGGTGCCCTCTGGATTGGCACGCGAGGGGGCCTCAGTCGCTTCCAGGACCGTCGCTTCACGTCCTACACCACCCGCGACGGCTTGCCGCACGACGTCGTCCAATACGTGACCCAGGCGGCCGACGGCAGCCTGTGGATCGCGACCAACGGCGGCCTGGCGCACCTGGCCAATGGCCGCTTCCGCCACTACACGACGAAGCAGGGACTCGCCAGTGATCTCGTGCAGACGGTGCGCGAGGATCGGCGCGGGGTGCTGTGGGTCGGCACGTTTGCGGGCCTGCACCGGATGGCCGCCGGTCGCATCACCGTCTTCACGACCAGGGACGGCCTCTCGCACGATCTCGTGACCGATCTCGTCGAAGATGGCGACGGCAGCCTGTGGATCTCCACTTACGGAGGCGGCATCACCCGGTATCGGGACGAACGCTTCGATCGCCTCACCACGGCGGCCGGACTGGCGTCGGACTTCCTCAACGGCCTGTTCCTCGATCGCGACGGCAGCCTCTGGTTCACGATGCACAACGGTGGGCTCGGCCGGTTGCGCGACGGCGTGCTGACGCCGTATACGGCCACGGAGGGGCTCGCCAGCGACGCCGTGCGTGTCGTGTTGGAGGATCGCGCGGGCGCGCTCTGGATCGGCACCCATGGCGGCGGCCTGGCGCGGCTGCAGGACGGCCGTTTCACCACCTTCACGACCAAGGACGGCCTGCCGAGCGACGTGGTGTTCTCACTGGCCGAAGACAGGCGAGGACGCCTCTGGGTCGGGGCGTTCAACGGGGGGCTGGCTCGAATGGAGCACGGCCGATTCACGGCGGTCGCGCGCGAGGCCCTGCCGCTCAATCACGTCGTCAGGGCGATGCATGAAGACCGAACCGGGGCGATGTGGCTGGGGACACATGGCGGCGGGCTCAAGCGCGTCGTCGACGACACGGTCACGACGTTCACGACGCGCGACGGACTGGGCAGCGACTTCCTTTCGGCGCTGGCGGAGGACGCGGCGGGAACGCTGTGGATCGCCACCTCGGTCGGACTCACGCGTTATGCGCAGGGCCGCTTCACGACCTTCACGTCGAAGGACGGCCTGGCGGGAGACGAGATCAACGCGTTGCACACGGACACCGACGGCAGCCTCTGGGTGGCGTCGGAGTACGGCGGGCTGACCCGGGTGAAGCAGGGCCGCTTCGCGCGCATCGAGTCGGCGGGCGGACCGTTCGGCGAGACCATTCACCGGATCCTGCCCGACGACCGCGGCAACTTCTGGTGCTCGTCCAATCTTGGCGTCTACCGGGTGTCACGACAGGAGCTGCACGAAATGGCCGACGGTGTCCGTCGGTCCGTGGCGGCGGTCCTGTACGGCATCGCGGATGGCATGAAGACGGCGGAGTGCAATGGCAGCACACAGCCCGCCGGCTGGCGCGCCAGAAATGGACGGCTCTGGTTCCCCACGCAGCAAGGTGTGGTCGTCGTGGATCCCGCCGGCGCCGACCAACGCGCATCGGCTCCAGGCGCCATCCTCGAAGAGGTGACCGTGGATGGCGAGCGTCAGCTGGCTGCGCCGACGAGCCGGACCGTCGTGCTCACACCGGGAAGCCGCCAGGTCGAGCTGCGCTACACGAGCCCGTTCTTGAGCGCGCCGGGTCGCGTCCGCTTCCGCTATCGCCTCGACGGCTACGACGATACGTGGGTCGACGCCGGCACCCGCCGCTTGGCGCACTACACCGACTTGCCGCCAGGCCGTCATCGGTTCCGCGTGGCGGCGGCGATCGAGGGTGGCGCCTGGACGTCGACGGAGGCCACGCTCGCGGTGCGGGTCGAGCCGCGCTTCTATCAGACGTGGTGGTTTCTCGGCGCGTGCGGCGCAGCGATGACGGCTCTGATCTGGGGCGGCCATCGCTACCGGGTGAACCAGTTGCTGGCGATGGAGCGCGTCCGGACCCACATCGCCAGCGATCTGCACGACGACATCGGCTCCAGCCTGTCGCAGATCGCAATCCTGAGCGAAGTGGTGCGCGCCCGCATCGCCCCGGCTGCGCCGGAAGTGGCCGGGCCGCTGGAGCGCATCGGCGCGCTGTCGCGTGAATCGGTCGACGCGATGAGCGACATCGTCTGGGCCATCAGCCCGCATCGCAACACGCCCGCGCACCTCAGCCAACGCATGCGGCGGCTGGCGAGCGACCTGTTGCCGGCCCGCGGCATCGAACTCACCTTCGACAGCACCGATGATGGGCACGCCCGCCTCGGCATCGAAGCCCGTCGCGAGGTCTTCCTCATCTTCAAGGAAGCGCTCAATAACGTCGTCCGGCACGCGGGCGCGGCCGAAGTGACGATCGCGATCGCGATTGCCCGCGGCGAGCTGAGGCTCGTCGTCGGCGACAACGGGAGCGGCTTCGATGCCGGCGGCTCGGCCGACGGGCAGGGCGTCCACAGCATGCGGCGCCGGGCGACCGGACTCGGCGGCACGCTGACGATCACATCGGCGCCGGGCGCCGGGACGCGGCTGGAGCTCCACCTGCCGAAGACGGACTCGTGAGGCAACGACACGGGCCGTGGACCGCACGTACCCACTTGTTCAGGTGGGAATAGCCGAGGCGCAACGCTGTCAGACTGTCCCAACGCCCCGCATGCCATGAGAGCGAACGAAGCGGCCGGCACGCCGACGAGCCCTGTGCGTGTCGCGATCGTCGAGGACCAGCGCGAGATCCGGGAAGGCTTGAGCTTCCTGATCGACGGGACCACCGGCTATCGCTGCGCCGGTGCGTTCGCAGCGATGGAACCGGCGCTCGCCGTCCTGACGCCTGCGGTGGCCGACGTCGTGCTGATGGATCTCGGCTTGCCGGGGATGTCGGGCATCGAGGGCATCCGACTGCTGAAGGCACGTCATCCGCAGCTGCACCTGATCGCGCTGACCATCTACGAGGACAACGACCGGATCCTCGAAGCGCTGTGTGCCGGTGCATCGGGCTATCTCCTGAAGAAGACGCCGCCTGCGCGCCTGCTCGAGTGCCTGCAGGACACGATGCGCGGCGGCGCGCCGATGTCGCCCGAGATTGCGGCGCGCGTCATCGCGCTGTTCCGCGAGTTCCGCGTCCCGGCGCCGCCAGCGGATCACGAGCTGACGCCCCACGAGGTGCGGATCCTGGCGCTGCTCGCGGAAGGCCACAGCTACAAGACCGCGGCAGCGGCCTTGGGCAACAGCGTCAACACGGTGGCCTTCCACATGAAGAGCATCTACGCCAAGCTGCAGGTGCACTCCAAGTCGGAGGCCGTCGCCAAGGCGCTCCGCACGCGCATCGTGCGTTGAGGCGGTCTACTTGAACAGGTCGTCGAAGGCCTGACGCGCGCTGACCGGGCCCGCGGCCGGAGTCGATCCGGTCTGGCGCTCGAAGGTCGTGCGGGGGGCGAAGAGCTCGCACACATTTCGCGCGTCTTTGGGGCTCACGCGGGCGGGGATGCGCTGCATGCACTCGAATGTCGAG
>JANOIR010000217.1:0-55821 GCA_031407765.1 Vicinamibacteraceae bacterium
CCGCCGTCGCGTGTGCCACGACATCCGCCCAGGCCGCCGGGCGCGGCGCACCGACGCTCACGTCGGGGCCCGGCGCGGCGTCGGCCGCTCCTGTGGCCACGCCCGTGGCCGCCGTCACCACCAGAGTCACCAGTGCGCGTCGCCATCGATGCATACGGCACACGCTATCGCAGCGAGGCTGGGAGTGCTACTGCCGCGGCATGCCCTCCGCGCCATGCCCGAACCCGGACGCCGTCACTCGCTGCGGAGCGCGGCCAGCGGATCGAGCCGCGCCGCGCGCCGCGCCGGGATGATGCAGGCGGCGAGCGCGACCAGCGTCAGCAGCAGCGGCACGCCGACGAAGATCACCGGATCGGTGCCGGAGATCTGGGCCACGACGTTGGCCAGGATGTAGTAGCCGACCGCCCAGGCGCCGGCCAGGCCGATGGCCAGGCCGAACGCGAGCTGCCAGAGCCCGCGCTTCAATACCAGCCAGCCGACCGTCCGCCGCCCCGCGCCGAGCGCCATCCGCACGCCGATCTCCTGCGTCCGCGTCGAGACTGAATAGGCGATCACCGCGTAGAGCCCGACCGACGCCAGCGTCAGCGCGATCAGCGCCAGGATCGCGAACAGCGTACCGAAGACCCGGAACGGCCAGGAGGTCTGGGTCAGCATCTGGTCGACCGTCTGCGGGTTGGCGACCGGCTGGTCGGGATCGAGCGCCTGCACCAGGCGCCGCACCTCGACGACGAGCGCCCCGGGATCGATCCGGCTGCGGACGATCAGCGCGGCGCCGCCAGGGCCGACCTGTTTCACCGGCACGTAGGCGACGTCGGGCAGCTCGCGGTCGCGCGGGTTGCCGTGTCGGATGTCCGGGCTGATCCCGACGATCGTCAGCCACCCGCTGTCGTCCGCGGGATCCTCGTCGGGGAAGCGCATGCGACGGCCGATCGGATCCTGGCCGGGGAAGTGGCGCGCGGCGAACCGCTCGTTGACGATCGCCACTTCGGCGCCCTTGCCGCCGTCTCGGTTGTCGAAGGCGCGGCCGCGCCGCATCGGCGCGCCGACGGTGTCGAAGAACGACGGGCTGATCACGACGTAGCCCGCGTCGGGCCGCTTGCCGCGGCCGGGGTCGGCGCGGCCATCGACCAGCACCTCGCGCCCCCACAGCCCGAACGGCGGCATGCTCGTCGTGACCGCCGCGGCGTCGGCGCCGGGCAGGCTGGCGAGGCGCGGGGTCAGGCGCTCGAAGAACTGCGCGCGCAGGTCCGCGTTGGGATAGGTGGCGCGTGGCAGGTTGACGCGCATCGACACCAGGTGGTCCCCCTTGATCCCCGTGTCGATCGCGGTCAGCGCCATGAAGCTGCGGGCCATCAGGCCGGCGCCGACCAGCAGCACCAGCGTGAGCGCGAGCTCGAGGACGACGAGCGCCGACGAGAAGGCGCGCATCTGCCGGGAGCCGGTGCTGCCGCGTCCGCCCTGTTTGAGCACGGAGCCCACCGACGTCCGCGCCACCTGCAGCGCCGGTGCCAACCCGAACACCAGGCTGGTGACGACGCAGATCCCCGTCAGGTATGCGATGACGACGCCGTCGATGGTGAACTGGATCCAGTACGGCTTGCCGACGTCGGCCACCGCGCGATCGAAGAGCCGCGTCCCCACGATCGCGATGCCGAGGCCGATGATGCCCCCGGCCGTCGCGAGGAGCAGGCTCTCGACCATCAGCTGCCGCACCACTCGCCAGCGCGTCGCGCCCATCGCGTAGCGGACCGCCACCTCGCGCGCCCGGTGGGTCGATCGCGACAGCAGCAGGTTGGCCACGTTGGCGCAGGCGATCAGCAGCACGAAGCCGACGGCGCCCATCAGCGTCAGGAAGACCACGCGCACGGTTCCGGCGTTGAAGCGCTCGTTGAACGTCTGCACCACGCCGACCGTCAGCTCCTTGTTGCTGGCGGGATGGGCGGCGGCCAGCCGCTTGACGATGCCATCGAGCTCGGCCTGGGCCTGGGCGGCCGACACGCCGGATTTCAGCCGGGCGACGATGGTCAGGTTGCGGATGTCGCGGCGTTGCTGCTGCTCCGCGGTCGGGATGGCCGAGACCCAGAGTTCGGCGTTGGTCGGAAACTTGATACCGGGCGGCATCACGCCGACGACCGTGGCGGGCTCGCCATTGATGCGCACCGACAGCCCGAGCACGCCGCGATCGCCGCGATAGCGCGACTGCCACAGCGCGTGGCCGAGGATCGCCACGCGTTCGCCGCCGGGCTCGTCGTCGCCGCGCCGGAAGCCGCGACCGAACAGCATCGGCTGGCGCAGCAGGTCGAACATGTTGGCGGTGATCCAGACGCCGGGCGTTTCCTCGGGAGCCGTCCGCGTGTCGCTGACGGTCATCGACGATCGGATGAAGGCGGCGAGGCCTTCGTACGACGTCGTGCCGCTGCGCCAGTCGAGGAGATCGGGCCGGGAGATCGGCTCGCCACCGCCGGTCGACGTCGCCGGCTTGACGCCGAGCACGTAGAGCCGGTCGGCCTCGGGGAAGGGCAAGCCGCGGATGAGGACGGCGTTGACCAGCGTGAACACCGTGGCGTTGACGCCGATGCCCAGCGCCAGGGCGGTGATGGCCACCGCGCTGAACCAGCGATCCTTGACGAGCAGCCGGAGCGCGAAGCGCAGGTCCTGCAACAGGCTCATGTCATCTGCTTACGGGCCGCGGCGCCCGAGGTTAACGAACCCGGGGTCGACGGGACCGTCGGGCCGATGACCCTGCCGTTCCTGGGACACGGCCCTGTGACGAACCGGCGTCCGTCGCGGTTCCATCGGCGGTAGCATCCGGCATGCGCATCCTGGCGTGTCTGCTGCTCGTCGGCGTGGTCCTCGTTCCGATCGGACGCGCGGCGGATCCGGCCGCGTGGCCGCAGTTCCGCGGCCCGAACGGCGCCGGCGTCGCCGACGACGCCACGCTGCCGGTCACCTGGTCGGCGACCGAGCACGTCGCCTGGACCGCGGATCTGCCCGGCCGCGGCTGGTCGTCGCCGATCGTCTGGGGCGATCGCGTCTTCGTCACGTCGGCGGTGAACACCAACGCCTTCAAGGCGCCGGGGAAGGGCATCTTCGGTAACGACTACGCCGCCGAGCTCGAGAAGCAGGGGCTGTCCGAGGCCGAGATCGTCAAGAAGGTGGTCCAACGCGACATCGAGCTGGCGAGCGAGTCGGGGACGATCAGCTACGTCGTGGCGGCGATCGACACGAAGACGGGCAAGCCGCTCTGGCAACGCGAAGCGCATCGCGGGCCGCCGCCAGGCGGCCGCCACCGCAAGAACACCTACGCGTCCGAGACGCCGGCCACCGACGGCGAGCGGATCTACGCGTCGTTCGGCGGCAACGTCGGCGTCTTCTGCTACACCCTGGACGGCACCAAGCTGTGGTCGCGGACCTGGGCGCCGCAGCCGATCTACCTCGATTTCGGCACCGCCTCCTCGCCGGTCGTACACCAGGGCCGCGTCTACCAGCTCCACGACAACGACGGCGAATCGTTCCTCGCCGCGCTCGACGCGAAGACGGGAAAGGAGATCTGGACGGTCAAGCGCACCGATCTCGACGCGCGGCTCGCCTCGGGCTGGGCGACGCCGCTGATCTGGACGCACGCGCAGCGCACCGAGATCGTGACGATCGGCCGCGGTTTTGCGATCAGCTACGTCCTCGAGGGCAAGGAGCTGTGGCGCATGAAGGGCTTCCGGCAGTCGACACCGAGCCCGATCATCGCCGGCGGCCTGCTCTACGTCGGCTCGGGGTCGCAGGGCGAGGCCAACCGACCGCTGCTCGCGGTGCGTCCCGGCGCCGCGGGTGACATCACGCTGAAGGAGGGCGAGACGTCGAGCCCGGCCGTCGTCTGGTTCCTGCCGCGCTTCACCGGCTACACGCCGTCGCCGCTGGCGTATCGCGGCCGCATCTACGCGGTCAACGACAACGGTGTGCTGCAGGTGGCCGACGCCGCGACCGGGGCGGAGGTCTACAAGGCGCGGATCGGCGGCGGCGGTCACACCTTCTCGAGCTCGCCCATCGCCAGCCGCGGACGTGTGTACATTGCGAGCGAGGACGGCGACGTGTTCGTGCTCGGCGCTGGCGATCGCTATGACGAGCTGGCGCACAACCAGCTCGGTGAGATGGTGCTTGCCTCACCTGCGGCGGCAGGCGATCGTTTGTATGTCCGCACGCTGACGAAGCTCTACTGTCTTCGTTAGCCGGCCGTGCTCGGCGCGGACGCCATCGCAGGAGGTCGCCCTTGGCTCCAGCGTCCGCTGTCCGCGCCCGCATCCGCCGCCGGTTCTCCTCGCAGGCCGAGGACGTGTTCGACGCCTGGATCGACCCGGCCAAGATCCGGGACTGGTTCGCCCCCGGCCTCGGCGAGATGCGCCAGGTCGACGTCGATCCGCGGGTGGGCGGCCGCTTTTGCATCGTCCAGCGCCGCGCCGATGGCGACGCCTCGCATACCGGCGAGTATCTGCAGCTGGAGCGGCCGCGTCGCCTCGCGTTCACGTGGCAGACGCCGCCGCGTGCCGATCAGTCGCGGGTCCACATCGAGATCGCGCCGGCGGCCGATGGCTGTGAGCTGACGCTGACGCACGAGATGGAGCCGCGCTGGGGAGCCAAGATCGAGCAGATCGAGCAGGGCTGGACGACCATGCTCGACGGGATGGCGACGATGCTCGACCATCGCGCCGATCCGATGGGCACCTATCGCACGATCACGCCCTACCTCGTCGTCCCGGACGCCGACGCCGAGATCGCCTTCCTCACCCTGGCGTTCGGCGCGAGCGAGACGCAGTGTCATCGACGCGAGGACGGGGCGGTGATGCACGCCGAGCTGCAGATCGGCGATTCGCTGGTGATGCTGGGCGAAGCCGGCAAGGACGTCGAGCCACGCGCCGCAGCGATCTATCTCTGGGTGGCGGACGTCGACGCGACCTACGCGCGTGCGCTCGCCGCGGGTGCGACGTCGGAGTCGGCGCCGGCCGACATGCCGTACGGCCATCGCAACGCCGGCGTCCTCGACCCGAACGGCGTCACCTGGTGGATCGGGTCGCCGATCGCCGTCGTGCGGTGATCTAGCAGCCCGTGGTGGAAGTCCCGCGGCACTTCCACCACGGGCTGCTACACATGCGGTAAGCTCCATCGCACCGGGACCTTCCCCGATCCGCACAGGAGTCGAGCATGACTAGTGGCCTGTCTCGGCTGCCCACGGTTCGCACGCTGCTCGGTGCCGGGGCGGCGCTGCTGGTGACGGCCACCCTGGTCGACGCCCAGCTGTTCAAGCTGACCCGCGAGCAGCTCGTCGAGATCACCGCCGAGAACCCGTTCGACCGATTCCCCGACGGCCGTCCGAAGATCCCCGACGCGCTGCTCGAGCAGGCCAAGGGCCTGTCGGCGGAGGACGTGTGGGCCGTGCTGCCCGGCAAGAACTATCGCAACCAATGGGCGGACGGTTTCGCGCTGCTGCACCCGGGGACCAAGATGGCGGGCCGTGCCTTCACCGCCCAGTTCATGCCGACGCGCCCTGACATCATGGGCGCGTTGACCGCCAACGCCACCAAGGCCGGCATCACGTCCTACACCCATCAGTACGCGATCGACCAGCTGCAGCCCGGCGACGTCTTCGTCGCCGACGTGTTCGGCAAGGGGGCGGAGGGGACGATCGTCGGCGACAACCTGTTCTACTACGTCCACAAGGCGACCAAAGGCGGCGGACTGGTCGTCGACGGCTCGATTCGCGACCTCGAGGGACTCTCCGACATCCCGATGCCCGCCTACTACCGCCACGCGCATCCGACGCCGATCCGCGAGGTGATGTTGACCGGCATCAACGTCCCGATCCGCATTGGCGAGGCGACGGTCAACCCCGGCGATCTCGTCTTCGGCGATCGCGAAGGCGTCTACTTCATCCCGCCGTCGCTCGTGCAGGGCATCCTTGATCGTGCCGACGAGACGCACATTCACGACGAGTGGACGAAGCGGAAGTTCGACGAAGGCAAGTACAAGTCGCAGGAGATCTACGGGTCGCCGCGCGATCCGGCGCTGAAGAAGGAGTACGAGGCCTATCTGGCGAAGAAGCTGGCCGAGCTCAAGGCGCAGCGGGCACCGAAGCCGTGACCGGGCGCCGAGGGGCATCGGCCGGGCGAAGCCGGGCGCGCTTGTAGCGCTGGTGGAAGACCGGGTACAGGTTGAACGCCGCGTTGAAGATCGTCACGGCGATCGCCCAGCCGTACTGGCGCGTCGCCACCGCCGAGCCCGCGGTCATCAGGCCCAGCAGCAGCCAGGCGATGTGCCAGCGCTCGTTGATGATGGTGCCGGCGATGTGCTCGTCGCGGGTGCGGCGATCGCGGACGACGCGGTAGTTCGGATCGAGGCGGCGCAGGCGACCGTTGATCCAGTCGCCATCGGTGGCGATCGTCCGGAACAGGCGCAGGCCGAGGGCGGGGTAGAGGCGGCCGCGTTCGAAGCCTCGCGGCCGGAACCAGCCGCGCGGCAGCACGAACGGGACGAGGAGCGCCGCCGCGCAGGCGAGGAGCACCTCCGGGCGCGGCGTCGGGACCTCGAAGGCGAACGGCCGGAGCGCCGGAACGAAGCGTAGCCAGTAGGCCACGGTGATACAGATGAACTGTCCCGGCACGACGAGCACCAGCGTGTTGAGGCGGTTGCGGAGGCGCTCGACGTCGGGGCGTGGAGCCGGGGCGGCCATGGGGCGTGTCATAGCATGACGCAACAGACCCAAATCGCGTTCCTGCTGTCGACCGTGGCCGCAGCGGCCATCGGCGTGTCGGCGCAGGCGCCACCGCCGGCCGCATCGGCCGGCACGACGGCGGCAGGCCAGACGCTCCGCCTCCATCCGGACAACCCGCGCTATTTCCTGTTCCGCGGCCAGCCGACGGTGGTGATCACCTCGGGCGAACACTACGGCGCCTTGCTCAATCTCGACTTCGACTATCGCCGCTACTTCGACACGCTGAAGTCGGACGGCCTGAACGGCACCCGGATCTTCGCGGGAACCTATGTCGAAACGGGCGGCAACTTCGACATCGCCGCCAACACGCTCGATCCGAAACGCGATCGCTTCATCAGCCCGTGGGCGCGGAGCGCGGTCGACGGCTACGCGGACGGTGGCGCGAAGTTCGACCTGACGCGGTTCGACGACGCCTACGTGACGCGGCTGCGCGACATCCTGAAGGAGGCGTCGGCGCGCGGGATCATCGTCGAGCTAGTGCTGTTCTGCCCGCTCTACGAGGACTCGATGTGGGCGGTGAGCCCGATGCACCCGGCCAACAACGTGAACGCGATCCCGGCGATGCGCCGCGAGGACGTCCTCACGCTCGACAAGAGCGGACCGCTCCTCGCCGCGCAGGAGGCCGTGGCGCGGCATCTGGTCGCCGCGGTCGCCGGCTTCGACAACGTCTATCTCGAGATCTGCAACGAGCCCTATGCCACGCACGTGCCGGAGGACTGGCAGCGGCACATGACGACCGTGGTCGCCGACGCCGTGGCCAGGCTGCCGCAGCCGGTGCTGCTGTCGCAGAACGTCTCCAACCAGGGCCGGCGGGTGGTCGATCCGCATCCGGCGATCTCGATCTTCAACTTCCACTACGCGACGCCGCCCGACACCATCGCCTGGAACGCGCACCATCGGCGCCTGATCGGCGACAACGAGACCGGCTTTCGCGGCACCGCCGATCTGGCGTACCGCACCGAGGGCTGGGACTTCATCCTGGCTGGCGGCGGTCTCTACAACAACCTGGACTACTCCTTCACCGTCGGCCGCGAAGACGGCACGTTCCCGATTCCAGCGACCCAGCCGGGCGGCGGCGGCCGGGCGTTGCGCAGCCAGCTCGCGATCCTGCGTCGCTTCGTCAACCGTTTCGATCTCGTGAAGGCCCGCCCGGCCCCTGAGCTCGTCGTCGGCGGTGTACCGGTCGGGGGTTCGGCGCAGGTGCTGGCGCAAGGCGAGGACGCCTTCGGCGTCTACCTGCGCCGGCAGCGCACGGTTTCGGCGTTTTCTGCGCGTTGGTCGGGGCGGATACTGCCGCGGGTGAACGGCACGTACCAGCTGCACGTGACGTCCAACGACGGCGCGCGCGTCCGCGTCGGCGATCGCGTCATCTACCAGGACTGGACGGACCACGCCACGAAGACCGACACGGTATCGGTCACCTTGGCGAATCCGAGCGGGGTTCCGCTGGTCGGGCCGCCGATCGTCGTGGAGTACTTCTACAACGGCGGCAACGGCGTCATGCGGCTGGAGTGGACGCGGCCGGACGGCGTGCGCGAGACGATTCCCGTCGATGCTTTCCTCACCGGGCACCATGGCGTGTCGGGGCTGCGGGCCGAGTACTTCCACGGGGTCGTGCTGGCCGACCCGTGGTTTGCGCGCGGCGAGCCCAACGTCGACCACGACTTCGGCTCGACCGGCCCGCGGCGCGACGAGGCACGGCCAGCGAGTACGACACTGGACATCACGCTGCCGGCCGGGAAGTGGGCCGGCTCGTGGATCGACCCGGTGACGGGCGAGGTGCTCGACACGATCATCCGGCAGCACCCGGGCGGCGTGGCGCGTCTCACGCCGCCGCCGTGGACCGACGATCTGGCGCTCGACCTCCGTCGGTTCATTTCTCCATGATCCGCGTCGAGCTCCACGCCCACACGTCGGACGATCCCGAGGATCGGATCCCGCACTCGGCCGAGGATCTGATCGCGGCGGCGGCCGCGCACGGCTACGGCGGGCTGGCGATCACCCTGCACGACGCCGTCTTCGATCCGGCGCCGCTGGCGGACGTGGCCCGCCAATATGGCGTGCGCCTGCTGCGCGGCATCGAGCGCACCGTCGACGGCGCGCACGTCCTGCTGATCAACTTTCCGGCCGAGGCCACGCTGCCGGTCAGGCGCTTCGAGGACGTCGCGGCGCTGAAGGCGACGCATCCGCGCGGGCTGGTCGTGGCGCCGCACGCCTGCTTCCCGGTCGGGTCGGCGCTCGGGCGGCGCCGGCTCGAAGCGTTCGCGCCGCTCTGGGACGCGATCGAGGTCAACGCCCTGCACGTCCGCGGCGCCGACTGGAACCGCGGCGCGCTGGCCTGGGCCGCGGCGCACCGCCGGCCGCTCGTCGGCAACGGCGACGTGCATCGCTTGTCGCAGCTCGGGCGGACCTGGAGCGAGGTGGACGTGACCCTGCCGGCGGATCTCTCCGACGCCGACGCGGCGGACGCCATCTGCGACGCGATCCGCGCCGGGCGCGTCCGGGTCGGCGGCGCGCCGCTCACGCCGTGGCAGGCGGCCACGATCGCCACGCAAATGATCGTCGGCGGGTGGCGCGGCCGCTTCGGCGTCTGAGACGGCCTCTTCGTCCGTCTGACCCGGCCCCCGTCGTCGTCTGATCCCGGGGCGCGGCTTGTGAGGCGTCGAGCCTTTCCTGTAGCCTGCCGCCATGCCGACCCGATCGCGCGTCACGGCGACGTTGGTGGCCGCTGCCTTCGTCGTCCCGATGTCATCCCTGCTCGCGGCCAACCAGGCCGCGACGCCACCGCCCGCGCCGGCCCCGGCGCCGGCCACACTGGCTCCGTCGCCGGAGGCGCAGGTCTACCTCGACGCCGTGCGCAAGGGCGACGTCGCCGCCGTCGACAAGGCGCTGGCCGCCGGTGTCGCCGTCGACACGCCGTTCCGCTACAACCGGACCGCGCTCTCGTTCGCCGCCGATCGCGGTCACGTCGACGTGGTGCGGCTGCTGCTCGCCAAGGGCGCCAACCCCGAAGCGACCGACAGCTTCTACAACCAGAGCGCGCTCGGCTGGGCGGCGCAGCCGGCGCAGACCCGCAAGCCGGAGCACGCCGAGGTGGTGAAGCTGCTGCTGGCGAAGGGCGCCAAGGGCGCGGCCCGGGCGTTCGGCTCCGCCATCAACGCCGGCGACGTGCCGATGGTGCAGGTGATCCTCGACGCGGGCGGGCTGCCGCCGGCGCTCCTCAGCGAGTCGCTGGCCGCGGCCAAGAAGGGCAACAAGACCGAGATTGTCGCCACGCTCGAGAAGGCCGGCGCAACGATGCCGGTGGTCGTCACCCTCACGCCAGCCCAGCTGGCGCGCTATCCGGGCACCTACAACGACGGCCGCACCGACGCCGTGCTGACGGTGAAGGATGGCGTGATCGTCGCCACCGTCGGAGGTGGCCAGGCGCTGGCGCTGTCGCCGCGCAGCGAGACCAGCTTCGCCGTCGAGTCGATCCCCGGGCTGGCCGTGACGTTTGCCGTCGAGGGCGAACAGATCACGAGCCTCACGGTCGTGAACCAGGCCGGCGTCCCGTCCGTCTACAAGCGAGTCGTCAAATGAGCGCGACCAAGCTTTTTGTCCGATCGGCCCGGCGTGCGGTCGTCGTGGCGCCGGTCGTCGCGGGCGTCGCCCTGCTGCTCGCGGTGGTGCCTCCCGTCGCGCAGGCGCAGCAGTGGCCGTCCTTCCGCGGGCCGCAGGCGTCCGGCGTCGCCGCCGGCACGCAGCCGGTCGCGACCACCATCAACGTCCCGGCCGGCGACGCCGTGCTGTGGAAGACGCCGATTCCCGGCATCTCCGTGTCGAGCCCGATCGTCTGGGGCGACCGGCTCTTCGTGTCGACGGCGGTCAGCAGCGATCCAAACGCCGGCTTCCGGCATGGCCTCTACGGCGACGTCGAGCCGGCCAAGGATACCGGCCCGCACGTCTGGCGCCTGATCGCCCTCGATCGCAAGACGGGCAAAGTGCTGTGGGACAAGGTCGCGCACGAGGGTGTGCCCAAGACCAAGCGGCATCCGAAGTCGAGCCAGGCCTCGCCGACGCCGGTGACCGACGGCACCCACGTGGTGGTGTCGTTCGGCTCGGAGGGGCTCTACGCCTACGACATGAAGGGCGCCCTGCTCTGGAAGCAGGACCTCGGCGTGCTGAACGCCGGTTGGTTCTACGACCCCGACTACGAGTGGGGCGTGGCCAGCTCGCCGATCATCTGGAAGAACCTGGTGATCGTGCAGTGCGACATCCAGCAGGGTTCGTTCGTCGCCGCGTTCGACGTCAAGACCGGCAAGCCGGCGTGGCGGACGAGCCGCGACGAGATCCCATCGTGGGCGACGCCGACGGTCGTCGAGATGGGCGGCCACACCGAGCTGATCACGCAGGGCACCAACGCCATCCGCGGCTACGACCCGGCCACCGGCAAGGAGCTGTGGCGGCTGTCCGGGAACTCCGAGGTCACCGTGCCGACGCCGATCGCCGGTCCGGGCACGGTCATCGTCACCAACGGCTATCGCGGCGTGCAGCCGATCTTCGCGATCAAGCCCGGGGCCCGCGGCGACCTGACGCTGAAAGGTGACGCCACCAGTTCGGAGGCGATCGCCTGGAGCACCAAGCGCGGCGGGCCGTACATGCCGACGCCGATCGTCTATGGCGACCTGCTCTACGTCGTCTTGAACAACGGCACGTTCGCCGCCTACGACGCCAAGACGGGCGAGCGCCTGTATCAGGAGCGGCTGGGCGGCAAGGGCGGCGCGTTCAGCGCTTCGCCGATCGCCGCTGACGGCAAGATCTACTTGACCGCCGAAGACGGCGAGGTGTTCGTGATCAAGGCCGGACGCACCTACGAGCTGCTGGCGACCAATCCGGTGGGGGAGGTCCTGATGGCCACGCCGGCGATCGCCGACGGCGTGCTCTACATCCGCGGCCTGAAGCACGTCATCGCGATCGGCCCCGGCTCAGGCGCGCCGAAGCCGGTCGCGGGATCGCCTGCGAAGGCGGATCGGTGACCCAGTCCGTCGTGTCCGGGCTCCTCGACCTGCTCGACGAGGCCTACGATCGGCGCTCCTGGCACGGCACCAACCTGCGCGGCTCGCTGAAGCGCGTCGAGCCGACGCAGGCGACCTGGCGGCCGGGCCCCGGCCGTCACAACGTCTGGGAACTGGTGGTCCACGCCGCCTATTGGAAGTACGTGGTCCGCAAGCGGATCAGCGGCGGCGCGCGCGGCGGCTTCCCGCTCGCGGGCAGCAATTTCTTCCCGCGCGACGGCGCATTCGATCCCGCGCGCTGGGATGCCGACCTCGCCGTGCTGGCCGACCAGCATCGCCAGCTGCGCGCCGTCGTGGCCTCGCTCGGCGAAGCCGACCTGTCCCGTTCGGTAGGCGGCAAGCCGCTCGCGTGGACGGTTCACGGTGGCGCCGCGCACGACCTGTACCACGCTGGTCAGATTCAGCTCTTGAAGACTCTCGCGCCGTCTCCACGACGCGCGATCTCACGGAAGGGAGCCAGTCTATGATTCGAAGATCACGGAGGTTCGTCCCCGCGCTGCTCGCCGGCGCACTCGCCGTCGGTGGCGCACCGGTGCCGGCCCGCGCCCAGGCCCAGCCCGCCCCGGCGCCCGCCCCGGCCCCGGCCCCGGCCGCTGCGTCCGCGCCGTCTGAAGACGACGGCGCCCTCGAGGTCGTCGTGACCTACAAGGGCAAGGGCGAGGTCTCGGCCAAGAACGAGGTGTCGGTCTTCCTGTTCACCGACCCCAACATCGCCGAGGGGAGCATGCCGGTCGGGGTGGGGACCATCGAGGAGAACGGTGGCCACGCCCTGTTCAAGGGCCTGCCGCCGGTGGTCTACATCGCCGTCGTCTACGACGACGCCGGTACCTATGAGCGGCAGGGCCCGCCACCGCCGGGGACGCCGGTCTCGCTGTACGGCATGGCTACGGCCGGCGCCGCCGAGGGCGTCAAGCCGGGCAAGGGCGCCAAGGTGACGATCACCTTCGACGATTCGAACAGGATGTAGGGTCAGCGTCGCCGGGCGCGGGCGGGCCGGGCCGGGCGCTTCTTCAGCGTCCGCTCCGGCTTGACTGGCTTCTTCGCCGCCGGCCAGCTGTCGAGGCGACCGTCCAGGCGATCGCCGAGCAGGCCGACGGCGATCGCATACGAGTGGGCGCAGTTGTAGGTGAGCAGCGTCTCGTAGTTGCGGTAGACCAGGAAGGTCTCATTGTCGGCGCGCAGCAGCGAAGCGGCGATCGCCGCCTTCGGCAGCAGCCCGCCCTTGGCCGAGGTGACGCCGAGCGCGCGCCATTCGTTCAGCAGCAGCGGCTCGGTCAACTGGCGCACGGCGCGGCAGCCTTCGCTGCGCAGCGGTGCCCGCGTGCCGAGCCGGGCGTCGAAGTTCGGCGGCAGCTTGACCCGCCGGCCCCACGATTCACCGGCGGCCCAGCCGTTCGACGCCATGTAGAAGGCGATCGAAGCGAACACGTCCGGCCGCGACGTCCAGATGTCGCGGCGGCCATCGCCGTCGAAGTCCTGCGCGAACTTCAGGTAGCTGGAGGGGAGGAACTGCGGCTGGCCCATGGCGCCGGCCCACGAGCCCTTCAGGCGCTCCAGCTCGATGTCGCCGCGATCGACGATACGCAGCGCGTTCAGGAGCTCGCCGCGGAAGAGCGCGGCGCGGCGGCCGTCATAGGCCAGCGTGGCCAGCACCGGCACGGTGGGGCGGACGCCGGCGAACTTGCCGAAGTTCGATTCGAGCCCCCAGACGGCGACCAGGATCGACCGCGGCACCTTGTGCGCGCGTTCGACACGGGCCAGCACCGGTCGCTCGCTCGTGGCGTGCTGGCGCGCCAGCCGGATCAGCGCCGGCGTGAGGCGGCGATCGATGTACTGGCCCAATGTGAGCGTGAACTCGGCCTGGCTGCGGTCGCGCGCGAGCACGACCGGCTGCGCCCCGATGGTGGCGAAGGCGGCATCGATCGTCGCCGGCCGGATGCCGGCGCCGAGCGCCTCGCCGCGCAGCGTCGCGAGCCACGCCGCGAACGCGGGATCGTGCGGCGGCGTCGGTGTGAGGACGGCCGGCGTCGCGGCAGCAGCCTCGACCGCCGCCGGCGGCGTCGCCGGCGCGCCTGGCGGGACAGGGGTGGGCGCGCTCTGGGCCGTCGCGCGTGGCGCCAGAGCGAGCACGGCGACGAGCGCGGCCACGGCCGTCGTGCGGCGTCCCCGGCGCAGCGGCCGACCCGATCCCGCCGCCACGATCACGCCGTTGCCTCCGCCTGCCGCGCCGCCTGAATCCGCGCCACCGCTGCGACGTCGACGCCGGCGTCGATGGCCGTCAGCCGGCCGAGGTCGTCGAAGGTGAAGACGATGTCGACGTCCTCGGCGAAGGCATCGCCCCCGCGCAAGGTCCCGGCGAGACGGCCGCGGCCCGCGAGGCGGCAGCCGGCGTCGAGGCTGGTCCTCTCGAGCCCGCCGATGTCGATGCTGAGGTCGGCCAGGGCGAAGCGCAGCGCCTTCACCAGAAAGCGATAGCCGCCGGCGCCGCGTCCGACCAGCCGCGCCAGCGGATCGTTGGCCGGGCGGCCGAGCGTGGTGTCATAGGCGACGCCGTTGAGACGGTACACGGTGTCGTGCGTCAGGACGCCGTCGGGCAGATCGAGGCTGCCGCGGCCGAACAGGGCGACGAGCGCGGACAAGCGATCGAGCAGGATGGTGGTGGCGACGCTCACGCGCCTCCGCCGACGGCCGCGACGCCGACGGGGCATGACACACCGGTGCCGCCGATGCCGCAGTAGCCGCGCGGGTTCTTCGCCAGGTACTGCTGGTGATAACCCTCGGCGTAGTAGAACATCGGCGCCCCGGCGACCTCGGTCGTGATCGCGCCATGACCGCCGGCGAGCAACGCCTGCTGATAGGCGTCCTTCGACGCTTTCGCCTCGGCCAGCTGCGCGGGCGTCGACGCGTAGATCGCCGAGCGGTACTGCGTACCGACGTCGTTGCCCTGGCGCATGCCCTGGGTCGGGTCGTGATTCTCCCAGAATGTCTTGAGCAGCGTGGCGAAGGGGACGACGGCCGGGTCGTAGACCACCTGCACGACCTCGGTGTGTCCGGTACCGCCCGAGCAGACTTCCTCGTAGGATGGATTGGGCGTGAGCCCCCCGGCGT
This sequence comes from Vicinamibacteraceae bacterium, assembly GCA_031407765.1. GTDB lineage: Bacteria > Acidobacteriota > Vicinamibacteria > Vicinamibacterales > Vicinamibacteraceae > JBDSLU01. The sequence continues at coordinate 14,923 of JANOIR010000217.1, forward strand.
AGCCGACGGCCGTCGAGATCACGCCGTCGTGTGTCCAGAACTTGCGCTCGGCGCCCCAGAAGCAACCCATCCCGAAGAGCACGACTGCCGCTCCGGCGGGGAACGGCGGCTGCAGTGGCGCGCCCGACACGTGATGGGTCGCCGGCACTTTCATCGCGGTGCTGCGCCCCGGCAGCGCATCGGCGGCGGTCGGCAATTTCAGCTTGCGGGAATCGAACCACATGACCAGGTCAGTGTACTCCTGATCCCTGGATGTCGAGCCGGCCGCGCTCGTGTTGGCGGCGCGGTTGGCGTCGGCGATACTGCTGCCATGGCCGAGCCTATCCCTGCGGATGCCCACCTCATCGACGAGCTGCGCGGCGAGGCACGCCGGCACAAGGAGTTCGCCGACCAGGCGCTGGCTCAGGTCGACGACGCCGGGTTCGTCGCTGCGCTCGACGCCGAGTCGAACAGCCTGGCGCTCATCGTCAAGCACGTCGCCAACAATCTGCGCTCGCGCTGGACCGACTTCTACGACGCCGACGGCGAGAAGCCGGATCGCCATCGCGACCGCGAGTTCGAGCTCGAGCCGGGCGACACGCGCGCGGCGTTGATGGAGCGGTGGGACGCCGGTTGGAGGTGTCTCTTCGCCACGCTCGACACGATGACGCCGGCGGACCTCGCGCGGACGGTGGTGATCCGCTCCGAGCCGCACACGGTGACCCGCGCCGCGTTGCGCTCGCTCACCCACACCGCCGGCCATGTCGGCCAGATCGTGCTGCTCGCCAAGCACGTCGCCAGCGCGCACTGGTGCACGCTCAGCATCCCGCGCGGACAGTCCGACCAGGTGAACGCAACGATGCGCGAGCGCTTCGCGACCAGGAAGGCGACGACATCGTAGCCCGCGCCGAAGCGCCGTCAGTGGGCTCGAGACGCACACCGCGTCTGTTGGTGAAGACGCCGCAGATGCGGTGCGGGTATTCCTTCCGCGCTCCACTTCCGCAAGCCGATAGAGCACGCTCCAGCTGAAGTCGGCCGCGCTTCCCGCGGCATTCGCCGCGATTCGCGACCGTAGCTGCCGTGCCGGACCTAGAGCGGTCGCGCCTTCGCGCGACCTGCCGGCGTGAGCCTGCGCGCGCTCTATCCTGACGCAGGCGTCGGCTTGCTCCAAGTCGCGCTCCAGGAACACCCCCACCTCTGACCCGCCGGCGTCCTGAGCATCACGCGTTCTCAGCGGGTCGCCAGCCGCCGACTCGAGGCGCTGCAACGCAACGGCGCTTAGGCTCGGCTAGACTCCGTCGATGCTCAAGGTCGTCGGCCTTGCCTTGTTCTGCGTCGGCTTCGCCAGCACGAATGATTGCCATGGCCTTCGGCCGCCCGGGGGTGTCGCGGGCCGCCGCGTTCATGCGCGGGTCGTTCCAACGGCGGGGCGACTACTCCGACGCTGGATGGCGGCTGTCGTTGTTCGGAAGACTGGCCGGCGTTATCGGCTTCGCTCTCGTGGTTGCCGCGATCTATTTCGTGGGCGAATAGCACGTAACGCGCGCCGTCCGGTCACAGTCGCAGGTACTGGTCGCGCAGGACGCGCGACTGGACGCGGCTGGCCCGCACCTCCTGGCCGTTGGCGAGCACGACGAGGTAGGTGCCGCCCGGCAGCGGGCTGACCTTGGCGATCGCGTCCACGGCCACGATGGCCCCGCGCTCGAGCCGCAGCCAGCGGGCCGGGTCGAGGCGCGCCTCGATGTCCTTCAGCGCGTGCGTGACGACGAAGCGCTCGCCCTTGAGCGTGGTGACGTGCACCAGCTCGGCTTCGGCGACGAACGACGCGACGTGCCCGATCGGCACGAGCACGATGTCGTCGCGGCGGCGCACCGGAATCCGCGTCAGCCGCGCGGTCTGCCGGCCTTCGATGGCGTCGACCGCGGCGTGGACGCGCTCGGCTTCGGCCGGCGCCGCGGCCCGGGCCAGGCGTTCGCGGGCGCGATCGATGGTGCCCTCCAGGCGGTCGCGTGCGACCGGCTTCAGCAGGTAGTCGACGGCGTTCAGCTCGAACGCCTGCACCGCGAATTCGTCGAAGGCGGTGACGAACGCGACGAGCGGCAGACACTCCGCGCGCAGCAGGCGGACGACGCCGAGCCCGTCGACCTCCGGCATCTGCAGGTCGAGCAGCGCCAGGTCGGGCCGCTCGCGCTCGATCACCGCGATCGCCTCGGTGCCGTTGGCGGCTTCGCCGACGATCTCGACGCCAGGGCAGCCGGACACGAGGCACGCCAGAGCCAGGCGCGCCGGCCGCTCATCGTCGGCCAGGACGACGCGAAGGCGCCCCGGCAGGGCCTCCACGCTCACTCGGGCCTCCGGCCGGTGACCGGCGCCACGAGATCGGGTCGCGGCGCGCGCACGGGCAGCGTCAGGCGGACGACCGTGCCGGCGCCAGGCGCGCCGTCGATGGCGAGCGACGCGGCGTCGCCGAAGTGGGCGCGCAGCCGCTGCGCGACGTTGGTCAGGCCGAGGCCCTCGCCGGGGGGATCGAACGCGGTCGGCGTCGCGTGGCCGACGCCGGAGTCGCGGATCGTGATCTGCAGCGTGGCGTGGCCGTCCGGCCGCGACTCGACGAGCGCGGCCCGGACCTCGACCTCACCGCCGGCAGCGAGCGGCGCGATGCCGTGCTTCACGGCGTTCTCGACCAGCGGCTGCAGCAGCAGCGACGGAATCAGCACTTCGTCGAGCGCCGGATCGACGGCGATGCGGACCCGCAGCCGCTCTTCGAAGCGCGCCTCCTCGATCTCGAGGTAGGCCTGGACGAGCGCGATCTCGTCGCCGAGCCGCGAGAATTCGGTGGTGCTGCGCCGGAGCACGCCGCGCAGCAGGCTGGTGAGCCGCATCAACGTGCTCTGCGCTCGCGCCGGCGCGACCTGGATCAGGTAGCCGATGGTGGTCAGCGCGTTGAACAGGAAGTGCGGGTTGAGCTGGGCGCGCAGCGCTCGCAGCTCGGCCTCGGTGGCCAGCTGGCCGATCTGCCGCTCGCGCAACGCCGCGGCGTAGCGCTCGTCGGCGACGCGCAACGCGTCGAGCCGGCGGGCGGCGATGAACGCGACCGACTCTGCCAGCGCCACGTCGTCCGAGAGCCAGCGGCGGCCGCCGGTGAGCGGCCCGACGCACCAGACGTGCAGCGGCGCGTCGACGGTCGGCACGGCGACCACGGCCGAGAGCGGCGCGCCCGGCGGCGCCTCGCGATCGTCGCCCTCCACCCGCCGCGTCGGCACCTCGGCGACGAAGCGGGCTGCCTCCACGCCGGCGAGGACACGGGCCCCGGCGTCGCGCGGCGGCAGGCGGCCGACTACCTCGCGTGCCTCAATCCAGGCGGCGTCGAGCGCGGTGCCGAGCCGTGCCGCGGCGAGGGGCGGAATCGCCGCCGGCTCGGTGACGCCGGCCAGCTCGACCTCCAAGGCGCGGACGAGGGCCGACGTGTCGGGACGGCGCAGGACGATGGTGTCGACGAACCACGCCCCGAGGGCGCGGGCCGGTTCGTGCAGTAGCACGGCGGCCAGCGCCAGACCGAGGACATAGGTCGTCGCCACGACGTCGGCGCTGGCCCCGAGCCACTGCAGCCCGATCGTGGCGTGCGCGGTGGCGACCGCGACGACCACCAGTGTCAGCGCCAGGGCGCGCTTCAGGAAGATGTCGGCGAGGGCGAAGCGGTAGTCACGCAGCAGGATCGCGACGGCCAGCGCCAGCGACGCGTGGTGGCCGACGAGCTCGGTCGGCCACGCCTCGCGTCCGGTGTGGTGGCCGAGGTGCAGCGCCGATACCGCGAAGATCGACAGCGCCAGCACCCACAGCGGCCGGCCCTCGCGGGTGACGGCTGGCGCGACGAGCAGCAGCGCCGCCACCAGGGCTACGAACCCGCCGGTGAGGAGCCACAGCCCGGCGGGCGCCGGCAGCGGCGCCCCGGACACCGCCGCGATCGCCTGCACGAGTGCGGCGAGGGCGCTGAGCGCGTAGGCGGTCGCGGTCCAGGCGGTGCCGGGGCGGCTGGTCTCGGCCGACGCCGGCAGCGGCGCCAGCACGGAGTGGACCACGACGGCGGGCAGGAACCCGAGCGCGCCGACCGCGGCGCCGAAGATCCAGCGCACCGCCGGTGCGCCGAGCCCCGGATCGACGATCTGGATCCAGAGCGATCCGAGGTTCCAGGTCAGGCCGAGGAGGCCGGTCAGGATGAGCAGGCGCGACGGCGGCGGTGCCGGCGTGCCGGCCGGAGCCGAGACGGCGGCGCGGGTCCGCAGCACCGTGCCAAGCAGCAGCCCGTAGAGCGCGGTCCCCAGCAGGAAACCGACGACGTTGACGAGCGCAGCGAGAGAGGGCGGCGCCACGATGAAATTGTAAGCTGTCAGGGATGACCAGAGTGGTGGTGCTGATGGCCGCGCTGAGCGCGGTAGCGGTGGTGCGGGGCGGACAGGACGGCGACCTGCGCGCGCGCTACACGAAGCAGGAAGTCGAGATCCCGATGCGGGATGGCGTCAAGCTGTTCACGGTGATCTACGCGCCGGCCGACGCCAGCCGCGCCGTGCCGATCCTGATGCAGCGGTCGCCCTACGGGAACCCGCCGTACGGCCCGGATGCCTACCGCACGTCGCTGGGACCGACACCGGCCTACGCCGCCGCGGGCTACATCTTCGTCTACCAGGACGTGCGCGGCCGCTTCCGGTCCGGCGGCGAGTTCGTTGAAATGCGGCCGCACCAGGCGGCGCCGGGCCCGGCCGACGTCGACGAGAGCACCGATACCTACGACACGATCGCGTGGCTGCTCGCCAGCCCGCTCGAGCACAACGGGCGCGTCGGCATGTGGGGCGTGTCCTACCCCGGCTTCTACGCCGCCGCCGCGCTGCCGCGCGCGCACCCCGCGCTGAAGGCGGTGTCGCCGCAGGCGCCGATCGCCGATCTGTTCCAGGGCGACGACTCGTACCACAACGGCGCCTTCATGCTGGCGGCGAACTTCAGCTTCTACACCGGCTTCTTCCCGCGCCGCGGCGGGCCCTCGACGACGGCCGATGCGCCGCCGTTCGCCTACGGCACGCAGGACGGGTATGCCTTCTACCTCGGGCTCGGCGGCCTGCGCGAGGGCAGCGCGCGCCGCCTCCCCGCCGGCAATACCTACTGGGTCGACAACCTCGCCCACACCACCTACGACGCCTTCTGGCAGCCGCGCGCGATCGCGCCGCACCTGCGCGACGTCACGCCGGCCGTGCTGACCGTCGGCGGCTGGTTCGATGCCGAGGATCTGGCCGGGCCGCTGCGCATCTACCGCGCGATCGAGCGCCAGAGCCCATCGACGTCGAACCGGCTGGTGATGGGGCCGTGGGCGCACGGTGGCTGGGCGCGCGGCGACGGCGATCGCCTCGGCGCGCTCGGCTTCGGCGCGAAGAGCGGGGTCGAATTCCGGGAGCGATTCGAGCGGCCGTTCTTCGAGCACCACCTGCGCGACGCGCCGCTCCCGGAAGCACCGGAGGCCGCCGTCTTCGTCACCGGCGAGAACGCCTGGCGGACACCGGCCGTGTGGCCGCCCACCGACGCGGTGGCGCGCACGTTCTACTTCGCCGACGGCGGGACGCTCGCGGAGGCGCCGCCATCGGCCGCGGACGCGCAGCGTGAAAGGAGCGGCGCGGAGGCTGACGAGTACGTCAGCGACCCGAACCGGCCGGTCCCCTACGTGCCCAACCCGGGTACCGGCCTGCGGCGCGACTACATGACCGAGGACCAGCGCTTCGCGGCGACGCGCCCGGATGTGCTCGTCTACCAGACGCCGCCGCTCGCCGACGACGTGACCATCGTCGGCCCCGTGCACGTGGCGCTGCACGTCTCGACCACCGGCACCGATGCCGACTGGGTGGTCAAGGTGATCGACGTCTATCCGGATGACTCCTCGGCGCCTGTCGGCTCGTCGGGCGCGCGCCTGAGCGGCTATCAGCAGCTCGTGCGCGGCGAGCCGTTCCGCGGCAAGTTCCGCGAGAGCGTCGAGCGCCCGGTGCCGTTCGTCCCCGGCCAGCCGGCGGCGATCGCCTTCGATCTGCCCGACGTCGCCCATACCTTCCGCCGCGGCCATCGCCTGATGGTCCACGTGCAGAGCTCGTGGTTCCCGCTGGTCGATCGCAACCCGCAGGTGTTCATGGACATCCCGGCGGCGAAGGCGGGCGACTTCCGGCGCGCGACGCAACGGGTGTGGCGCTCGGCGGCGCGCCCGTCATCGATCCGCGTGCTCACCCTGCCGCCCGAGAGGGTCAGGCAGAGCGGGACGCCCTAAGACTCCGAGGCAGGGCGAGACGCCTCGGGCGTCCACTCCCAGCGACGTTCTGCTCTGATCCCGCGGCTCGCCCTGCCTCAGCGCGGCGACACCGTCAGGGCGAGGCCGGGGATGACGAGGCCGGCCTGGTTGCGCGCCGACAACTCGACCGCGATCGTGTCGCCGGTGTCCTTGACCTCGACCCAGCCGAACTGGTGGTTGCGGGTCGAGCGGCCGTGGCTGTAGGGGCCCCCCTTGGTTCGCGGGAAGCGCGAGAACGGTGCCGCGTGCATCACCACGAAGCCGTGTGTGTCCGCGGCGGTGTCCTCGACGTAGTTGCTGTTGGTGCCGTCGTCGATCGCGGCCATGTGCGCGTCGCCGCTCAGCATGATCAGGCGCGAGGTCAGCCCCAGTTTGGCGATGGTGCCGGCGATCTCGGCGCGCTCCCGGGCGTACGGCTCCCAGCCATGGCCGCTCGAGGGATCGGCCTTCGTGATCCAGGGCACCGTGCAGGCCCAGAAGACGACAGCCGCCTTGGTGTCCGCGGCCCTGGTCAGCTCGTCGACGAGCCACTGGCGCTGGGCCTGGCCGAGCATGGTGCGCGTCGCCGCGTCGCGGGAGCGCTGCGGGGTCCGCTCCGATCGCGTATCGGTGACGATGATGCTGGCGCGGCCCACGGTGAAGGCCTGCGCGATCGGACCGAGCGGGCCGGTGCCCGGCGGTGCTCCGGATGGCACCGCCGACAGCGGCAGCGGATAGTGCGGCACGCGCTCGCGGTAGACGCGTTGCGCCGCGGCCCTGGTCACCGAGGTGCCGTCGGCGTCGTCGATGCCGAAGTCGTGGTCGTCGAAGACATAGACGATCGGCGTCTGCCGGTAGAGCGCCGACTGGCGCGGCGAGCGCAGCACGCGGTTCGACGCGTCGCGGAAGCGCCACGGATCGTCGACGGCGATGTTGGCGTAGTGGAAATCGCCGAGGTGCAGGAAGAAGTGCGGCGCACGTCGGCGGATCACGTCGAAGACGAGATTGTTCGAGCCGGTCGAGGCGCACGATCCGAAGGCGAACGCGAACGAGAAGGCGCCCTCCTTGAAGGTGCGGAGCTGGCCGACGCGCTCGTCGCGGCCGCCCGCGCTCTCGATCGCGTAGCGGTAGGCGGTGTCGGGCTGCAGACCGTCGGCGTCGAACGTGTAGACGCCGTCGGTCGACGGCGGCCCGGTCGGCGCCACGATGCGCGGCGAGGCCGCGTCGTGCCCGTCGTGGTGTGTGAGGAGCAGCCGCACGGTACCGGGCACGGTGACGCGAGCCCGCACCCGCGCGCTGCCAGGGGTGATGGCGCCGGCCCACAGCCAGTCGACGGCGGGGGCGGCACGCTGCACCGCGGCGAGCAGCCGGCCGGTGCCGGCGGCGTCGATGGCGAGGCCTGCGGCGGCGAGTCCGGCGGCGCGCGCGAGTACCGCCCGACGTCCCGGAACCGTGGGCACGCCTCGCGGCCGACGGCTCATCGCGTCGGGCCGTCCAGGCGCGATTCGTCCCACCACTTCGAGAGCTGGTGGCGTGCCCGGATCGGCTGGTCGGTGTAGTGCGAGGTGTCGTTGAACAGCATCAGTCGCACGCGGACCGTGTCGCGGAAGTCGAGGATGTTCAGGCAGGCCGGGCTCTGGTCGAGCCGATCGCGGTAGCCCCGCGCGTCGAAGCCGAGCAGGCTGCTGATCAGGAGCCGGATCGTCGCCTTGTGCGACACCACCGCGACGTTGGCGCCGGGGTGCGCGACGACGATCTCGCGGATCACCGGCAGTGCGCGGGCGAGGACGTTCAGGCCCGACTCGCCGCCCTCGGGGGCGTAGGTGAACGGATCCGCTTCCCAGGCCGCGTACTCGTCGGCGAACTGCGTCTCGACCTCGTTGCGACGCAGACCCTCCCAGCGGCCGTGCGCGATCTCGCGCAAGCCGTCCCGGACGATAGGGATGAGGCCGTGCGGGCGGGCGACGAAGCCGGCGGTGTCGACGCAGCGCCGCAGCGGGCTGCAGTACACGGCGGCGACGTTGTCGTCGGCGAGGCGCTCGCCGAGGCGTTCGGCCTGGCGCCGTCCCTCGTCCGAGATGTCGACGTCGACCGAACCGGCGAAGCGATCCTCGGCGCTGAGCGTCGTGGCGCCGTGGCGGATCAAGTAGAGACGGGTGACGCCGCTCATGGGACGAGGACGATCTTGCCGTGGGCGCCGCTCGTCATCACGAGCTCGTGCGCCTGCGGCGCGTTGACCAGCGGCAGCTCGCGCGCGACGATCGGCTTCAGCGCGCCGGCCCTGAGCGCGCGCTGCACGCCGGTGTTGACCTCGCGCCACTCGTCCGCGGTCATGTTCGGGAGCATCATCCCGTGGACGATCGCCTCGCGCGCCATGAGCCCGCGCGGCAGGAACTCGATTGGGCCGCGGCTGCCGACGATGACGATCCGGCCGCGCGGCGCGAGCATCTCGGCATCCCGGGCGAGATTCACGTTGGCCAGCATTTCGATGATCACGTCGGGGCCCAGACCGCCGGCGAAGCCCGTCACCATGACTTCATAGTCCGGCGTGCTGTGATCGAACGCCATGTGCGCGCCCAGCGAGCGGACGAGCTCGAGACCCTTGGCGCTGCCGGCGGTCGCGAACACCGTCAGCCCGGCGGCCCGGGCCAGCGGGATCGCGGCGTTGCCGACGGCGCCGCTGCCGCCGTGGATGAGCACCGTCTCGCCGGCCTGGACCCTTGCCTTCTGGAAGAGGGCCCGCCACGCGGTGGAGGCCGGGACGCCGAGCGCCGCGCCCTGAGCGAACGAGAGGTCCGGCGGGAGCTTGTGGACGTTCACGGCGGCGTTGACCACCCGCTCGGCGTAGGTCCCGGTAGATGCGGCCATCGGGCCGGCGAGATAGACGCGGTCGCCGACCGTGAAACCGGTCACGCCCTCGCCAAGCGCGTCGACGACGCCGGCGGCGTCGCTGCCCGGCGTGTAGGGGAGCGCCGGTTTGTTGGCGTAGCTGCCGGAGCGGATGTAGGTCTCGACCGGGTTGACGCCCGCGGCGTGGACGCGCACCCGCACGTGGCCGGGACCCGGCTGCGGATCGGGCACCTCGGCCACGGTCAGGACATCCGGCCCGCCAAAGGCCGTCACACGAATGGCGCGCATGGCGGACAGGGTAACATTACGCCCGCAATGATCAGCGCAACACGGACTTGGGGGCGCCACCGCGTCGTGGCGGCCCTCCTCGCGCTGCCGGCGGCGACCGCCTCGGCCCAGACCGCGCCAGGGTCGACGCCGCACGCGACAGCAACCGACGTCCGCGAGACGGTGGTCGTGACCGGATCGGTCTCGCCCGATGCCCTCGGAAGCCTCGGCCGGACCATCGTCATCATCACCCGCGAGGACCTGGCCCGGCTGCCCGTCTCGACGCCCATCGACGCGCTGCGGCTGGTGCCCAGCGTCGAGGTGCGCGAGCGCGGGCCGCGCGGCGTCCAGGCCGACTTCGCGATCCGCGGCGCCGGCTTCGGCCAGGCGCTGGTGCTGGTCAATGGCGCCCGTCTCAACGACGCTCAGTCGGGACACCACAACGGCGACCTCCCTGTGTCGCTGCTCGACGTCGAGCGCATCGAGGTGCTGCTCGGCGGCGGCGCCTCGGTGCACGGCGCGGACGCCGTCGGCGGCGCGATCAACGTCATCACGAAGCGGGCCGGGCCGCGCTTCGCCGCCGACCTCGCCTTCGGTCAGCACGACCTGGTCGAGGCAGCGGCCTCGGTGAGCCTGGCGGCGCGGCCGGTCGAGCACGTGTTCACCGGCGAGTTCAACCGCTCGACGGGCTTTGCCCCGGATCGCGATCACGACGTCAAGCTGGCGCGCTACCAGGGGTCGCTCGGCGCCCGCACCTCGGTGTCGGTGGCGTATCTCGACAAGGAGTTCGGCGCGGCCGGCTTCTACGGTCCGTCGCCCTCGCGGGAGTGGACGGATCAGACGTTGGTGAGCGCCGAGCACCGCTTCGCGCCGCGCGGCGACAGCCTGCTCTCGATCGATGGCGCCTACCGCTCGCACGGCGATCACTTCGTCTACGACTGGCGCCGGCCGGAGCTCTCCGACAATCGCCATCGTACGCACGCCGTGTCGGCCAACGGGCGCTGGCGCACCGCGCTCGGCGCCGCCACGCAGCTCTCGCTCGGGGCCTCGGGCGGCCGCGACGCCATCGACTCGACCTCGCTGGGTGCGCGGACGTTCTCGCGCGCTGGCGGCGTCGTCGAGCTGCGCCAGGCCCTGGGATCGCGGGTCGTCGTGCAGCCCGGCGTCCGCGTCGATCGCTACAACCGCTTCGGGACCGCGTGGAGTCCGGCGATCGCGGCGAGCGGCTGGATCGTGCCGAACCTGCGCTGGCGCACCGCGACCGGCCGCACCTTCCGGATCCCGACCTACACCGAGCTCTACTACCGCGATCCGAACCACCAGGCGTCGGGCGATCTGCTGCCCGAGCGGGCATGGTCGACCGATGCCGGCATCGACGCCTTCGCCGGCGGCTGGACCGCCAGCCTCACCGCGTTCGGGCGTTGGGACGCGGACGTCATCGACTGGGTCCGCCGTGTGCCGACCGACCGCTGGCAAACCACCAACATCCGCGACGTCGACACCCGGGGCGTCGAGGCCGGCCTGTCCCGGCGGCTCGGCGTCGGCCTGTGGAGCGTGCGCTACACGGGCCAGCACGCCGACGCGCCGACGCTGGCGCTGCCCTCGAAGTACGTGCTCGACTTCGCGCCGCACGCGCTGTCGGTGTCGGGTGCCACCACCTGGCGCCGGATCGATCTCGGCTCGCACGTCACCTACACCCGTCGCGCCGACGGCCGCGAGTACTGGGTGGCCGATCTGCGGGTCGGTCGCGGGTTCGGCCGCGCCGAGATTTACGCCGACGTGGCCAACGCCTTCGACCAGGCCTACCAGGAAGTGAAGGGCGTCGACATGCCCGGCCGATGGCTCAAGATTGGTCTCCGGCTCCGCTAGCCCAGCCCAGCCCCTGAAAACGAGGCCGTCGCGAGCGCGCGGCCAACATGTGGGAAACTCGGGGAGGGCGGCAGACGTCCAACCAACCATGCCAAGGTGTATCCGGGGAACGGGTGAGTCGGCCGGTGGATCGCGGCGATCGGCGATCCTGGTCGCCGTCGCGGCGCTGACGGCGGCGGCCTGCGGCGCCACCCCGGACGGCGTCGCCGGCGGGCCAGGGCCGGCAACCGATCGCCCCGCAGCCCACGCCGCGCCTGCTCCAGCGGCTGCTCCTGCTCCGGCGGCCCCGGCGCCCGAAGCGGCCGTCCCCGCCGTGGCCCGCCCACGCATCGTCGTGCTCGGCGACAGCATCGCCGCAGGCTACGGCCTGCGCCGCGAGGAATCCTTCCCGGCCCGCCTGCAGGAGCGCATCGATCGAGAGGGGCTCTCGTTCGAGGTCATCAACGCAGGCGTCTCGGGCGATACCTCGGCTGGCGGCCTGCGCCGGCTCGACTGGGCTCTCGACGGCGACGTCCGGGTCCTGGTCATCGAGCTCGGCGGCAACGACGGTCTGCGTGGCCTGCCGCCCGACGAGCTGCGCAAGAATCTCATCGCCATCGTCCGCGCCGCCCGGCAACGGCATCTCGCCGTGCTGCTGTGCGGGATGGAAGCGCCGCCGAATACCGGGCTGGCGTACGCCACCGCATTCCGGGAGACCTTCAGCGCCGTGGCCCGCGAGGAGCGCGTGCCGTTCGTGCGCTTCGTGCTCGACAAGGTCGCGGGCATCGAGTCGCTGAACCAGCAGGACGGGATCCACCCCAACGCGCGCGGCGCGCGGTTGGTCGCGGACACGGTCTGGCCGGCGCTGCAGCCGCTGCTCGACGCCGTGTCGCGCTCATGATCACCCTGCGCGGCGTCTCCAAGACGGTGTCGAGCGGCGGCCAGCCGCTGACCATCCTGCACCCGCTCGATCTGCACGTGAAGGCCGGCGAGCGCATCGCCATCGTCGGGCCGTCGGGCAGTGGCAAGTCGACGCTGATCGGCTTGATGGCCGGCCTCGACCAGCCGACCAGCGGCGAGATCCTGATCGACGGCACCGACATCACCAAGCTTGGCGAGGACGCGCTGGCGCGCCTGCGCGGCCGCGCCATCGGCTTCGTCTTCCAGTTCTTCCATCTCGTGCCGTCGCTGACCGCGTTCGAGAACGTGCTGGTGCCGATGGAGATCGTCGGCCGGCGCGGTGCGTCCGATCGCGCCAAGGCGCTGCTCGACGAAGTCGGCTTGAGCGGACGCGGCCACCACTATCCCTCGCAGCTCTCCGGCGGCGAACAGCAGCGCGTCGCCGTGGCGCGGGCGCTCTCGAACGAGCCGACGGTGATCATGGCCGACGAGCCAACCGGCAACCTCGACTCGAGCAACGGCCAGCACGTTATCGATCTCCTGTTCGACGTGCACGCCCGGCGCGGCACCACCCTCGTCCTCGTCACGCACGACGCCGCGCTCGCGGCCCGCGCCGACGTCCAGCTCTCGCTACGCGACGGCCGGGTGGTCGCGCCGGTCGCCGTGCCGGTGCCCGTGCCCGTTCTGGGTTAGGCGTATGGGCTTCGTGTTCCGCATGGTCGGGCGGGAGCTGCGCGGCGCCTGGCAGCGCCTGGTGTTCTTCTTCGTGTGCATCGCCATCGGTGTCGGTGCGATCGCCGCGATCCGCTCGATCATCGACCAGGTCACCGCCGTGCTGACGCGCGAGGCGCGGGCGATGACCGGCGCCGACATCGTCGTCCAGTCGACGCGGCCGTGGGACGCGGCGACGCTGGCGGTCGTGAACGACGAGGGCCGGCGCGCGCAGGTGCGCCAGCAGAGCGAGGTGGTCGAGACCGCCACCATGCTGCGCGCCGACACGCCCTCGGGCGGAACGCGCCTCGTCGAGCTCCTGGCCGTCGATCGCGTCTATCCGATCTACGGCACCTTCGCGCTCGAGGACGGGCGGCCCTATCGCCATGCCCTCGTCGCCGGGCACGGCGTGCTGGTGCGGCCCGACCTGATCGCACAACTCGGCCTGCGCGTCGGCGCCCACGTCTTCATCGGCCAGAGCCGCTTCGAGATCCGCGGCGTGATCGCCGCCGAGCCGGGGCGCCGCGCCGGCGCCTTCTCGCTGGGACCGCGAGTGGTGATCGATCGCGCCGACCTCAACGCCACAGGCCTCATCGGCTTCGGCAGCCGGGTCAGCTACCAGCGCCTGCTGCAGGTGCCCGACGCCGCGCTCGAGCCGCTGGTCAAGCGCCTGCGGACGCGGCTCGCCAACAGCTTCGCCTCGGTGCGCTCATACCATGACACCGAGGCCCGGGTGCGGGCCCAGGTCGAGGGGGCACAGCATTTCCTCGGCCTCGTCGGCTACGTGATCCTGGTCCTCGGCGGCATCGGCGTGTGGAGCGTGACGCGCGTCTTCCTGCAGCAGAAGCGGACCAGCATCGCCGCGCTCAAGTGCCTCGGCGCCTCGAGCGCGCGGATCCTCTCGGTCTACGTGCTCCAGGCGCTGGTGCTGGGTCTCGCCGGCAGCGGGCTCGGCCTGGTGATTGCCGGCCTCGGTCTGCCGGCCGTGCCCTCGGGCGCCATCGAGGCACTCGGCGACACCAGCCTCGGGCTGTCGTGGACGGCGGCGCTGCATGCGCTCGTCCTCGGCACGCTGGTGTCGGTCGGCAGCGCGATCGTGCCGCTTGCCGGCATCCGCCGCGTCAAGCCGCTGTCACTGCTGCGCGAGGAGACCGAGGGGACCGGCGCCAACCCTGCCCGGCGGCTCTGGGCGCGGTTCGATCCGGTGCAGACGCTCGCCGCGGTCGTCGTGCTGGCATTGTTCGCCGGGCTCGCGGTGTGGCAGGCGGGCTCCTGGCGGGTCGGCGGGTTCGTCTCGGCCGGCTTCGTCATCGTCGCTCTCGCCCTGGTCGGCGCCGGCGCCGGGTTCGTCCGGCTGGTGCAGCCGCTGGCGCGGGTGCGCTGGTTCCCGCTGCGCCATGCGGTGATCGGGCTCGGGCGTCCGGGGCACCAGACGCGCGTGATCCTGGTGACCGTCGGCCTCGGGTGCTTCTTCATCCTGGCCACGCACCTGGTCGAGCGGACCTTGGCCGCGCGCCTGTCGCTCGACCTGCGGCCCGACGCGCCCGATCTGTTCTTCATCGACATCCAGGGCGATCAGCGGGCCGGCGTCCAGACGCTGCTCGACGCCCGGGCCGGGCGCGGATCGGCCCGGCTCCTGCCGGTGGCGCGGGCGCGGGTCGCGGGCGTGACCGGCCGCGTCATCAACCTCGACTCGGTCGAGGCGGTGCGCGGCCGGGGCGGGCTGTCGCGCGAGTTCACGATCACCTGGCGGGATCGACTGGCCTCGAACGAACGCATCGTCGAGGGGCAGTTCTGGAGCTCGCCGACGGCGGGGGAGCCCGAGGTGTCGATCGAGGCCGGCATGCGCGAGCGCGACCTCCGCCTCGGCGACCGCATCCGCTTCGACATCCTGGGCCGCTCGATCGTGGCGCGGGTGACCAGCGTGCGCGAAGTGGACTGGGACGACCCGCGCGAAGGCGGCTTCATCTTCGTGTTCCGACCCGGGCCGCTCGATCGCGCGCCGCACGGCTACCTGGGCATCGCGCGCGGCCCGGCCGCGCCGGCCGAGCGCGCCCGTCTGCAGCGCGACATGGTCGCGTCGTGGCCGAACGTCTCGGTGATCGACGTGCGCGAGGTCATTGCCACCATTCAGCGGGTGGTGGCGCTCGCCGCCCTGGGCATCCGCATCGTCGGGACCGTGGCGCTCGTCTGCGGCTTGACCATCCTCGTCGGCGCCGTGGCGATGACCAAGTTCCAGCGTCTGCGCGAAGTCGCCCTGCTCAAGACGCTGGGCGCCACGTCGCGGACGATCATGGCCCTGCTCGCCATCGAATACGCCGGCCTTGGCCTGATCGCCGGGCTGGTCGGCGCGCTCGGCGCCGTCGGCCTGAGTTATGCCTTGGCGCGCTATGTGCTGGAGGTGCCCTGGCAGCTCGCGCCGTGGACCACGGCGGCCGGCGTCGGGCTCACCGGCGCCATCGTGGCGCTCGTGGGCGTGGTCGCAAATCTGGATGTCCTGCGGCGCAAGCCGCTCACGGTGTTGCGCGCTGGATAGGGGCGCGCATCGACAACTCCCAACTTCCAACCGCCAACTTCCAAGGAACTTCCAATGTTCAACGCCCAACCGAAGGCCATCCGGGCGTTTAGGCGCTGGATTTGCCCTTGGGAGTTTGAGGTTGGGAGTGCCTTGGGAGTTGGTGGTTGGATTGGGAGTTCCGCGCGGGGGAGTTCCGCGCGGCGGCAGCCGCTTGGTGATAGGATCGCGAGGTTGTGGTGGGTGATGTGACGGCAGCCGAGAACGTCCCCGGCGACCTGGGGCACTTCCGCGAGATCCTGATGAAGCGGCGGCAGGAGATTCTGGACAACCAGAAGCCGATCGCTGATTCGATGATCGACACCAACACCCGGCAGGGCGACCTCGCCGACCAGGCCAACGGCAACAATGAGGTGCACATCCACCTCAAGTTGAAGCAGACCGACGCGAAGATCCTCATCGCCATCGAGGAGGCCCTCCAGCGCGTCGAAGCCGGCTCCTACGGCCTCTGCCGCGACTGTGGCGACGAGATCTCGAAAGCCCGCCTCGAAGCGATCCCGTGGACGCGGGTGTGCATCAGCTGCAAGGAGAAGCAGAAGGCGTGACGTCCCCGACCGCTCCCGTCGCCCCCTCGGCCCCGTCCCAGCGCGCGCTGCTGCAGGAAGCCTACCGCGATCGCTTCGGGCTGCTGCGCCGCCACATCGACGGCGCCACGCGGATGGCTGACTACGAGTTCAACAACACCTACCAGTACGTGATCGGCCGCGAGGAGATCCACGTGCAGTGGCTCCGCGACGCACTCCTCGACCTCGGTGCCGAGGTCCCGGCGGAGCCGTCGGCGCTGGCTGTGCCGGAGGGCAAGGGCGTTGCCGGCGAGCGGGCCATTCTCGAGGACGACCAGCGGCTCGGCCGGGCCTTCGTCGACAAATGGCGCGCGCGTCTCGCCGACGTCCGCAACGCGCGGCACCGCCGCCTGCTCGACGTCATCCTGGGCGAGGTCGTCGAGCAGACCCGGTTCTTCGAGCTGGCCCTGGCGGGCCGCGACGACCTCCTCGGCACGCGCATGCCTGGGGCCAGCACCGGCGACGGCGTCCTGCCCGTTCGCTGGATGACGTAGCAAGCCGCCGGGATCCCTCGTGCCGCGAGTCGCGATCGCGCTGGGCAGCAATCTCGGCGACCGGCGCCACCATCTCGAAGCCGCCATCGATCTACTGATGCCGCATCTGCGGCAGGCGCTGGTGTCGTCGTTCGTCGACACCGAGCCGGAGGGCGTGGCGGACGACCAGCCGCGCTACCTCAACGCCGCCCTCGTCGGCGAGGCGCAGCTGATGCCGTCGGCCCTGTTGAAGCGCCTGCTGTCGATCGAGGAGCAGCTGGGTCGGACTCGCCCCTACTGGGGCGCGCCACGCATTATCGATCTCGACCTGATCCTCTACGGCAACGTCGAGCTGACCGAGCAAGGCCTCCAGGTGCCGCACCCGCGGTTCCGCGAGCGTCGGTTCGTGCTGGCGCCGCTTGCCGAGATCGCCCCGGAGCTGATCGATCCGGTGACCGGCAAGACAGTCGCCGACCTGCTCGCCGCCCTCGGCTAGCCCCCCGGAAACGTGATCGCTGGGACAAGTCCCGGAGCGCGGCCCCCGGCTGGCCAGGCGTAGCTGCTAGACTGCGGCCGATCTACTCAGGCGCCACGTCGACTCAAGGAGGCTACATGACTACAGAGCACACCGATGGTGCGGACGTGAGCCGAAACAAGGAAGTCGTGTTGCGATTCATGCGTTTGATGGATGACCATGATTTCGATGCCCTAGACGAGGTACTAGCTCCAGACCTGAAGGTTCAGATTGGGGCAGCCCTCCTTGATAGACAGCAACTACAGGACCTCATCCGGGTGTTCTACGCAGCGTTCCCCGACTTCACCCATACGCCTGAGGAGATACTCTCTGTCGGTGACAGGGTTGTCCTTCGGGCAACGGATCGCGCGACCCACAGTGGCGGTGATTTTCAGGGCATTGCTCCGACCGGGCGTCGCATCACATTCGGCCAGATCGCGATCTACCGAATGGTTGATGGCAAGATCGCGAACATCTGGGAGGAGGCCGACTTGTTGGCGCTGATGCAGCAACTGGGGGCGGCCTCCGCTATGCAGCTCTAGGAAAGAGCATCCAGTTTTCTTGCATGCGCGATTTTCAAGGGAGCCCACTACCACCAGTTCCCTGTACCGGTTTCGTCAAGCCGACGTTCTCATGAACGGTGGCCTGGGTTCGCACACGCCATGCCCCAGCGTTTCATGATCGCTACGCCTCACTGGAGCCGTGCATGCGCAACTTCATTCTGCTCGTCTGTCTGGCCGTCCTGATCGGCGGGGCCGGATGGTCGATGGTTCTCGCGGCGGACGGGATCCGTGACCAGACGACTCGAACGCTCGCCGTGGGC
The DNA here is from genome assembly GCA_031407765.1 of Vicinamibacteraceae bacterium. Taxonomy (GTDB): domain Bacteria; phylum Acidobacteriota; class Vicinamibacteria; order Vicinamibacterales; family Vicinamibacteraceae; genus JBDSLU01. The sequence goes on from JANOIR010000217.1 coordinate 32,724, forward strand.
GGCGTGGGACTGTTTTCGATCCTGGCGGGGCGCACCTGCGCGCAGCTGCTGAAGCCCTGGTTGAGGTCTCGGGCAACTCCCGACGCGACGCGAATCACCCGGTGACCGACTAGTGTCCGACGGCGGGCGCTTCGTGTTCGTCCACGGCCGCCGCCGGCTGCTTCTCGCGGCGGAACGCCGTCAAACCTTCTTCGAAGATCGTGTAGAGCGTCGGCACGAACACCAGCGTGATCAGCGTCGATGCGGCCAGGCCGCCGATCACGACTCGCGCCAGCGGCGCCTGCAGCTCGGCGCCCTCGCCGATGCCGAGCGACATCGGCACCAGCCCGAGGATTGTCGTGAGCGTCGTCATCACGATCGGACGGAGGCGCGTCCGTCCGGCGGTCTCGACGGCGACGCGCAGCGGCATCTTGTCGCGGGTGCGCAGCGTCGTCGTGTAGTCGACCAGGAGGATGGCGTTGCTGACGACGATGCCGGCAAGCATGATGACCCCGATATAGGCCTGGAGGCTGAACGCGGTGCCGGTCAGCTTGAGCGCGAGGACCACGCCGATCGAGGCCAGCGGGATCGAGAACATGATGATGAACGGGTCGCGCAGCGATTCGTACTGCGAGGCCATCACCGCGTAGACCAGGATCACGGCGAGCAGCAGCAGCCAGCGAAGCTGCGAGAACGCCTTGGCCTGCTCCTCGACCTCGGCGCCGAAGCTGACCGTGAAGTCGCGGGGCACGGTGAGCTGGCCGAGTCGGGCGTTGACGTTGTCGACGGCGTCGCCGAGCGTGCCGTCGAGCTCGGCGTTGACGCGGGTCACGCGCTCGAGATTCTTGCGCTCGATCTCGACCGGGCCGCGCTCGTTGTCGACCCGCATCAGCGACTTGGCCTGCACCAGGGCACCGGTTGGCGTGGACACCAGCACGTCGTTGACGTTGTCGACACGCTGCCGATCCTCCGGCCGCAGCCGCACGATGATCGGGTACTCGCGGCCGCGCTCGCGGTAGAACGCTGCCTGGGTGCCGGCGATGTTGGTGCGGACGGTCGTCGCCACCTGGTTGACGGTCAGGCCCAGGATCGCGGCCTTGTCGCGATCGATGCGCAGCGCCAGCTCGGGCCGGGCGTCGTCCTTGGCGAGGCGGACGTCGGCCAGCCCGGGGGTCTGCTCCATCAGGAGCTTGGCGTCGTTCGACAGCCGGCGGGCGTCGTCGAGGTCGTAGCCGCGGATCTCGAGGGCGAGGCGGGCGTCGGTGCCGCCGCCGAGGATGCGCTGGAGCTGGAAGTTGCCGCCGGACGGCCGGGCGCGGATGACGGTCCCGGCCTGGCCGGCGAGCTGCCGCCGGAGCGCGGTCGCGATCTGCGCGCTCGAGCGCTCGCGCTCGGCGCGCGGGGCCAGGATCACAGTGACCGTGCCGCGGTGCTGACCGCCCGAGCCCTGGAAGCCCTGACCGCCGACCGCGGTCACCAGTGTCCGCGCCTCGGGGACGACCTGGCGGATGCGCAACTCGAGCTCCGACATCGTCGCTTCCATGCGCTCGATGCGCGACCCGACGGCGTTCTCGGCTTCGACCGTGACCTCGCCTTCGTCGGTCTGCGGCATCAGCTCGTAGGAGAGCGTCGAGAACACGAAGATGGAGGCGATGAACAGCAGCAGGCTGATCGCGATGACCGTTGGCCGGTGGGCGAGGGCGAGGTGCAGCAGATTGCGGTACCCCTCGTCCATGCCGTCGAGGACGCGCTCGCTCCACGTGAACAGGCGGCCGGTGAGGCCCCTGCGCTGGTCGACCGGGACAGGCGGCGTCAGCACCAGCGCGCACAGCACGGGGACGATGGTCACCGCGACGAACAGGGCCATCAGCAGCGAGAAGATCACCACCACCGAGAGCTGGCGGAAGAGCACGCTGGAGAAGCCGGCCAAGAAGAACAGCGGCACGAACACCGCGACGTGGGTCAGCGTCGACGCCAGGATCGCCGACCAGATCTCCTCGCTGCCGTCGATCGCCGCCTGCCGCGGCGGCTTGCCCATGTGCATGTGGCGCTCGGTGTTCTCGAGCACCACGATCGCCGCGTCGACGATCATGCCGACGCCCAGGGCCAGGCCGCCGAACGTCATCGTGTTCAGCGTGTAGCCGCCGAAATAGAGCAGCGCAAACGTCCCGAAGATCGAGATCGGGATCGAGGTGCAGATGATCAGCGTCGAGCGGAAGCTGCGCAGGAAGGCGAAGATGATGGCGATGACCAGGAACGAGCCGAGGATGACCGCTTCGCGGACCGCGTGGATCGACCGGTCGATGAACACGGCGGTGTCGTTGGTCACCGACAGACGGACACCCTGGACCTCGCGGTTGATCCGCTCGACCTCGCGCTTGAGCGCGGCCGAGACCTCGACGGTGTTCTCGCCCGACTGCTTGTTGATGCTCAAGCGCACGCCGGGCTTGCCGTTGACCCGGATGATGCTCCGCACGTCTTCGCTGCCGTCGCGGATGATGGCGATGTCCCGCATGTAGACCGGCACGCCGTTGCGCGTCGTCACCACGAGGTTGGCGATCTCGTCGAGGCTGGTGAACTGGCCGGGGCTGCGCAGCATGTAGGCGAGGTCGCCGTCGTAGACCTCGCCGAGCGGCAGGTTCTGATTCTCGGTGGTGAGCAGGCTGATGATGCGATCGACCGGGAGGCCGAGCGCGGTGGTCTTCTCGCGCGACAGCTCGACGAGGATCTGTCGCCGCAGCCCGCCGTTGACGTTCACCGCGGCGACGCCGGGCACGCGCTCCAGCCGCTGTGCCAGCGTGTTCTCCGCGATGTCGCGCAGCTGGACGGCGTTGAAGTCGCCTTCGACGGCCAGGAACAGGATCGGGAACGCGGTCGAGTCGAACTTGAAGACGATCGGGGCGTCCGCTTCCTCGGGCAGGCGGGCGCGGATGCGGTCGATGCGGCTGCGGACGTCGTCGGCGGCGACGTTGAGGTTGGTGCCCCAGGCGAAGTTGAGCCGGATGATGCTCGAGCCTTCGTTCGACGTGGCGTTGATCTGCTCGAGGCCGGCGACCGAGCTGACCGCCTGCTCGAGCGGCCGGGTGATCGATTCCTCGATTTCGCGCGGGCCGACGCCCGGGTATTGGACGCGGATGGTGACGCTCGGCAGCTGCAGCTCGGGCATCAGGTCGACCGGCAGGCGCAGCAGCGAGATGGCGCCGAGCAGGACGATGACCCCGCTCAGCATGAACATCGTCACGGGGCGGTGGATGGCGATACGCGGGATGCTCATGGGCTAGTGGACGGTATCGGTCACTCGTCTGGCTGCAGCGCCGCGGTGTCACCGGGCCGCGGAGCTCGGACGGCCGGTCGCGGCCGGGCCGGCGCGGGCCCCGGCGATCGCGATCGGGTCGCCGTCGCGTAGCGCCGCCGCGCCGGTCGTGACCACGCGCGCGCCATCGCTCAGCCCGGCCAGCACCTCGATTCGGGTGCCGTCTTCCAGACCGGTCTCGATCTTCACGAAGTCGGCTTCCTTCGAGGCGGCGTCCTTCGTGCCGTCCTTCACCATGAACACGCCGCGCGCGCCCTCGACGGTGACGACGGCGTTGGTCGGCACGGTCAGGGCCGTGGCCTTGGTCGCCACCGTCAGCTTGACGCGCGAGTACATCCCTGGCTTGAGGCGGTAGTCGCCGTTCGGGACCTCGACCTCCATCTGCGCCGTGCGCGTCGCCGGATCGAGGACGGGCGCCACGCGCGCGACGCGGCCGTGGAACACCTCGCCGGGGAAGGCATCGACTTCGACGTCCGCGGTCGAGCCGACTTTGACGCGCCGCAGATCCTTCTCGACGACGTTGGCGACCAGGCGGACGTGGTCGATCTCGACCACCGACAGGAGCGGCGTGTTGGACGAGACGAAGGAGCCGGGATCGAGCAGCCGTTTGCCGACGAAGCCGTTGACCGGCGAGCGGATCTCGGTGGAGCTGAGCGTGATCTTCAGCTCGTCGAGCCGGGCCTGGGCCTGCGCGAACTGGGCCCGCGCGAGGTCGAGCTGCGCCTGCGCCGACTGGTGCCGCGCGTCGGCATCGTCGAGCGTCTGGCGGGGCAGGAGCTGCAGCTCGAACAGGCTGCGCGACCGATCCAGGTTGGTCTGCGCGAACTTGAGGTCGGCCTCGCGCTGGCGCACGGTGGCCCGCGCCACGTCGAACGACGCCTCGGCCTGGCGCACCTGTTCGGCGATCTCGCGCGATTCGACCGTGGCCAGGACCCCGCCCTTGGTGACGCGGTCGCCGATCCGGACGGCGACCGACTCGAGCCGGCCGTTCACCTTGCTCGACACGTCGACCGTCGCCTGCCCTTCGAGGTTGCCGACGACGGTGACGAGGTCGGACATCGAGCCGCGGACCGCCGTGCCGAGCTCGATGGTCAGCGTCGGCCGCCCCAGGGGGGGGGCGCCGGCCGCCGCGGCGCCGGGCTCGGCCGATCCGCCGCGGAGGAGCCAGTACAGCCCGGCGGCGACGGCGATTGCGACGACGACGATGACGACCTTCTTCATCTGGGCCAATGGTCCGCTGCGGGGGCGGCGGTGCCGCTCCCATCCTACTGCCGTGCCGTGGCTACGGCGCGCGCGTTCCGGTGCCGTTCCCGGTCCCTACCAGGCTGATGCCGGCGGAGCCGAGCGACGTCTCCTGGACGCGATCGAAGGTGACGATGGACTTCTGATAGTCGAGCCGCGTGCGCAGCTCGATGTTCTCGGCCTGGGCGAGGTCGCGCTGCGCCTGCACGACGAAGAAGTTGGTCGACAGGCCGACCTCGAACTTGCTGGTCTCGGCCTCGAGCCGGCGCTGCGCCAGCTCACGCGCGGCCCGGGCCGCGTCGACCCGCTTCTGGTTGCTCTCCACGAGCAGAGCGGCGTTGGTGACGTCGGTGGCGATCTGCAGCTCGAGGGCGCGGATCTGGGCCTGCGTCTGCCGGACCGTGATCCGGGCGCGGGCATAGTTGGCGTCGGCCAGGCTGGCGCCGATCGGGTATGACACATTGAGCGCGAGGTTCCACTGCGGGAAATCGCGATTGCCCAGCACCCGCAGGGCGTCGTTGTAGCCGCCGGGAAGGACTTCGAGGACCTGGCCGCCGAGGGTGCTGTCGCGGAGAAAGCGCGTGCCGCCGATCCCCTGCAGTCCGTAGCTGGCCGAGACGTCGGCCGCCGGCAGCCGCTGGTTGCTCAGCAGCTTCAAGGACAGGTCGTTGGCCTGCAGCTCCTTGCGCGACTGCGCGAGATCGAGCCGGGCGTCGAGCGCCCGCCGGAGCGCGCCGTCGAGATCGATCGGTACCGGCGCGAAGGCTGGCCGATCGACCGGCCGGATCCGGGCGCGCCAGCGCGGGTCGTCGGCGCCGGCGACGATCAGCCGCTTCAGCGCGAGCTCCGCGGTGCGGGCCTGGGCCTCGCCCTGCGCTTCCTCCTGCAGCCGCGACGCCACTTCGGCCTCGGCCTGCACGACGTCGATCGGCGCCAGCGTGCCGACCTCGACCCGGATGCGGTTGTCCTCGAGCAGTTTGCGCGCGAGCTCGAGCGAGCCCCGCGCCACCTGCAGCTGATCGACGGCGTAGACGTAGTCCCAATAGGCGCTGCGGACGTCGGCCAGCGTGTTGGTGATCGTGGCCCGGAGCTGCAGCTCGCTGACGTCGCGGTTGATTGCCGTGATGCGCAGCTGGGTTCGGGTGGCATCGGTGCGGAAGTTGCGCAGCAGCGGCTGGACGAACAGCGCCGAGAACGTCGCGTTGTACTGCGGGTTGAACGTGGTGAAGCTGCTGGTCGAATCCTGCCGCCGGTTGTTGAAGCCGAGCGTGAAGTTGCCGCCGCCCCACGGCAGCAGCTGGGTGCCGCCGACGTTCAACGTCGTCTGGTCGTTCTGGACGGCCTGGGTGCCGACCAGCTGATTGGTCGGGATCTGGGTGACGTTGTTCTGGCCGACGACCGACGTCAGCACCGGCCGGTACAGCGCGCGGACGCCGGCGATCTGCAGGTCGAAGATCTGCGGGTTGAGCCGCTCGACGGCGATCTCGAGGTTGTGCTCGAGGGCGAGCGCGACCGCGTCGTCGAGCGTCAGATCGATGGCGCCGACGACGGGGATGGCGGAGACGGTCGGCGGACGGGGCGCGGGTGCGACCGGCGCCTGGCCGGCGCCGGCGCCCGCGGGCAGAGACACGAACGCCGCGAGCAGCACACCCGCGGCGCCAGCGAGAGATGAGGCTCGGCGCACGACGTCAGCGCGGCGCACTCGCCGCGGCGTCCTTCTGTTCCTGGTAACGCTTCACCTTGATGCGTTGATCCGGGCTGAGGACGCGATACATCCGATAGAGCATCAGCATGCGGGTGCGCGCCAGGCTCGCCTTGGCGGCTTCGAGCTTGTCGATCGCGTGCAGGACGTCCACTTCGCTGCTCGAGCCCTCGGACATGATCTTCGAGACGTCCTTGTGATAGCGATCGACGTCCTCCATCCCCGACTTCAACGACGCGTAGAAGGTGTGGAAGATTCGATCGAGCTCCTGCGACTGCGTGTCGGTGATCGCGAACTGCGCCCGCAGCTCCTCGGAGCGCCACCACTTGGCCTTGGCCTTGGCGGCGGCTTCGGCGGCCTTGGGGTCGATCTTGTCGCCCTTGCTCTCGGGCGGCGCGCCCTGGCTGTCGAAGACCGGCAGCAGGCACGCGAGCGCGTCGTCCGACGGCACCTGCGCCGCGCCGGCGGGCGCGGACACGAGAGCGGCGGCGAGCGCCAGCGAGGTTACGCGAAGGGCGTGCATTCTCAACGGGTTACGTTCCTGCGATCGCGCCTGTTTACCCTGGGAGCTCAGTGAGCTCGGTGAGCCGCTGCACGACGCGGCCGACGATGGCGTTGGGCGTCGACGCGCCGGCGGTGAGGCCGATGCTGAGGGCGCCGTCGGGCAGCCACGCCCCGCTCTCGATCTCCGCCACGCCCTTTGCCACGCCGACCGGTCGGTGGCGAATGGTTTGACCAGAGGCCAGGCAGTCGGCGTCGGCGATGTGGTACGTCGGCACGCGCGCCGCGCACAGGCGGGCCAGGTTGCAGGTGTTGCTGCTGTTGTAGCCGCCGATGACGACCATCAGGTCGACGGCTTCGCGAGCGAGCAGGTCGACCACGGCGTCCTGTCGCTCCTGCGTGGCCGAGCAGATCGTGTCGAAGGCGCGGTAGTGCGCGGCGAGCTCGGCGTCGCCGTAGCGATCGCGCATCGCCCGTTCCACCGCGATGCCGATCTCGAGCGATTCGCTCATGAGCATCGTCGTCTGGTTGGCGAGGCCGACGCGGAGCAGGTCGCGATCGGGATCGAACCCGGGGGAGACCGCGTGCGCGAACCGCGTGAGGAAGGTGTCGCGATCGCCGTCGCCGCGGATGTAGTCGCAGACCACGTCGGCCTCGTCGCGGTCGAGTACCACGAGGTAGCGGCCGCCGGGGAAGGTCAGCGCCTGCGACGCGGTGGCCCGCGTCTCCTCGTGCTTGTACTTGCCGTGGATCAGTGCCGTGAAGCCGTCGCGGGCGTAGCGCGTGACGTTCTTCCAGACGTTCAGCACCGAACCGCAGGTGGTGTCGACGAGCGTGCAGCCGCGGGCCTGGAAGTCGGCCAGTTCGGCGACCGAGACGCCGAAGGCGGGCAGGATGACGACGTCGTCCGGGCCCAGCCGCTCGGTCGATTCGGTGGCGTCCGAGAGAAAGCGGATCCCGGCCGCGCGCAGCTTGTCGTTGACGTGCGGGTTGTGGATGATCTCGCCGGTCAGGAAGACCGGCCGGTCGGTGAAGCGCCGGCGGGCCTGGTAGGCGTAGTCGACGGCGCGATCGACGCCGTAGCAGAAGCCGAACTCGTGCGCGAGATGCACCGTCAGGCGGCCGGCGGCGTAGCGATAGCCCTCGGCCTTGATCTGCTCGACCAGGGCGCTGTCGTAGTCGGCCGACAGCGCGCCGGCGACCGCATCCTTGAGATCGAGGCCCTTGCGATAGATGACGGCAGGCTGACCGGACATCGAGCGGCTACCGCGACGCGACCAGCGTCACTCGCGGGGTGAGCGCGTCGAGCGGCTGCAGTTCGTCGACGCCGCGCTCGGAGAGCGCCACCTCGACGTCGCCCATGATCGCGTCGTCGGGGTCGGCGACGGCCGGCGTGGCGACGTGGACGATGGCCACACTGGGCCTGCCCTGGGGCTGCGTCGGCCGCCCCGGCCACTCGCCGTAGATGCCTTGGCCGGTGCCGACGCCAACGACGAGGCCGGCGGCCGCGGCGGTGAGCATCCAGCCCAGGGCCGGCCGCGGCGCGTGCACGCCTCGCGGCGCCGGGCGATCGGCCTCCGCGGCTCGCGGCGGGAACGAGAGGATGCGCGGATCCTCGGTGGCGCCGAGCCGGGCCAGGATCGCGGCACGCTGGGCCGCGGCCCGTTCGGGGGTGAACGCCGCGTCGGCTTCGGCGATCGCTGTGTCGTGAGCGTCCGCCAGCGTGTCGAGCAGCGGCGCGTCGATCACGGAGGGCAGCGCGGAGCGACGGGAACGCAGGAAGGCAAACATTCTAGGTCTCTAGGCTCACGATCGGGTCACGAGGCCACGCAGCCGTCGCAGCCCTCGAAACAGGTGCACGCGAACGGTCGATTCACTGAGGCCTGTCATCTGGCTCACTTCGCGCGTCGACCGGCCGTCGAAGTGGCTCAGCATGATCACGGTGCGCTGCCGGTTGGGCAACTGCCGCACCGCGCACAGCAGGGCGCGGGCCCGCTCGCGGCGCAGCACGACCTTTTCCTGCGACGCCTGGGCATCGCGCGACGGCGGCGTGGCCGGCGGCTCGAAGCCCGGGCCGGCATCGCCGAGGCCGATCACCCAGCGCAGCCGGCGCTTGCGCGCCTTCACGCGATCCAGGCACGAGTTGACCAGGATGCGCGTCAGCCACACCTCGAAGGAGCGCGCCGGGTCGTAGGTCGGCAGATGCGTGAAAGCCTTCACGAATGCGTCCTGGACCGCTTCGTCTGCCTCCGCGGTGTCGCGCAGGTAGTAGCAGGCCAGCCGCCAGGCACGGCGCTGGTGCCGGGCCACGACGTCGCCGTAGAGCTCGCGCGCTTCGCCGGCGCGGCCGGCGAGCAGCAGCCGGCGAACTTCGCCGGCCAGTTCGAGACTCGCGAGGTCCGGCGCGCGGCTCCCGGCGTCGACGGGAACCGGGACGGCGGCGATCGCGCCGCCGGTGGGGAGAGGGGCGGCCTGGCGTGCGCCTTTGGGCATCGTGGAGTCTGTGACAGCACCGGCGTCGGCCGGCTGGGTCGGATCCGCCTGGGCTCTCGCGGCTCCGGCCGCAGCGGGCGTGGACGTCCGTCTACTCATGATGGGCTACGCTGGGCGAAAGGCGGGTGTTTACGAGGCGTGAACGCCGTTAGTATACGTTCCTTTCCCGCCGCTGCCCCCCGCCATGCCGCCCCGAGGACTCACGCTCTTCGTCGACGCCGACGACACCCTCTGGGAGAACAACATCTATTTCGAGGCCATCGTCGCCGACTACATGACGCTGGCCGGCCGCCACGGCTGCCCCCCGGAACAGGCCCGGGCCCGCCTGATCGAGGTCGAACGGGAGCGCGTCGGACGGTTCGGTTACGGGATTTCGAACTTCCAGGCCAGCCTCGAGCAGGCCTGCGCGAGCCTCGCGAGCGCGTCTGGCGCCGTCGATACCGCCATGATGGCCGGGCTGTGCGCATCGCTGCGCCGCCGGGCTGGGACCCACTTGGCCGAGGTGGCGGCGACGCTCCGAGCCCTTGCTGGCCGCCATCGTATCGTTCTGTTGACCAAGGGCGACGGCGACGACCAGATGGGGAAGGTCGCCCGCTCCGGCCTGAGGCGGCACCTGCACCAGGTCGACATCGTGCCCGAGAAGGATGTCGACGCTTACCGCGACGTGGTGCGACGCCACGGCGCCGCCCCCGACCGGAGCTGGATGATCGGCAACAGCCCCAAGTCGGACATCCTGCCGGCGCTCGGCGCCGGCCTCGGGGCCGTCTTCGTCCCGCACCCGGCGACGTGGACCCTCGAGCTGGCCGATCTGCCGGCGCCGCACACGCCCCGGTACATCGTGCTCGACCACTTTCGCGACTTGCTCGACCGGTTTTGAGTCTATGGGGCGGTGCCGGCCCGCCGACCACACCTGACGATTTTGTTCACGAGTGTGGAAAAATTGCACTCGAGCCGGACACCCGACCCGCCCTGTCTGAAGTGGCGCAAAGCCGCTCAGGCCTTCAAGGCGCGCGCTGTGCGTGCCGATTAGACACACGGGGTGTGCGATTCCCCGACACGGTATCTGCCTTGCAAAGAGCCTGACGCGTGCCGACTCTCCTCGTCATCGATGACGAACCCACAGTCCTCGAAGCGGTCAAGACGATCGGTGAGCGGTCTGGCTTCGACGTCGTCTGCTGCGCAGACGGCGAATCCGGTGTCGAAGCCTCCCGGACCGGGCGTCCCGACCTCGTGATGGTCGACCTGCGCATGCCGGGCGTCGACGGCCTGCAGGTCCCCCGCGCCATCCACCAGGCCGACCCGCGCTGCCAGATGGTGCTGATGACGGGCTACGCCAGCGTCGAGACCGCCGTGGAGGCCATCAAGATCGGCGCGATGGACTACTTGAGCAAGCCGCTCGACGTCGGACGCGTCGAGGAGCTGCTGGCCCAGGTCAAGGCCGACGTGGCCAAGCGGCGTGAGCAGGAGAGTCAGGCCGAGAACGATGCCGGCGAGGTGTACGGCATGGTCGGCCGTTCGACCGCCATCCGCCACCTGATCGGCGCCATCGGCCGCCTCGCGCCCTTCGTCCGCACCGCGCTCATCACCGGCGAGACCGGCACCGGCAAGGAGCTGGCCGCGCGCGCGCTGCATCGCGCCGGCCGCCGCCGCGAGAAGCCTTTCGTGGTCGTGAACTGCTCGGCGGTGGTCGAGTCGCTCTTCGAGAGCGAGCTCTTCGGCCACGTCCGCGGCGCCTTCGCCTGGGCCATGGAAGACCGTGCCGGGCTGTTCGAGGCCGCCGACGGCGGCGTCCTGCTGCTCGACGAGGTCGGCGACCTGCCGCTCGGTGTCCAAGCCAAGCTGCTGCGCGTCCTCGAGCTCGGCGAGGTCTATCGCGTCGGCTCACTCGAGCCGCGCCGCGTCGACGTCCAAGTGCTGGCCGCGACCAACCGCGATCTCCGCGTCGAGGTGGCCGCCGGCCGCTTCCGCAGCGACCTGTTCTACCGCCTCAACATCGTCGAGATTCGGATTCCGCCCCTGCGCGAGCGCCGCGACGACATCGCGCCGCTGGCCCGCCTCTTCACGCACGAATGTGCCGAGCGGCTCGGCCGCCCGCTCGTCGACATCACCGACGACGCCGCGGCGCTGCTGACCGCCGCGCCGTGGGACGGCAACGTGCGCGAGCTGCGCAACGTGATCGAGCGCGCCTGTCTGCTCGCCGACGGCGGCCGGCTCACGACGCTCGACATCAAGCCGTGCTTGCCGGATGACGGGGAGCCCACGGCCACCGATGCGCCGCCGGCGCGTCCGCTGGCTGCCACCCCGCTGGGCGAGGGCGAGCCGCCGCTGCTCGCGACGGTGGAGCGCGACCACATCCTGCGCGCGCTGCAGCACGCTCGCGGCAACAAGAAGGTCGCCGCGCGTCTGCTCGGCGTCAGCCGCCGCGCACTCTATCGCCGCCTCGAGCGCCTCGGCCTCGAGGGCACGATCGTCCGCCGCCGCGACGACGGCTCGGACACCATCGGCGACCAGTTCTAGGGCGCGTCTGATAGCATCCGCTTCGTGCAATTCGAAGCGGTCATCGGGCTGGAGATTCACGCGCAGCTCCGCACAGCGACCAAGATTTTCTGCGGCTGTGGGACAGCCTTTGGCGAGCCGCCGAACACGCAGGTGTGCCCGGTCTGTCTCGGCTTCCCCGGGGCGCTGCCGGTCCTGAACGCGCGGGCAGTCGAGCTCGCGGTCAAGGCTGCGCTCGCGCTCGGCTGCGAGATCCAGCCAACGTCGATCTTCGCGCGCAAGAACTACTTCTATCCGGACCTGCCCAAGGGCTACCAGATCTCGCAGTACGAGCGGCCGTTCGCCCTCGCCGGCCTCGTCGTGTGGCAGGCCGATGGCGAGTCGCACCGCGTGCGCATCACCCGCGTCCACATGGAAGAGGACGCCGGCAAGTCGCTGCACGACACACCGGAAGCGGCGACCGGCACCTGCCTCGACTTCAACCGTGCCGGGACCCCGCTCGTCGAGATCGTGACCGAGCCCGACATCAGGTCGGGCGCCGTGGCGGCGGACTTCTTCAGCCGCCTGCGCGACGTGTTGACCACGGTCGGTGCCAACGACGGCAACCTCGAAGAGGGCAGCTTGCGCTGCGACGCCAACGTCTCGGTGCGTCCGGTGGGGACGACCACGCTCGGCACCAAGGTCGAGATCAAGAACCTCAACTCGTTCCGCTTCGTGCAGAAGGCGATCGAGTACGAGATCGTGCGGCAGAGCGCGGTCGTGCGTGAGGGCGGGCGGATCGTGCAGGAGACGCGGCTGTGGGACGCCGATGCCGGCTGCACGGAGTCGATGCGCAGCAAAGAAGAGGCGCACGACTACCGTTACTTCCCCGAGCCTGACTTGCCGCCGCTGCGGATCGCCGGCGCCGACCTCGCCCGCTGGCAGGCGGAGCTGCCGGAGCTGCCGGAGAAGCTGCGCGAGCGGTTGACGGCGCAATACGGTCTGCCGGCCTACGACGCCGGTGTGCTGACGCACAGCGCGGCGCTGGCCCGCTTCTTCGAGCAGACGGCCGCCGCCGCCAACCCGAAGGCGGCGAGCAACTGGATCATGGGCGAGCTGCTGCGGCTGCTGCGGGCCAGCGATCTGGAGATCGGCGCTCTCACCACGGTCACGCCGGACGGTCTCGCCGCGCTGATCCGGCTCGTCGACGCCGGGACGATCAACGGACCGACGGCGAAGGCGGTGTTCGAGACGATGTTCACCTCCGGCCGTGCCCCGGACGAGATCGTCAAGACCGACGGCCTGGGGCAGGTCAGCGACGAAGGCGCGGTGCTCGCCATCGTGCGGGGCGTGATCGAGAAAGAGACCGACGCCGTCGAGCAGTACCGCAAGGGCAAGCAGGCCGCGCTCGGCTTCCTCACCGGCCAGGTGATGAAAGCGGCGAAGGGCAAGGCCAACCCGAAGCTGGCCGGCAGTCTGCTGGCGCGCGAGCTCGGTCCACCGGGAGCGGCATAGGCGGCGCATGCCGACGCTGCGGCGGCTGCTGCCGCTTGCGTGGTACACGCTGCTTGCGGTCGTCTTCACCTGGCCGCTGGCGCGCGATCCGTTCTCGCGGCTCGCCGCGCTGCACGGCCCCGGCGATCCCTATCTGAATCTCTGGATCCTGGGCTGGGATCTCGACACCATCAGCCGGGCGCCGCTCGATCTCGTCACCGGCCGCGTCTTCGACGCGCCGATTTTCCATCCGGCCCGCCAGACCCTCACGTATTCCGATCACTTCCTCGTCGTCGCGCTCGGCGTGTGGCCGATCTACGCGCTGACCGGCAGCGCCGTCGCCGCCTACAACGCGCTCTTCGTGCTGTCGCTCCTCGCCTCGGCTCTGGCCATGCACGTGTTCGCCCGCGAGGTGACCGGCTCGCGCTGGGGCGCGCTCGTCGCCGGCACCGTGTGGGGGTTCTGGCCGTACCACGTCGCGCATCTCGGCCACCTGCAGCTGCAGGCGACCTATGCGATGCCGCTGGTTGCCCTGGCACTGCACCGGCTGGTCGCGCGGCCCACGTGGCGCGCGGCGCTGACACTCGGCGCCGCGGGCGCCTTCCAGGCGGCGACCTCGATCTACTACGGCGTCATCGGCGCGGTCGGTGCGGCGGTGAGCCTGGTGTCGCTGGTCGTCGCGACGGGCGGGCGGCGCACCGTGAAGGTCGCGCTGCGCGTGGCCCTGGCGGCGATCGTCGGCGCCGTCCTGGTGGCGCCGTTCGTCTGGCCCTACCTCCAGATGCAGCGCCGGGAAGGCTTCGCCCGCAACCTGTTCGAGGCGGCGCGGCACGCGGCGACACCGGCGAGCTACGTCAGCGCGCCCGAGGCCAACGCCGTCTACGGCCGGACCGGCTGGCTCCGCACCGATCGCGGTGCCGAGCACGAGCTGTTTCCCGGTCTCGTCGTCGCCGCGCTGGCGCTCTACGGCCTGGTCGTGGCGCGGCGGCGGGGCAGTGGTCCGCTGGCTGCGGCCGCGACCGCGACGCTCGTGGCGGGCTTCGTCCTGTCGCTCGGCCCCGACGGCGTCCGCACCCTCTACGCCACGCTGCATGGCTGGGTCTTCGGCTTCCAGGCGATCCGCGCGCCGGCGCGGTTCGGCGTGCTGGTTGGGTTCGGCCTGGCTACGCTGGCCGCCGTTGGCGTCCGCGAGCTGACCGCAGGACCGCGGGCGACATGGTGGGGTGTCGGCCTGCTCGCGCTCGTGGCCCTCGAGTACTACCCGGGCCCGCTCACGTGGACGCCTGCGCCGCGCACCGAGACCGCGGTGACGGCCTGGCTGCGCGATGCGGCCGGCCCCGGCGCCGTCGCCTACCTGCCGATGGGCGGCGACATCGAGAACACGCCGGTGATGGTCGAGGCGCTCGGCCATCGCCGGCCGATCGTCAACGGCTACAGCGGCCAGCGGCCGCCGTTTTTTGGCGGCGCGGTCGCCGCGCTCTCGACCTTTCCGAGCGTCGACGGCGCCTGGATGCTGCACGATCTCGAGGTGCGCTTCGTGGTGACGCCGGCCCGCATCGACACGTCGGCGTGGCCGCTGATCGAGCGCGCGCATCTGCGCGAGGCAGACGGCCGCGAGCGCTACGTCTACGAACTGGCGTGGTCGCCGGGGGTGGAGGCGCGGCTCGGCGAGCCGTCGGCGCCGGTGCCGCCGCCGCCCGGACCGCTGCCGTTCGCGACCGGGGAGCGCCTCACCTACGACGTCACCTGGGACAGTCCGGCGGGCGCGCTCGAGGCCGGCCAGGTCACGTTCGAGATCGAGCCGGTGCCCGACGCAGGCCGCCATCGCTTCGCCGTTGGCGCGCGGACCGCGCCGTGGGTGGCCCGCTTCTTCGAGGCGGACGATCGCTTCACGACCACGACCGACGACGCGGTGCGGCCGCTCGTCCACGAGCGGCGGATCCGCGAAGGCCGGCGCGCCCTCGATCAGCGCGTCGTCTACGATCCGGCGGCGCGCTCGGCGCAGCCCCAGAGTGCAGACGGTCAACCATCCGGGCCGTCACTGCGCGTCTGGCCGGAGGCGCGCGACGCCGTGTCGGCGCTCTACTACGTGCGGACGCTGGCGCTGGCCCCGGGGGCCCGGGTCGCCGTGCCGATCGTCGAGGGGGGCCAGCACTCGACGCTGGTGCTCGTGCCGGGCGCGATCGAGCGGATTGCCGCCGGCGGGACCACGCTCGAGGCGCGGCGCGTCGAGGCGCGGCTCGAACAGCGCGTCCAGCGCCGGCAGATGCCCGAGATCACGCTGTGGCTGGAACCGGGCGGCGCGCGCCGGCTGATCGCCGCCGACATCCGCGCCGTCTTTGGTAATCTGCGCGTGCGGCTGCGATGATCGAGGTTCATTCGCTCTCCAAGAGCTACCGGCCCGGCGTTCACGCGCTCGCCGACGTCTCGTTCAAAATCGAGAAAGGCGAGTTCGTCTTCCTGACCGGCCCGTCCGGGGCCGGCAAGAGTACGCTCCTGCGCCTGCTGCTGCGCGCCGATCGGCCGACCGGCGGCGACATCATCGTCAGCGGCCGCAACCTCGCGCGCATGAGCGCGGCCCAGGTCCAGGCCTACCGCCGCACGGTGGGGACGGTGTTCCAGGACTTCAAGCTGATCCCGCGCAAGACCGTCTACGACAACATCGCCCTGCTGCCGCGGCTGATGGGCGTGCCCGAGGCGGAGCTGCGCGGGCGGGCGCTGCAGGCCCTGTCCGAGGTCAACCTCGCCGGCCGCCAGGACGATCGGCCGCTGACGCTCTCCGGCGGCGAGCAGCAGCGCGTGTCGATCGCCCGCGCCCTCGTCAACGACCCCACGCTGGTGCTCGCCGACGAGCCGACCGGGAACCTCGACCCGGTGCTCTCGCTCGAGGTCATGAGCCTGTTCCGCGCCATCAACGCCCGCGGCACGACGGTGCTGGTGGCGACGCACGATCGCGCGCTGATCCGGCACCTCGGCAAGCGCGTCATCACCCTCGAGCACGGTCACGTCACCGAGACCGTATGATCGCCCTGCTGCGCTACTCGATCGGCGAGGCATCGCTCAGCCTGGCGCGCGGCTGGCGCTCGAGCCTGCTGGCGATCGCGATCATCGCGGCGGCGGTGTTCATCGCCGGCGCCGTCCTGCTGGTGTCGCTCAACGTCGATCGGATCCTCGAGCGGCTGTCGGCGACGGCGGAGCTCACGATCTACCTCAAGCCCGGCGACGGCGATCGGGCGCGGGTCGCGGTCGCCGAGATCCTCGCCCGGCATCCTGGGGTCTCGTCGTCGAACTTCGTCGGTGCCGACGCGGCACTCGATCGCTTCCGCCGCGAACTGCCGGAGCTGGCCGCGCTGGTCGGCACGCTGGACGAGAACCCGCTGCCGCCGGCGTTCGACGTACGGCTGCGCGACGGCGTCTCCGAGGCCGACACGCGCAGTCTCGTGCAGGCGCTGCAGGCGACCCGCGTCGTCGAGGATGTCCGCTACGATCGCCGCATCTTCGATCGGCTGAGTGACGGCCTGCGCATCCTGCGGCAAGGCGGGTTCATCCTCGCCGCGGTCATCGTGCTCGCGGCGGTCGTGACCATCACCAGCGTGCTGCGCCTCGCCTATCTCACGCGGCGCGACGAGACCGTCGTGCTGTTCCTGCTCGGCATGCCGCCCTCCGCGATCCGCGGCCCGTTCGTCGTCGAAGGCATGCTGCAGACGCTGGCCGGTGCGCTCGCCGCCGTGCTGCTGCTGTGGGCCGCTTTCGGGGCGGTCAATGCGCAGATCGGCCCCGAGATCGGCCAGGCGTTCGGAACCGGCGCCGCGGTGTTCCTGGGCCGCGGCATGGTGGTCGCGCTGGTCGCCGCGAGCGTGGTTGTCGGCGCGCTTGCCGGCGTCGTCGCGGCCTGGAAAGAACCTTGACAGTCCGGGAGGCGGACCCGTAGAGTGGTTTTACCGGCAAGTCGTCTACGGTCAGCTTCTTCACCAGGTATGCCGAGTGCGAGTCGCCGCCGAATGACCCAGCCCGATGCGACGCGTTCCGCGTCGCCGGTGCCGACCCAGCGCCCGACGTGCGGCGCCACCATGCGCGAAGCATTCATCCGGGAAGAGTTCATGCGGCATCGCCAGTGCCTGCACGCCCAGCGCGAGCACTTCTCGCCGCGCGCCGTGGCCCAGGTCGACCAGGCCATCTGCCACACGCTCGATCACCTGGGCGAGCTGTGCGACAACTGCGACTGCGATCGCATCGTGAGCTGCCTCCTGCGGCAGCTCGATCAGGTGACGAACCTGTCCGCCTGGTCCGACCCGAAGAACCACCACTGATCGTTTCGTCCCCAGTTCCATCGCCATGACGCGCGTCCCCGAGCACGCCGAGGTCCTGGCGCGCCTGCGCAACGCGGCGCGGGCGATCGCCGGTGCGGGCGTCGCGGCGGTCGATGCTGGCGTGCGCCTGCGTCCCGCCCTCGACGCGTGGCTGGCGGCCAGGCCGGGTCGCGGTGGCGTCCGCGTCATCGCGACGGGGAAGGCGGCCGGCGTGATGATGCGCACCGCGCTCGACGCCGGGATCATGATCGAGCGCGGGTTGATCGTCTCGACGCACTGGGCGGGTGAGTGGCCGGCGTCGGTGGCCACGGTGCGCGCCGGGCATCCGATCCCGACCGAGGCGAGCGAGGCCGCGGGCCGCGCGGCACTCGATCTCGCGCGCGGTGCCGCCGCCGACGAATCACTGCTCGTGCTGCTGTCGGGCGGCGCCTCGGCGCTGCTCTGCGCGCCGGCCGACGGCATCACGCTGACCGACAAGCAGGCGACGACGAAGCTGCTGCTCGAGGCGGGCGCGTCGATCGGCGAGCTCAACGCGGTCCGCAAGCACCTCTCGGCCGTGAAGGGCGGCGGTCTCACGGCCGCGGCCCGCTGTGAGGTCACCACCTTCGCGCTCTCGGATGTCGTCGGGCCGGTGCCTGACGACCCGGGCGTGATTGGATCGGGGCCGACCGCGCCCGATGCATCGACGTGGGCCGAGGCACTGGCCGTCGTGACCCGCCGCGGCGTGCTGGCGCGCCTGCCGGCTGCCGTGCGCGATCGCCTCGAGGCGGGTGCCAGAGGTGAGCTCGCGGAGACGCCGAAGCCCGGCGATCCGCGGCTGGCGCGCGCCGCCTGGCATCTGATCGGCAGCCGCGTCGACGCCATGGACGCGGCCAGGAACGCCGCGATCGATCGCGGCTTCTCGACGATCACGATCGAGGCGCCGATCGTCGGCGAGGCGCGCGACGCCGGGCCGGCGTTCGTGGCGCAGGCGCTCGAGGTGTCGCGGCGGCTGCCTCGTCCGGTCTGCGTGATCGGCGCCGGCGAGACCACGGTCCGCGTCGTGGGCAAGGGCCGCGGCGGCCGCAATCAGGAGCTGGCCCTCGCGGTGGCGGTATCGCTGGCGTCGCTCGCCGAGCCCGCGGCGTTCCTCAGCGCCGGCACCGACGGCATCGACGGCCCGACCGACGCGGCCGGGGGCCTCGTCGACACCACGACGCAGGCGCGAGCCCGAGGCCTTGGCGTGGACATCGACGCCAGCCTTGCCGACAACGACGCGTACCACGCGCTCGATCGGCTCGGCGATCTCGTCCGCACGGGACCGACCGACACCAACGTCGGCGATCTCCAGGTGCTGGTGATCGGCGAGCCGTCGCTGGGCGTCGAGTGAACCGGATTCACCAGGCACGCGCGGCTTCGCGTACGATGGGGCCGCTCCGGGACCACACATGACCGAACCACCGGCCCCCTCGGTCCCGTCGTCATCGGTTCCTCCGTCATCGGCGCCCGCGGGCGCGCCCTTCCTGCCGCCGGGCACGCCGGCCGGACGGCCGCGGATCTGGCAGGCGGCGCTGCTCTTCATCGCCTTCGGCGGCATTGCCGGCGGTGCGTGTGCCGCCTTCGCGAGTCGCACGAACGGGCCTGTCACGGACGCGCTGATGTTCCTCTTCCTCGCCAGCGTCCCGCTCGCGGCCGGCGCCTTCGCGCTGCTCGTGTTCCGGCTGTGGCGGCGGCGAGTCGCGGAGGCATGGCCAAGCGTCGCGCAGGCGCTGCTGATGAGCGTGGCCGGCGTGGCCCTGGCCATCGGCGGCTGTGGCGGCTGGGCGATGACCGGGGTTACCGACGCGCTGTTTCCGCTCGCCATGGGGCTCGGGGCGCTGTTCGTCGCCGGCATCGGGCTCGCGCTCGGCGCTGGCGAGCTGTTCGCCATCGCGCTCGGGCGGCTAATCTTCGGGCGACCAGTCGCGCGATGATCGTGGCGATTGAGGACGGATCGCCGGTTGTGCCGGGCGAGCCCGCGGGACGGCCTCGCGTGTGGCAGGCGGCGCTGATTGCCGTCGCCTTCGGGATCGTCGCGGCGGGATCGTGCGCCGAGTTCGAGCGCCGCTTCATGCGCCCGAGCAGGGACCCCGAAGGGATTGCGAATTTCTTCGCGGTGCTGTTCTTCGCCAGTCTTGTGCCGACCTCATGCGCGCTGCTGCTCACGGTGTTCCGCGTATCGCGTCGCCGCCAGCGTGAGGCGTGGCCCAGCTCGAGGTTGACGCTGCCACTTTCGCTGTCGGGAACGCTGATCGCTGCTGGCGGGTTCCTCGGTACGACGATGATCGTCTTCGGCGAGCCGACGCTCCACGTGCCGGCTCGCGTGCGCGGCCCGCTAGCGCTCGCAGGATGTGCGGTCTTCCTGGTGGGACTCGTCATCGCCCTCGGGGCCGCCGGACTGTCGGTGGTCGGCGAGCACTACCGGACCGTCGAGCGAAGCCGGGAGCGATGAGCCTGCGCACGATGGCTTCGCGCATTTCTTGTGGGGCCGCAACGATTCGGCGCCGGTTTCAAGCGAGGGAGTAGCCGTCATGGCGCGTACCCGACCGTATCTGTTCTACGACACCGCGATCTCCATCTGCTCGACGTGTTATCGCCGCGTCGACGCCAAGATCGTCTTCGAGGACGATCGCGTGCTGATGCTGAAGCACTGCCCGGTGCACGGCGCCGAGCGCGTGCTGGTCGCCGACGACGTCGACTACTACCGCCGGTGCCGCGAGGTGTTCCTCAAGCACCCGGAGATGCCGCTGCGCTACAACACGCCGGTCAAGTGGGGCTGTCCCTACGACTGCGGGCTGTGCACCGACCACGAGCAGCACACATGCCTGTCGCTGGTCGAGATCGCCGACGCCTGCAACCTGACCTGCCCGATCTGCTACGCCGACAGCGGCGTGCACCGGCCGGAGTTCCGCGACCTGGCGACGGTGCAGAAGATGTTCGACGCCGTCGTGCGCAACGAGGGCGAGCCCGACGTCGTGCAGATCTCGGGCGGCGAGCCGACCATCCATCCGGACTTCTTCGCCATCCTCGACATGGCCAAGAAGACGCCGATCCGCCACCTGATGGTGAACACCAACGGCATCAAGATCGCGCAGGACGAGGCCTTCGTCGAGCGAATGGTCGCCTACATGCCGAACTTCGAGGTCTACCTCCAGTTCGACTCGTTCGAGCGCGACGCGCTGATGCGCTTGCGTGGCGCCGACCTGCGCGGCATCCGCGAGAAGGCGCTGGAGCGGCTGAACCGCCACAACCTCTCGACCACGCTGGTCGTGACGGTGGAGAAGGGCGTCAACGACCACGAGATCGGCAAGATCATCGACTTCGCGCTCGAGCAGCCGTGCGTGCGCGGCGTGACCCTGCAGCCGGTGCAGGCGGCGGGACGGCTCGAGGGCTACGACGCCGAGCGCGATCGGCTGACCCTCACCGAAGTGCGCCGCCGCATCCTCGAGCAGACGTCGGTGTTCCAGCCCGAGGACGTGATTCCCGTGCCGTGCCATCCCGACGCGCTGGCCATGGCCTACGCGCTCAAGGTCGACGGCAACGTCATCCCGCTGACGGGCCTGGTCGATCCCAAGGTGCTGATCGAGGGCGGCCGCAACACGATCGTCTACGAACGCGACGAGCAGGTGCGGCAGGGCATCCTCAAGCTGTTCGCCACCAACCACTCGCCGTCGTCGAGCATCGGCAGCCTGCAGGACCTGCTCTGCTGCCTGCCGGCGGTGCAGGTGCCGGCGGGGCTCGGCTACAAGAACCTGTTCCGAATCATCATCATGCAGTTCATCGACGCCTACGCCTTCGACGTGCGCTCGGTGAAGAAGAGCTGCGTGCACATCGTCCACCCGAAGGACGGGCGGCTGATCCCGTTCGACACCTACAACCTGTTTTATCGGGACAACCTGGAGCAGACCCGGCTGGCGCCACTGCGCGCGCAGCAGGACGCGTGGCGTAACATGGTCGGGGTATGACTGTCGACGACCCGACCATCCTGCCCGTCCCCGCTCCGGCGCCGCCGCCGAAAACGTCGGGGCTCGCCAAGGCGGGGATCGCCTTCGCAGTGGTCGCGATGCTCGTGCTCGGGGCCTGGTACTACGGTCGGTCGAGCACCGCGCCCGCGCGAGCCGAGGCCGACGCGACGCGGCTGCGCGTGATGCTGCTCGAGTCGCGCGCCCAGGTCCTCGACGCGCAACTGAGTCTCCACTCGGCCAACTTCGGCAACGCTGCGCAGCACCTGGAGTACGCGAAGCCGCCGCTGGCTGCGGCCACCTCCGCGCTGCGGGACCAGGATCTGGACGATCTCGCGACCAAGGTCGACGGCGCGCTGCAGCAGATCATGTCGGCGCGCGACCTGGCCGCCAAGTTGAGCCTCGACGCGAACAGCAAGGCCGGTGAGGCGTCGCGATTGCTCGGCGAAGTCCTCTCGGCCCTGCCGCGCTGATTGCGCTACTTCAGGATCGTCGCCTTCACTTCGACGACGTAGGTGCGTCCGGTCTCCGGATCGCCGCCTTCGAGCACGACGAGCGGCTTGCCGCTCTCGAAGACGATGGCGCTCACTTCGTGCTCGCCGTTGCCGAAGCTCGGACGCTCACCGCCGCCGGAGGGCACCTGGAGCACGTTCGAGAAGGTCAGCTTCATCGACACCGAGATCTTGCCCGACGCCAGGATGCGAGGTGCCGCGTCGACGTTGATGCCTACGCCGCGGTAGCTCACGTTGGCTCTGACCGCGGGGTCTGGATGGGTCTGCATGACGATGGGCAGTTCGACGCCTGCCCGCCCCTGGCCCTTCCGACCATCGGCGGCGACCAGCGACAGCGATTTGGCCACGGTCTTGTCGGTCCCCTTCACGGTGACCGTCACGTCGACGCGGACGTTGCGCTCCGAGAGGAGGCCCGGGGGGTCGTTCGACGGCGGTTTCGGGACCTCCGTCGGCGCTGGCGGCGCCTCCTGCGCGCGGGCGTCGGTGACGGCCAACGCCAGCGGGAGACAGAGCGCGAAGAGGAAACGAAGGGCGGGCATCAGGATTCTCCTTGGATGGGTGGTGTAGGCGGCGAAGCCGCGATCGGCGGCGTGACCAGCGATGGCACGACGATGGGCGTGATCGACAGGTCGGCGGCGCCGATGGGGCTCTCGGCCCTGGCCTGGGCGGCATACCAAGCCTCGTCCGGAATGTCTTGGAGCGCGTGCGCCAGTGCGATGACCGGATCGATCTTCGGTCGTACGTCGACGCCAATCGGCGCGGATGTCGCCACGACGCGAGGCTGTTGCCGCGACCTCGGCGTCTGCGATGCCGCGGCCGGAGCTCTCGTCGGCGTCCGGCGCACTGGCGCGATGGGTGGCGGTGTGGGCGCGACCGCCGGGGGAAGATCGCGGGTCGCCATCCGCGGCCCTTCGACGAGCGCCGACGTCCACCAGGCCGCTGCCACCGCGGCGCCGACCACGGCGGCGACCGGCACGGCCCAGCGCCACGCGCCGACGCCCCGACGCTCCGTCGCCGCCTCCGCCTGCGCTATCCGCGTGCGGCGTAGGGTGGCCGCGACCGGGTCGTCGCACACGGCGGGGAGCGACGGCAGCACC